>BNUV01000125.1 GCA_025997615.1 Spirochaetia bacterium
ACCCCCGTTACCGTGGAGAGGCGCCACCGTGGGGCTCTGCATGGCCGGAAGCCCCGCCACCAGACCGGCGAACCGGTCACCGGCAACGTTCATCTCCAGCATCACCATATCCCGGCCGTCCAGCATCACCTTAACCCGCCGTTCCGCATAACCTTCTTTTACCAGCGAGATGTTGTACTCCCCGGGCGGCAAAAAATCTATCACCAGGGGGGTAAGGCCCCGTTCTATGCCGTCGACAAAAACCTTCGCCCCGGCCGGATTACTGCGGATCAGCAGCCCCCGGCCTTCCGTTTCTTCGATGGCGTCATGGAGAAGATCATCACCCAAACCAAAAAGAGGCTGCCCCAAAAAACCGCAGACAGTCAGAACTAAAAAAATCAGGATGATTCTCATATCACCAGTATAAAATCTTTATGGGGATTTTTCATGGGGGTAAGTGCGGCCTTTCAGTTTCACCTGCAATGTGATACAATCCTGGTATGGAAAAGCTGCGTATTCTGATCCCCAAGGGGCGGATCTTTGACAATGTTGCCAAACTTTTTGCGGAGGCGGGTTTCCCCGTTTCTCTGGCGGACCGCACCTACCGGCCCCAGATTGGCGCCGACTGGCTGGATGCCAAGATCATGAAACCCCAGAACGTGGGGGAACTTTTGGAGTTGGGGAGCCACGATGCGGGTTTTACCGGTATCGACTGGATTCGGGAAAGCGGGGCCGATGTGGAGGAAATTCTTGACCTGGGCATGGACCGGGTGCGGATTGTGGCGGCAATTCCTGCGGAACTGGACGGGGCGGCCCTGAAAAACAAACGCATTGTGGCGGCCACCGAGTATGTAAATCTGGCCGGGGAATGGCTGGAAAAATCGGGCTACAATTATCGGATCCTCCGTACCTACGGCGCCACCGAAGTTTTTCCCCCGGATGATGCGGACATGATCATCGACAATACCGCCTCGGGACAGACGCTTCGGGACAATGGCCTAAAAATCATAGACACGGTGCTGGAATCATCGACCCGTTTTATTGCCTCGAAGGAGGCCTTGAAAAACCGGGAAAAGCGGGACCGCATTGAGGAACTGGCCATGCTTTTTCAGGCGGTGCTGGACGGCCGGGATATGGTGATGCTGGAGATGAACGTTGCCGGTGACCGGTTCGCCGGTCTGGTGGCGGGGCTTCCGGCCATGCAGAGCCCCACGGTGGCGCCTCTCCACGGTAACGGGGGTTTTGCGGTAAAGATCGCCGTGAAAAAAAACGATGTACCGGAGCTGATTCCCCGCTTGAAAAAATTGGGCGCGGCGGATATTGTGGAATACGATTTACGAAAAGTGGTGGCATAATAATATGAGCAGAAACGCTGAACTTGTCCGCCGGACAAAAGAAACGGACATATCAATAAAATTGAATCTCGACGGAACCGGCATCGCCCGGCTGGATTATCCCGTGGGCTTTATGGGGCACATGCTTAACACCTTTGCCCGCCACGGCCTTTTTGATCTGGATATCCGGGCTGCGGGGGATCTGGAAGTGGATCAGCATCACCTGGTGGAAGATACGGGGATCGTGCTGGGCCAGTGTTTTGCCAAAGCCCTGGGGGACAAGCGGGGAATCCGCCGTACCGGGAGCTGCCTTTTCCCCATGGACGAAACTTTGGCCCGGGCCGTAGTGGATATTTCAGGCCGGGGTTTCCTTATTTTTCAGGCGGAGCTTTCGGGTATTCCGCTGGTCAGCGCCCCGGCGAACGCCGCTCCGGCGAATGGTTCGGGGGCGGCTTCTTTCCAGACCGACACGGTGGAAGATTTTTGGCAGGGCTTTAGTTCCGCCGCGGGGATAAACCTGCACCTGGACATACTCCGGGGCCGCAGCGATCATCATAAAATCGAAGCTCTTTTCAAAGCCGCTGCCCGGGCTTTACGGGATGCGGTGGAGATCGATCCCCGTTCCGCGGATATTATCCCCTCGACCAAGGGGATCATTGCGTGAGCGGTCTCATTGCAGTGGTGGATTACGGCGCCGGTAATTTGGGCTCGGTGATGAATGCGTTGAAACGGCTGGGCCTTGCCAGTCGTTTTGCCGCTGGTCCCGAGGAGCTTGTTCCCTCCACATCGCCCTTTGAAAAAATTATCTTTCCCGGCGACGGACATTTTGCCAGCGCCATGGAATCCCTGGAAAAATCAGGCTATGCCGAGGTGTTAAAAAGCTGGATCAGGGCGGATAAACCTTTTTTGGGAATTTGCATCGGCCTGCAGCTTCTTTTTGATTCATCCGAAGAAGCCCCTCCGGTAAACGGAAAAGCTGTCCGGGGCCTTTCCATCATTCCGGGATGTGTTAAAAAATTTCCCGGCCGAAAAATTCCGCAGATAGGATGGAACCAGACAAGGGCAAAATCATCATCAAAAATGTTTCGTTCAATACCGGAAAATTCTTTTTTTTATTACATACATTCCTATTATGCACAACCGGAAAATTCTTCCTGTACCGCCGCGGAAGCGGAATATTATCTTTCGTATTGTTCGGCGGTGGAACAGGGAGCGCTGGCGGCGGTACAGTTTCATCCTGAAAAATCCGGGGCGGTGGGATTAAAACTTTTGGCGAACTGGGCGGAACAAAAATATGCAGGCTAAACGGATTATCCCCTGTCTGGATGTTGATGACGGCCGGGTGGTGAAGGGCATAAAATTCAAAGGCCTGGAAGATGCGGGGGACCCGGTGGAACTGGCCCGGCGTTATAACGAAGAAGGGGCCGACGAGCTGACATTCCTTGACATCGGGGCATCTTACAAAAGCCGGGCTACGCTGCTGGAAGTGGTGCGGCAGGTGGCGGCGGAAGTGTTTATCCCCCTCTGTGTCGGCGGCGGTATACGTTCCGTGGAGGATATGCGGGAGGCCATGAACGCCGGCGCTGATAAGGTTTCGGTCTGCACATCGGCGCTGAAAAATCCGGCGCTGCTTTCGGAAATGGCCGCCGCCTATGGGAGCCAGTGTGTGGTTCTTTCTATTGATGCCAAGCGGGTGGGGGGGGCGGACGGGAAACCGGTGTGGCACGCTTTTTCCCACGGCGGCCGGGAAGATACGGGCCGTGATGCCCTGGAATGGGCTGTGGAAGCGGTAAAACTCGGGGCCGGGGAAATTCTTCTGAACTCTATTGATGCAGACGGTACCGGCGCGGGTTACGATCTGGAATTGACCAGATCAGTGCTGGAAGCGGTGCCGGTGCCGGTCATCGCCTCCGGAGGGGCGGGAACGCTGGATCAGATCGCCGGGGTATTGCTGCCCCCCGGATTCGCCGAAAACTGGGGTAACGCTGACGCTGCATTGGTAGCATCACTGCTTCATTTTGGAAAAACCACGATTATGGAAATAAAAAAATACGCCGAATCAAAAGGAGTTTGCGTCAGGTGGTAATTGCTTCAATCGACATACAGAATGGAAAAGTTGTTCAGCTTAAGCAGGGCACGGAACTGGTGCTGGAGCGGGAAGACCCTCTGGTATTGGCGGAAGAGTTTGATCGTTACGGCGAAGTGGCGGTGATCGATCTTGACGCCGCCATGGGGAAAGGCTCCAACATCAAGCTGATAAAACCGCTGCTCCGTAAAGCCGAGTGCCGTGTGGGCGGTGGGATCAGAACACCGGAACAGGCCCGGGAACTGGTGAGCCTTGGGGCGCGGAAGATCATCATCGGGTCTGCGGCTTTTCGGGATCCTTCCAAAAAAAATGCGGGAGAATTTCGCCTTAACACGGAGCTGCTCGAAGCCTTTGTCAAAAAGATTGGCCGTCAGCGGATCGTTCTGGCGGTGGATGCCCGGAACGGCGAAATTGTTGTGGACGGCTGGAAAACATCCACCGGCCTTAACCTTGTAGAAACCGCGCAGGTGGCGGAAAAATACGTGTCGGAATTTCTTTTTACCTGTGTGGAGCGGGAAGGCACGATGACCGGCATAGATATGGAGCAGGTGCGGTTGTTGCGGGGGGCGGTCTCCTCTACTGTCACCGCAGCGGGCGGCGTTTCGACCCTGGAAGAAATTGAAACCTTGGCAGAAATGGGCTGCGATGTTCAGCTCGGTATGGCTCTTTACACCGGAAAAATAAATCTTGCCGATGCTTTTATCCGTTCTCTTAACTGGAAAAAAACCGACGGCATGATCCCCGTGATTGCCCAGGCGGTTGACGGCCAGGTTTTGATGACCGGTTTTTCGGACCGGGAGGCTGTGGGCGAAACCTTCAAACGGGGGAACCTTTGTTTTCACAGCCGGACAAGGAACAAGCTCTGGATGAAGGGGGAAAATTCCGGCAACATCCTGGGGGTGAAAAAGATCCGCGCCGACTGCGACCGGGATGCCCTGTTGGCGGTGGTAGAAGCTTCGGGGCCGGTGTGTCATACTGGAGCCTGGTCCTGTTTTGGGACCAACCGTAGTTATACCTGGGAATACCTTCAATCGGTTATAACGGATCGTTTTCGTAACCCGAGCCCCGGTTCCTACACCGCCACGCTGGATGACGGGCTGGTCCGGGAGAAGGTGATGGAAGAGGCTGAGGAAGTTTGTACCGCAAAAACACACGATGAAATCGTTTGGGAAGCGGCGGATCTTCTTTACTTTACGACTGCCCTTATGACCCGTTCCGGGGTTAGTGTAACTGAAGTTTTGGATGAGCTGGACCGGCGTCACAAAAAATAGGCCTAAGTATTAGCGCTTAAAATATTTTTTTCATGGAGTGAACGATGAGTGAATTTTGGAATACAAGAACCCTGTCTCTTAAGCCCTATGTTCCCGGTGAACAGCCCCAGAACAAAAAGTTCGTAAAGCTTAACACCAACGAGAACCCCTATCCGCCGGCCCCGGTGGTTCTGCGGACTATCCGTAAAGCGGTGGATCAAAGTATACGGCTTTATCCGGATCCGGAAGCGGCGGAGCTCAGGCAGCTCATTGCGGAAAAATACGAGGTAAAACCGGAACAGGTTTTTGTCGGGAACGGTTCTGATGAAATATTGGCCATGGCCTTTGGCGCTTTTTTTGAATCCGCTTCAACGGAGGAAGACGGAAGGGAAGCGCTGCCGGTGCTTTTCCCCGATGTTACCTACAGCTTTTATTCCGTCTTTGCGGATCTCTGGGCTGTGCCCTATGAAACGCCGGCGGTGCAGAAAGATTTTACCATCGATATTAAAGATTACCGCCGCCGCTCGGGGGGCGTGGTTCTGGCGAATCCCAACACTCCCACGGGGCTGTTGCTGCCGCTGCCGGAAGTCCGATCCATTTTGAAGTACCACGAAAAATATCAAAAAGTGGTGATTCTGGATCAGGCCTACGCCCCTTTTAGCAAGGGTGGAACAAAGACCGTCTCCGCTTTAGTTGAACGTTACCCCAATCTGCTGACGGTGCATACCCTTTCCAAAGAAGACGATTTGGAAAGGG
>BNUV01000126.1 GCA_025997615.1 Spirochaetia bacterium
TCTTTTTGATTCAGAAAAATGATTTTATTTGAGATAATCCCGGGAAAATCACTAATACCTCCTTGTATTGTAACGAGTTGCGCTTCTTTTCATTTGTAGGTTAAAATTTTGGGCGGGAATTTAGGTAGGTACGAATTTTCCATTTTTTGAACGAATTCGAATGCACTCTAGGTTAAAAAATATTCTTTCCGCGGTATTTTTTTGTATTAAATACTATAAAGGTGCCTGATTGCGACACGAAAGCTCGTGAGAGGAGGATTTAGTTGAAATTATAAAAAAATAATTGACATAAGGGTAAAAATATAGTATTATTAAAAACGTATGGAGATTATTATGGAAAGTGTTGTGTTTTATTTTTCTGGAACTGGAAACAGCTTAACGGTTGCAAAAAGTATTGCAAAAGAATTTGAAAGTTGTGAAATTGTTTCGATGGCAAAACCATTTATTTTTACAAAACAATATAGCAGTATTGGTTTTGTTTATCCCACGTACTTTTGGGGTTTGCCCAAAAAAGTTATTGAATTTATTGAAAATATCAATCTTGATAATAATAGAAATGCATATTTTTATTCAGTTACAACCTATGGAGGAAATGTTGGTAATGCGGTTTATCAAATGTACAAATTATTACATAAAAAACATGGCATAAAAATAAATTATGGTCAAAAATTGCAGATGTTCTCAAATTATGTTATTATGTATGACATGAACGAAAAAATTGATGAAATTACAAAAAATTCAAATGAAAAACTTGTTCCCATTATTGACGCAATAAAAACGAAAAGAAACAATGATGTAAATAAATTAACAAATATATTTGGTTTTATTAATAAAAGTTTTATAAAAAAAGTATCAACAATGGATAAAAATTTCACGGTCAATGATAATTGTACCGGCTGTGGTATATGCAAAGAAGTATGTCCGGTAAAAAACATTGAAGTAGAAAATAATAAACCCCAATATAGCCATCATTGTGAGCAATGTCTTGCGTGTATTCAATTTTGTCCGCAAAGGGCAATAAACTATAAAAATGTTACACAAAACAGAAGGCGATATACCAACCCTGAAATAAACTATAAGGAATTATCTAAATACAATAATAAATAAAATGGAGTACGCCCCAACCGCACATAGCGTGTGTTATGCGAAGTACCAAACCCCTTTATACAATTTATTTTATATTTTCCGATATTATACAATATGATTTGTTTTTCTTAGTTTCTATTGTTTTTATTATTTTCATTCCATTATCTTGTGTTATTTTTTCCATTTCTTCTACCGTATATTTATTAAAACCATATTCTGTATATACTATTTTATCCAAATATTCTTTTGTATATATTACATTCATGAATATTCCATTCGGTTTTAATATATTCTTAATTTCTGAAAAACATTTATCCAGTTCATTCCAGAAATATACCGTGTTTACCGTATATATTTTATCGAATGTACTTTTTTCAAATGATGTTTTACTAATATTTTCCAAAAATAATTTCAATGAACCATTATTTATTTTTTCCATATATTTTTGTTTTACTTTATTTAACATGTCCTTTGATATTTCTATTCCGTAAATTGTTATATTATTATTTTGTTTAAATAATTTATTTAATAAATACCCATTGCCAAAACCAATGTCTAAAATAATATTATTAGGTTTTAAATTTATATTTTCCAATACAGCATTATACTGTTTTTGGTTTATAATATTCATTATTTTAGTAGATATTTTTCCACCAATTCCATTAGGGTTTCCAAAGTTTTTTCCAACATATTCTACGAATTTCTTAAACATGTTTTATTGTTTCATTTAAATTTTATTTTGTCAATTGTTTATTTTTATATTTTCCGACAATGTTGGGTTTGGTATTTCGTCTAACGTATGTTATGTGCCATTGGGGCCTTAATGTGTGCAAATTCTAATGATAAGGGGGTTGTAAAAGGTAAAAATATGGTTTATCATGAAAAAATGGATATACAAAAGAAGCTGGAATATATAGATAGTCTCAAAAAAGAGCTGGATGGGTATAGACCTTTGTCAAAAGAGCAGGCAAAGGGTTTAAAAAACATGTTTGATGTAGATTTTACCTATAATTCAACGGCTATAGAAGGAAATACCTTTACATTACAGGAAACCAAAGTTGTATTATTGGAAGGAATAACTATCGGAGGGAAATCCATGCGTGAGCATTTGGAAATAATTAATCACAAGGAAGCGATAGACTATATTGAAGAATTGTCGTTTAAAAAAATAAATGAATTAAGAAAAACAGATATATTTAATATTCATTCAATAATATTGCAAGGTATTGATTCATCCGAAACATGGTTTCGGCAAAATGCTGGAAAATATCGTGATGTTCCGGTTTATGTTAAATTAAAAAATGGAACCAATCATATATTTTGTGATCCGTTAAGAATTATTGATGAAATGGATGGATATTTTAATTGGCTTTTTTCTGAAAAAAAGGAACATCCGCTTATAATATCATCTGAAGCGCATACACGATTTGTAAGCATACATCCCTTTATTGATGGAAATGGGCGTACTGCACGGTTACTTATGAATTTAATATTGTTGCAAGAGGGATATGTACCAGCGATAATCAAAAACAAATATCGTATAAATTATTTGGATGCAATTGAAGAATGGCAGCAAAATAATAATAAAGAAAAATTTTATGAAATTATTCTTGAATATGAACAAGAAAGTTTAGAACAATATTTAGAGACAATAAAAAACAAAATAATTTGGAAGTAACGGGTACTGCACATAACGAGGCTGTCGGAAAAGTCATTTTGCATAAAAAATATGCCTCTAAAGGAATATTTTTCCGCCGTCCATGGCGGAAAAATGGTTGAAAGGGGGGCGAAAAAAACGCTCGTATAACATACAGTTTACGCTGCCCCTTTCGGGAATTTTATGAAGATTATAGCGCAGGTTGTGATTCTCTGGTATTTGCAATCAGCTCCTCTATTATTTCTTGTATGCCGGGGTCTTTAAAAAATAAATTCGCCTTCTCTAAATAGGTTATGGCATTTTCATAATCCCGTATTCCAAAATAATTAAGGCCCAACATTCTGTATGATACAGCTAAGTCGACAGGATCATCATCTTCATTATACCGCTCTATTGCCATTTTTGCAAAACCAATTGCTAAATCAAATTGCTTCCTCAAAGTAAAAATATTTCCAAGTTGAAAATAGGGATCAGGGTTATTAGGGTCTATGGCCAGTGCCCTTAGAAGCGCTTCGGTAAATCCCGGTACATTACCTTGCATACTATATATATTTGCAAGATTCATATATGAAACTATGTTCTCTTTGGTAATTTTTATTGATTCAAGATACATATTTTCCGCCTCACTCAATCTGTTCATTCGTTTATATACCAACCCTAAATGATCCATCGCTTCATAAAAATTTGGATCAATTGCTATTGCATCAGTTAAATATTTCTCCGCTTCTTCAACCTTGCCATCCCTAATCAGGCTTGATCCTATATCATATAGTCTTTTGGCTTCTTCATTAGTCGTGGATAATTCCGAGGGATGGTTTTCGATTATGGGCGTTCCTTTATTTGTACTATTCTGTGCATAAATAGAAGGCGAAACGAGCAATACACCAAACAGCAAACAGATTATGCGGGTTTTCATAGCATCTTAAATTTTTCAATACCTTGTAAATGTTCTTCAAACCCTTTAAGCCGCTTATCATCTACCGCGACGCCTGAAAAATGTGTTTTTATTAACCGCTCAATTTGATCGCGTGAAAGTATTGGTTTTCGTTTTGCCAAGCCTTCTTTGGTGCTTACCGAATCATCCGGATAATTTCCTTTCAATAAATTTTCAATTTCTTCTTGTGAAAGCACTTCGTCAGACATAATTTTCTCCCCCATGGTAATGCAAGGGCCGCCCGCCCGGCAGACGGCCCTCTTTGAAAAGCCAAAGGACCACAGATCCTACGGACCGCAGGTCCTAAGACCAGGTCCGGTCATGGGAATATTCATTATCCCACTGTTCCGTGGACATCCAAATATCCTTTTGAGACGGATCCAGATGGGCGCGGATCACCTCATCATTCAGGTCTTCAATGCCCAGGCCCGGTGCTTCGGAGAGCTCGATAAATCCCCTGTTGATGATAGGCTTGGAGGCGGTCTTTACCAGATCGTCCCACCAGGGTACGTCCACCGAGTGGAATTCCAGGGCCAGGAAATTTTCTGTGGCCGCCGCGGTGTGGGCCGCCGCCAGAGCCGCGATGGGAGTTTCCGCCATGTGGATAGCCATAGCCACACCGTAGTCCTGGGCCAGGTCCCCAATCTTTTTTGTTTCGTAGAGGCCGCCGGAACTTAAAATATCGGGGTGAATTACCGACAGGGCTCCGGACTGCAGCAGGGGCAAAAAGTTTTCTTTAAGGTAAATGTCTTCGCCGGTACCCAGGGGAACCGTAATGGCGGAGGCAAGCTGCTGCCAGGCGCCGGTCATCTGCCAGGGCAAGAGGTCCTCCAGCCAGGCGATGTTGTATTTCTCCGCCCGCCGGGCCAGTTTGATACATTCGTTAAGGCCGATGTGACCGCAATGATCGATGGCCAGGGGGATGTCATAGCCAATGACGGAACGAACATCGGCCAGATACTGTTCCAGCACATCCAGACCCTTTTCGGTGATCTGTAATCCCGTAAAAGGATGGGCGATGTTGATGGTATCATAGGCGCGGTTATGTTTTTCCCGGTCAGTCAGGAAATACTTACGGGCCCCGCCGGCTTCCATAAAATCTTTAATGTAACCAAGGGGGGCACTCAAAAGGCCGGTCTCTCCATGCTCCATCAATTCCATGAGCTGCCCCACGCCCCAGTCCATTTTCAAATAGGTAAAGCCCAGATCCATCCGTTTCCGCAGGGCCTCCCCCATTTTTTTTCCATCGGGGCGGCCTTCCATGTCGGTATCCGAATATATCCGTATCTTGTCCCGGAATTTACCCCCCAGGAGCTGGTACACCGGAACACCCCAGGCCTTCCCCGCCAGATCCCAAAGGGCCAGCTCTATGCCGCAGACCCCGCCGGCCTGCCGGCTAGGCCCGCCGAATTGTTTGATCCTGCGGAAAATTTTATCAACATTGCAGGGATTTTCCCCGATGATCCGGCTCTTGAGGAGGAGGCCGTAGGTTTCGGAGCTCCAGTCGCGAATTTCCCCATAACCCACCAATTCACTGTTGGTCAAAACTTTGACCATAATACAGCCCATAGGGGCCCCGCTTATCTTTGCAAAACGCAGATCGGTGATCCGCAGTTTCGAGGGTGATGATAAATGGCTCATAAGATCCTCCTATTATAAAGGCACATCAGGGATTAAAGGGCAGCCCGTCCCGGTA
>BNUV01000127.1 GCA_025997615.1 Spirochaetia bacterium
ATGGTGGCAGAATGATTCTCTGGAATCAAAGAAAAAATACTTCGGCCATTTGGGGGGATTTGATTCCGAGATTGGCTGGAAACAGTACCTTGATGAAATGTTTGGTCATGTGGAAAAAATAGAAAAGACCGTTGATGATCCTAACACCAGGGCCACGGATATTTTTAAGCCCGTACAAAGCGATGAACAAATTGTCCCGATTATCAATTCAATATTGAATGATGCTCCCGGAATCTATCAGGTGAATATCCCCAACAAGGGAAATATTATTGAGGGTTTCCCTGAGGACCTTGTCATTGAGTGCCGAGGTGTTATTAATGGCGGCGGGGTCTGCGGGCTTAAGGAAAAGAAACTTCCGGAAAGCATTATTTCCGGCGTGATGATCCCCCGTTGGGCCGAAGCGGAGTCTGTCCTCCTGGCGGCAAAAGAGTGCAGTTATAATGCATTCCTTGCCTTTGTTCTATCCGACCGGCGTACAAAGAGTAAGGAACAGGCTGAAGCGTTTCTCAAAGAATGGCTTGCGGATTCCAGAAATGAATATATCCGGAAAAATCTTAAATAGGAGGAAAAATGGAACACAATTTACTGCCGCACCTAGAAGAACTCAACGGACGAAAGGCTTTATATGTAGATGGAAAACCCTTTATTATCCTGGGCCTGCAATGGGACTGTGACGGATGTTATACCCCGGAGGATATGGACCCATTCTTTGAACACGGACAAAAAATGGGACTCAACACGGCGTCTCTTCTGCTCTATTGGCGGGAGGTGGAACCGGTGGAGGGGGAATACCACTTTGAAATGCTGGATCACCGTATTGAAATGGCCCGTAAGCATAACATGAAGATAGTCCTGGTATGGTTTGCCAGTTTTAAAAACGGCAACTTAACCTATGCCCCGGATTATATCCGCGGCGATCATAAACGGTTTGCCAAAGTAAAGAATAAGGACGGGGAACTGATGACCAACCACTGCTGCCCCACAGCTGAGGAAACCCACAGACGGGATGAACTTGCCCTTATTCAGGTTTTTAAACACATCAAGGAAGTGGATTCAAAAGATCATACGGTTATAGTTTTTCAGATCGAAAATGAAACCGGTGTTTTTGGAACCGATCGCTGTTATTGTGAAAAATGCAATGCGGAATACGCAAAGTTTGACTATGAAAAAAAATATGGGCCCAGGGCAGGTGAATCGTTCAGTGCAAAATGCATCGCCGAGTATTGCGACAGCCTGACAAAAACAATAAAGGACATTTATCCCATTCCGGTCTATATGAACGCATGGCTCAATAAAATTTACAAAAACGAGAGGGCGGGCTTTGATTATCCTTCCGGCGGGCCGATTCCCCCGGTACTGGATGTGTATTTTGAAACGATTAAGCATATAGATTTTATTTCGCCTGACATCTATCAGTACAGCTATAAGGATTTTAATTACTTCTGTAAGGCCTATACCAGAAAAAATAATCCCCTTTATGTGGCGGAATGTGCCACCGGGAAAGGTGCCAGGGCGGAAAAGAGTATTTTCTATGCCCTGGGGGAATATGCCGCCATTGGTTATGATCCCTGGGCAATAAACCGCTGCTGTCCCGGGTTTATGACTCAGCCCCTGGTTAATACCGTGGATGGGCAATGGAGCGATGATGCCCTTGAGCTGCATAAATCTTACAAGATGATAGGGGACGCCATGGAACCAATTGTCATGGCCCAAAATACGGAAAATTTGAAATACTTTGTTCAGGAAGAAGGTGATAACGGCGCCTTGCTTCATTTTGGGGATATTGATGTGGAAGTTTTCTATGATCATCCCAAAAATGCCGCCAGGGGTATGGTGATACGGCAAGGGGCGGCAGAATTTGTGCTGATAGGCGCCGGAGTATATATCGCCTTTAGCAGGGAGGGGGGAGAGCTGGTATCCGTTGCGACTGTGGAATCCGGCGCATTTGAAGGAGAAACATGGATTCCCCGGTATCGTCTGTCCAGTGAAAGGCCTCCGGTGGCGCCCATTCAACTTTTTGATTGCCGGGTTCTGCGGGTTGTGCTTGGCGACCGTACTGATAAACCGGGGCCCCATTCATCCATCAAGAGCTCTGATCATGTTTGAAACGAATTTGCATTGGCATCTAAATTTAAGGCTTTTATTTTAATGGAGGATTTTATGAACAGTACTATGAGAGGCATTTTTACTATCCCTTCGACCCCTTTTAACGAGGATCTTTCTATCGACATTCCCGGTTTCAGAAACATCGTAAAATTCTGTATAGACTGCGGAGCCCACGGGCTGGTGTATCCGGTAAACGCCAGTGAATTTACCAGTCTGAGTGATGAGGAAAGGATGGTCCTTTCCAAAGAGATGGTAGAAACTGCGGATGGGAAAATACCCACGGTGATCGGAGTCGCCGCTACTACCAGACAGAATGCCGAAAAATTTGCCGCCCATGCCCGGCAAATCGGTGCCAGCGCTGTTATTGCCATGCCCCCTTATGTCCGGGTGAGGAATTTTCCCGAGGAAGTTCTTTTTGATTACTATCGGGGAATTTCCGATGCGGCAAAGCTTCCGGTTTTTATTCAGAACTATGTTCCTCCTGTGGGTACCGATATGAGTTCCGATTTTTTGCTAAAACTCTGCAGGGAAATAGAGTGGGTCCAGTATATCAAGGAAGAAACCATCCCCAGTACGCTGAAGCTTCACGCTCTTATGAACGCGAACGATGGCTCCTGTAAAGGCATCTTTGGCGGATCGGGATGCCGCTATCTTATCGAGGAATACCGGCGGGGTTCATGCGGCAATATGCCTGGCTGCCATGTGACTGATGTATGCGTAGCATTGTGGAATGCCCTGGAAGGAAAGGATGATCAAAGGGCTATGCGGATATATGAGGACATGGCGCCGCTTTTCTTTTATGAAGCCCAGGCTGGAACCTATAAAGATGTTTTGAAGCGCCGGGGCATAATAAAGTGTTCAGCCGGCAGGAACAGTCTGAATAAACCTCTGGATAAGATCAGCTCAGATTATCTGGACGAGGTAGTGGCAATCCTTAAGCCTTACATGACTGTTTAATTATACACGTTGTGTATATTCTCTTTGCCGGGCAGCCTGAAAATATCAAAGTCCTTGTCCAGGCTGATGATTTCACGGATGCCGGTTTTTTCGGCGGTGACAACCAGTGTCGCATCGGCAAAATCCATGGGAAGATCGGCATATTTTCCCGTTAATTCCACAATACGGGGCATATCATTTTGATTGATTTCGTTGATGAAAACGCCTTTATACATGATCCACTCATAAAAATCGTGCTGAGCCCGGGCGCTAAAATCCAGCATATGCGACACCTCGGTAAGCACGGCGAGGGTGCTGACATAACGGTAGGGATTTTCCTTGAGGAAATCCCTGACACTTTTATGGTGCCGTTCGCTTGAATCAAAAAGGGCGATGAGGGGTCCCGCATCAATCAGTATGGAGCTTAGCACGGAGCTTTTCCTTGATGCGTGTTTTGTAGGTTAGGGCCCGGTCGCCTTCGCCCGATCCATAGGCGCCAAAATAAGGCTCCCCCAAAGTAAAAGAGTCGATTTCGCTCCCTTCCTTTTCGTAGTACAGATCCAGCGATTCTTTTATGATGTCCGATTTTGTCTTGTGCTTGATCCTGGCAAGGGTGAGGAGCTTGTTCCGGGTATCGGCGGGAAGCCTTGCGGTGGTGATACTTTCGCTCATATACATCTCCATATTACAGAGTGTAATACAGATATGGGGCAATGTCAAACGCTTTTGCAAAAAATACCGCGACACGAGGGACTCGAACCCCCTACCTGCTGCTTAGAAGGCAGCTGCTCTATCCGGGTGAGCTAGTGTCGCCTGGGCCTATGTCAAGTTTATCATAAAATAGGGTTTTGAGGGAAGTGGAGGGCAGGAATTGAACCGTAATTTCCGTTGACGTGTAAAATCGGCCTAGAAACACCCCCCCACGCATGTGGGGAAAACCCGCCCGGGGGTAGGTTTTTCTGGACTGCCATGTCGAGATGGTGGATTGTTTTATACTGGTTTTCAGAATAATCGGCAGGTCCTTTTCTGATAATTCCCTATTTAGTTATGTATTAAACTGGTTGACAAATCTTGATGGCCATATTATTTTGATTTACTTCACCCGACAGAATCCGGTTCATGGTCTGGTTTTATCAAAAATGTCCGTGCCAGCCGGAAGTCCTTTGCGGACCAATATTGAGGAACTCTAGGGCTTAATTATTTTTTCAATCGCTAATAATTACTGTAGACGTTAGCCCATCCCATGTGATAACCCATTTTGACATAATATCGCGGCCTAATAACAGCCCAAAATTACGAGGTACATTAGGATTTTCCAGATTTTTCTGCAAATCAAATTTAAGCCTGCATGAGCCTATCCGCAGATTAACAAATGGAGATAATCCGGTATTAGGAAAACCAATATCAATGGCGAAATTCGGCATAACCTACTTTCCAGCAGCGGTCATACTTTCCGATTCACCCGTAACAAGTAATCCCAAATGCCTTGCCAAATCTATGTCAATTGATGTAATGCTTGCGCCAGTATCAAAATGTGCCATAACCACAACGGACGACAATGGATAATTCAATGGAGGCTTTCTAAATGCACTTGCAGTTGATATTTCGACAGGAAGATTGAAACCCGCCTGAAGTAAGGGTGTTGATGTCATTCTCACCGAAAACCGGGTCGCTTCTTTTAATGGCGGAGTTATATTAAAGTCAAAATTATGGTGGTGATACGTTGACATTTTTTAAAATCACCCCAACGCCAGAGCGGGATATAAAAAGTTGATGGTTTCTTTTTGTGAAACAATCTGTTGGATGATATATTCACCGTTGGGGAACTTCGTGGCGGCTTCGTTCAAGGCGGTGTCAAATGTATCAAAAATCCCCTTTACCTTACTTTCAAGAATAATGGCAAATTTAAGCCTATACAGGGGGTCTGCGGCCAGAGTTTCAACATTTTCATTGAACCAAACTATATTTTCTTTTTGTTTATTTGTCCAATACTCATCCATCGTTATACCCTCTGCCTACGCCATTATATGACAAGGCAATTATCTATACCATCAATCTTTTTAATTTTAGCCCTCAAATACGATATTGTCAAGGGGAAATTTCCCGGAAAGTGTATGAAAAAGTAGACAATAAGGATTAGGTATTTACCTAATTTCCCGCTGTAAATTTTAACCTACAAGGGGTAAAGGGATAGAAAAGCGGGAGAATAGTTCCGTCTGCTCTTTGGTAATGGGTCGCAGGATATGGTGTCCATCAATAGCGACAATTTTAA
>BNUV01000128.1 GCA_025997615.1 Spirochaetia bacterium
CCGCCCTGCGGTCCCGCGATCGCTCGGACCATCTCCCCGGCCGTATCATCACCGCCCCCGGCGCGTTGCTGATAAGGCCCGGGAGATGGTCCTATCCACCCCGGCACCTCCGGGCGGAAAGCCCCACCACCTCGGCGATAATCCCCACCGCCACGCCTACAATCCATGGGTGTATACGGGCCACAAAAATATCCCCCCCCCCCCCCACCCGTAAATGTCATCGAAAGTATTAGTTTCCGTGATAAAACATATGGGTGGAAGGTATCTAGTCTGGCAATTCAATTTATTGAAGAAATAAATATGAACGATAAATCAACCATTACAAATATTAATTTTCGCGATAAAATTAACGGATGGAAAAAATATTCCTTTTCGATTAAAGAAGGAGAGGCATTTTCTTTTGTAGAAACCCTGCATAGGAATAGTTTTATGAAAGGATTTCTTCAGAATTTGTACCTTCGTCCATCATGTTACCATTGTCCGGTACGCTTTCTGAAAAGCGGCAGTGATATTACCATCGCGGACTATTGGCGCATACAGAACGTGCTGCCGGAATTTGATGATGATAAGGGAACCAGCATGGTAATGGTAAATACCGCCAAAGGGATGGCGCTCTACGATCAAGTACATACCGATTCAATCGAAACAAGCTATGAAGATGCTTTTGCAGGGAATCAGGCGATTGAAAAACCTAAGCCCGTAAACCCTAAACGGAGCATATTCTTCCGCGACTGGCATACCAAAGCAGTTACCGTCTTAATCAATGAATTGACCCATGTTGCGTTTCACCGGCGCGTAAAGAACAGGATATGCGTGCTTATCGCCCTGATATTGAGAAGAATGGGACTGCTTGGGTTTGTAAAGTCAGTAATAAGACGGAATTGATGAACCTTCTGTGTATATGAATAAAAATAAGATATTAATCAATTATATTATTTATTTACTCTCTTTACTGCTGCTTTTAATTGATTCTTTTAATACGGTTTTTCTGCGGCATGGTTTCCCGGGTGTATCAATTCCATATAAATTTCTAATGTTGATATTTATCCTGTTTTATTTTTGTTGTACTGGAGGAAAAAGGTTAATTTATTTACTTCCAATAGTAATTGTATTTTTAATGATACATTTACATTATTTATTTTTAGAATTTAATATTACAACAGATTCAACCATAATATTTATTAAAGCCCTTTCGATGATAATATTTTATATGTATTTTTGTCTTCTTTTAAATAGGGATTATGATATCGGATATAAATATATGACAAAAATTATGCATCTGAATCTGGGATGGTTCACAATTAATATGATTCTTGGATTAATGGGATTTGGATATAAGACTTATGGAGAAATTGGTTCAAAAGGATTTTTTTATGCGGGGAATGAAACATCTTTATTACTGCTTGTCATGTTTTATTATTATCTAACATCATCCACGGCTAAATATAAAAATATTTTGTCAATTGCCTTTTTAATATTTTCTTATTTACTTGGAACAAAGACGGGTATGATTTCATGTTTAGTCTTATTTATAGTGTATTATTACTTATCATTAAAAAAACGTTTTAGACCTGTCTTTTTTTTATTATTATTTATTGGCGGTTATGTTGTATATCGATATTTAATTGTCATGTATTCTTCTTTACCTGTGATTCTGAACGCTGTTAAAAAATTTAATTGGCGTTATGGACAGTCAGGAGATATTCTGAATGCCCTATTATCAAATAGAATCTTATATTTATCAAATTATTATGATTTTTGGAAAACACATTTTTCAATGCAGAATTTATTTTTTGGAATTGGCAAACCTGTTTTTTTAACAGGAATTGAGATTGACTTTTTTGTTTATTTTTTTCAAACAGGTCTTTTGTTTACCAGTGTCATATTAGGTTTCTATTTATTTCTTATAATGCGATCAAGAAAACATACACTTCTTTTTACACTTAATCTGCTTTTTTTGGGTATTAGCTTTTCGGCAGGACATGTATGGGGTGGTGTTATGGCTGGTTATTTCTTTGTCTGCATTAATGCACTACATGTATTTGAGAATAAAAAATGTATCGGATAAAAAAATTATTACTGTCATCCTTACTAACTCGAGAAATATTTTTCTTTATCTTTCAAAAAAAAGTGTATAAAAGATGTATTGATAAAAAAATCATAAAACTTTTAGATGGGAAACGATGCCTATCAGGTAAAAAAATTGATAATTTTATTGTTTCATTAACTTCATTCCCGGATAGAATTCATGAAATCAAATACACTATTTATTCTTTATTAACTCAGTCTGTGTTGCCTGAAAAAATAATACTTTGGCTTGCCGACAGTCAATTTCCAAACAAAGAAAGCGATTTGCCGGATAGTCTTTTGGCATTTAAAAAAAATGGCTTGGAGATACGATGGTGCGAAGATATAAAGTCATATAAAAAACTTATACCTTCTTTAAGAGAGTTTCCGGATTATTATATTTTAACTGCAGATGATGATATCTATTATCCCAAGAGATGGCTGGAAAAAACATGGTGGGAACACAAAGTATATCCCAAGGAGGTTATTTGTCATGTAGCAAATAAAATACAATATAATGATGATAAAAATGTATTACCTTATAAAGAATGGAAGCGTTGTATTAAACCAAGTGCCCCCTCTGTTTTAAATTTTCCTGTTGGTGCCGGTGGTATTTTTTATCATAAATCTTTATTATTCCCTGATATAGCACGAGAAGACTTGTTTTCATCTCTCGCACCATATGCAGATGATATCTGGTTTTACTTTATGGTTGTTCTTCAGAAAACCCTCATTAGGATCGTTAGGAATCCATGTAATAAAATGAAATATGTAAATCCTAACCGTGAATATAATTTAGTCAATCAATACAAATTAACAACAATCAATATAGATAATGATCAAAATCAGGTACAAATTCAAAATATATTAGATTATTATCATGTTGATTTAGCTTTTTTAATAAGTAAAGTTGAAACAGGAAAAAAATAAAATGCATAAAGTTGATAATGCTATTATTCTCGCCGCTGGATTTGGATCGCGCTTTGTTCCACTAACCTTTGATTTGCCAAAAGGCTTAATCCCTGTAAAGGGGACTCCAATGGTGGAGCGGCAAATAGTTCAATTAAAGGAAAAAAATATTCATGAAATTGTTATTGTGGTTGGGTATCTAAAGGAAAAATTTGATTATTTGATAGACAGGTATAATGTTTCCTTGGTGTTTAACCCTGAATTCACAATTAAAAATAATTTGTCAAGTTTGTATTGTACCAGGAATTATCTTAAGAATACATACATTTTATCCGCAGACAACTGGATAGAAAACAGCATTTTTAATACTTATGAGGACGAAAGTTGGTATAGTTGTATATACAAGAAAGGAGAGACTTCTGAATGGTGTGTAACCACTGATGATAGCGGGCGTATAATTAATGTGATTGTTGGCGGACAAGATTCATGGGTTATGTTGGGACCGGTATTTTTATCAGAATCATTTTCTGACAGATTTAGGAA
The DNA here is from genome assembly GCA_025997615.1 of Spirochaetia bacterium. Taxonomy (GTDB): domain Bacteria; phylum Spirochaetota; class Spirochaetia; order Treponematales; family Breznakiellaceae; genus BNUV01. The sequence goes on from BNUV01000128.1 coordinate 3,520, forward strand.
CAAAATTGAAGAGTATTACCACAAAACCGGAACAGAGAACTATATGTGGGAAAATGTCTTTATTGATGAAATTGATAAGTTTGATTTATACATAAACAAACAAAGTGGTGATAACGTATATGAATTTGAAAATCTTGAAGAGCTCAGGGTTTTTGATCCCGATTATGGGAATGATACATTAAATAAATCCCTGAAAATTATTTCAAATGTATTTAATGTTGGTGAAAAGAAAATTATAGGGTTTCAATGTATGAAATCGGGAATGACGAACAAGTCTTTTTCTTTCACGATTGGAAATGCTTCATATATATTTAGAAAGCCCGGAGAAGGTTCGGATATATTGATCAATAGAAAACAAGAAAAAGCGGTTTATAATGCTATAACGAAACTTCATATTTCTGATGAAAATATTTATCTTAACGAAAATACGGGTGAAAAAATCTCCATTTTTTACCCTAATGCTGTAAATACTGATGCGCATAAACTTATTGATATCCAGGATTCTATGAAAATATTGCAACGAGTTCATCGATGTGGAATATTGGTTGGACATTCTTTTGATATTGGCAATGAGATTGAGCGATATATGCTTTTATGCCAGGGAAAAAATGCGATGCGATTCACAGATTACAAAAATGTTCATAAAAATATGAAACGGCTTTTTCTAATTGTTGAAAGATTTAAGATACCACAAGTGTTATGTCATGTTGATTGTAATCCAGATAATTTTATTCGACTTAGGGATAATACGATTAAAATTATTGATTGGGAATATTCGGGTATGGGCGATCCATTGATGGATATTGCGATGTACTCTATCTATGCCTACTACACAAAAGAAGAAGCCCTGAGATTATTGAGCATATATCTGAATCGTCAGCCGGAGAGGAATGAAATACTGCGTCTTTACGCATATATGGCCTTGGGTGGCTATTTATGGTCACTTTGGGCTGAATATAAACAGGCCTTTGGTGTGGAATTTGGAAATTATGGCATGAAAATGTATCGTTACGCTAAAGAATATTATGTCCATTTTATGGATCAAGAGGAGTAACTGTGAAAAATCGAAATATAAACTATCAAATTCTTATTTTCCCTCTCTGCATAATTGTTTTGCTTGCTTGTTTGATTTTTTTGTTTCCGGAACGATCCCAGGTAATAATCGACCTGTTATTTAATATTTTTGGAAATAAATTTGGAGCATTTTATATTTTAATGGGACTTTTTACATTGGTTGGTAGTATTGTTATCGCTTCGTCAAAATATGGAAATATTCGCCTGGGAAATATTAATAAGCCAATTTACAGCAGTTTTAAGTGGGGGGCGATGATTTTTACATCGACCATGGCTGCCGATATTCTGTACTGGTCATTGATTGAATGGGTCTATTATTATCAGGCAAATCCGACAGGGCTTGCCGAATTGTCGGCGACTCAGAGGCAGCAAATCGCATCTACCTATCCTCTCTTTCATTGGGGGCCAATCCCATGGTCTTTTTATATATTACCCGCTGCCGCTTATGCCTATATGTTCTTTGTAAAAGGACGAACCCGGCAAACCCTTTCAGAAGCATGCCGTCCCATCTTAAAGATAAAAACCGATGGTTTTTTTGGTAAACTTATAGATATTATTGCAGTTGTCGGATTACTTGGTGGAACCGCTACTACCTTCGCCATGGCAACACCGCTTATCGCCGGATCAATCAAC
>BNUV01000129.1 GCA_025997615.1 Spirochaetia bacterium
TTAGACTTTTACGTTCAACCCAAACAGACCAGAAGCGAAGTACCAGACGAAAACAATTCAAGGCGGCGCTCAATCAAGATTTCCTTCATGACGTTTTATTTGGCAAATGTTAAATGCTTTTGCCCTGGGATATTTCAATAGCATTTATGATTTTAGGGAGATATATTGGACTTATGAGTAAACCAACGACTCCGGATAAAGAAGACCTCCGTTCTCTGGCATTGGCGGCGGGGTTTTTCCGCGTGAGTTTTCTCTCGCCCTTTGTTTCGGTTAATACACAGGGCGCGCCCTCGTTGTTGACGGCGGCGTTGGTTTACGGGAATTGTTTTAGCGATGAACTTTCCCCGGGGAGCGGCCCTGACTTGCCCCGGGCTTTTATCGCCCCCTTTGCCCGGCGGAACTATTACCGGGAAGCGGTGAAAAGGCTCCAGGGGCTGTCCAAAGAATTCCGTTCAAAGTTTGGGGGGGAAAAATCCGATTTCAGGATTTTATGCAATTCGCCGGTACCGGAGAAGCCTTTGGCCGCCGCTTCGGGACTGGGGGCCCTGGGCCGCAACGGTTTAATCCTCACCAAAGAGGCGGGGTCGCTATTTATCATCGCCGCCATGACGCTGCCCTGGGAATTGCCCGGTGACGATGCCACCCCGGAGGGCTTTCCCCTCTGTTCGCTCTGCGATCCCTTACACCCGCCCTGTGCCGCCTCTTGCCCCACAGGGGCGGTTCGGGGAGACGGAACGCTGACCCTGTCGAAGTGCATCCAGTGGTACGCTTCGGGACACGGTGATGTACCGGAGGAGGTCAGGCGCTGGTGGGGAAAAAGGCTCTACGGCTGTACGGAATGTCAGGATGCCTGTGTGTGGAACCGGCAAATAATCAAGGGCGTTGAAACCGCCGAGGGGCCGCTGCCCGCTTTTTTTGATCCGCAGGAATTACTGGATATGGATGACGAGAGCCTTAAAAAAAGGTTTCGGGGTACCGCTCTGGGGCTTTCCTGGCTGGGACCGGCGGTAATCAAAGGTAATGCAAGCCGGGTGTTACACCTGTAAGGCCCGGTTTGCATTACGCCAACACTCTTATTTTTTCTTGGACAAAGTCTGGGTAGCGTCGGCAATACGGCCGTTGATACCGCCCAGGGTTGACCGGACCGATTGGGCCTTGTCGGAAGCGTCTTTGTAATTATTGGCGGTAAGACTTGCCTGGGCCTCCCCGGCGGTGCGTTTTGCCCCGTCAAAATCCCGGTCAATACCATCAAAATCCAGGTTGAGATTCTTTACCTGTTTGGCGGCCTTAATCGTATTTTCAGTATCCGCCAGAGGACCCCGAAGGCCGTCAACCAGCCGGGACGCCTCCTGCCGGGCCTGAGCCGCCCCCGCCTTGCCATCGCTGATGGCTTTTTCAGCGGCGCTTACCGCCTCGGCGGCCAGGGTTTTTGCAGAATCGTACTTCTTGGAATCCGCTTCAGACTGCATACGGTTCAGAGCGTCACGGGCCCGAACCAGAGAGGCGCTGGCATAGGCCCTGGCATCGGCATCGTTTTCAGCCCGGGTAACCGCCAGCTTGGCGGCTTCCATTTCTTCTGCCGGCGGCTTGGCGCAGCCTCCCATCAGCAAGGTCAGGGCCAAAATCCCCGGAAGAATCCTATATAAACGAAAATTTCTCATATCCAACATTCTCCTTCATGTAAACTTTCTGTAACAAGATATACTAAAATATCGGAATAAATTCAATATTTCCCCGGGGATTTTGCGAATATTATCAAAATAAACCGAAAATAAAGTCATGGCGGCGTATATTTCCCCAAAAAGCTCCTGGTTAGGCCTGCTTGTCTCGTTCTGTGCGGCCGGTTTAGCCGCATTAGCGCTGAACTTCTTTCTGGCCGGGCCCCGTCTTGGCCCCTGGTATGATATTCTCCTCAAATACCGTTCCCCGCCGCCGGTGTCCCATGAATTATTATTGATTGAACCGGAAGATGCCATCGTCGATCCTTCGAGCCTGGCCTCGGCGCTTATCACCATGACGGAACTGGATGCGGCCTCTTTTGTGGTCCAGATTCCGGTGCTGGGGATAGCCTCTGAAAATGAAAGCGGGGAAAAGATCCTCCCCCGGATTGATGAGGAATTCGCGCTTTTAAGCCGGAATATACGGAATTTGTTTGATGCCATCAGGGTGGGCTCCATTGCCCCCACCGAATCGGGCCGCTATGTGCAGGAGCTGGTGGATTTGACCGAAGGGGGAAAAGACCGGTTGACGGCGGCCTTCACCGGAGGTCAGGGAGAGGCCATGATCCGTTTTGAGCAATCCGCCCGGGCTTTCGGCCGCCTTCTCCGGGCCGGGGACCTCCGTCTGGGGGATGCTGGGGAAGAAAACGGTCTCTATTCCCGGGTAGAAATCGCCGGAGACGGTAAATTTCGCCGCATAGCGCCGGTTATTTACGATGATGAAGGGAAAATTGCCGCCGCCCATATCATCTATAGCCTTTTCCGGGGCCGCTTCCCCGGTTTCGGCATGGAAGATTCTTCAGATATTCCGGTACTGATAAATACCGCCGCTGCAGGGAGGAAAACAGCCATCCCCCTGGACAAAGAAGGCTCCCTGTTAATAGAAGTTCCCCGGGGCGAAACGGATTTCAGGCATATCCCCTTGAGTCTGTTCCTGGAATACGAGAATGAGGACCGGAGCTTGAGGCAGCTTTTGGAAGAGGGGGAAAAAAAGGGCATTTATCAGACGCTGGAGCCGGAAAAATATCCCCCCTTTCTTTATGATTACGCCGAGCTCCTGCGGGAAGATATGCTTTCCGATTCTCAGCCGGGGAAAAAGCCCCGGTGGCTCAAGGCCCGGCACGATTATCTGGAAAGTGTTGACGATTTTCTCTCCGGCCCGGCGGAAACGGCTCTGGTCAACGGTTATGAAGAGCTTATCGCCTCCGGGGAGTTAACCGAGGCCGGTATAGACCGGTTGACGGGCCTGCGGGACGAGCTTATCACCCTTTTCCGGGGTCTCCGTCTTCAGCACCGCAAATTTTTGGATACCAGGGACCTTCTGGAGAGGGAAATTTCCTCGGCCCTCTGTATCATGGGGCCGCCTTCGGACCGGAAACTCTCCGATGCAGAAATTTCAGGCGTTTTTGCCAACGCCCTCCTCTCAGGCAGAATCCTCATCCCGGAAAATTGCCGCTTCATTCTTCTTTTTTCCCTGGGCAGCGCTTTAATCTGCCTCCTCTGTGTCCGCCGCCGGAGCTTTTTTGTCACGCTGATTGTAGGGCTTCCCCTCACGGCCCTGGTTCTGGGGGGATTTTCCCTGCGCTTTGTGATTTCCGGCATCTGGCTGGACCCGCTGATCCCCGGCGCCGCCGCCGCCGCCGCTTTCTTTGCCTCGTCCCTCTGGGCGCTGGCGGCAAAGGGCCGTCACAAACAGCGTTTCCGCCTGGCCTATAAGCCTTTTGTGGGGGATCAAATGCTGCAGAGCATCCTCCGCGCCGGGAAACCCCTGCCCGGTGATTTAACGGTCTCTAAGGCCGTTATTGTGGCGGTGCGGAATTCTGCCCTGACAAGCCGGGAGGACCGGGAACCGCCGCAGGACTCCGCTGCCGCCGCCGGGGCCTTCCGTGAAACCGTGTCCCGGCTTTTCTGCGATGCCGGGGCGGTCATTGTCGGAAGCGGTGGGGACACGGTGCTGGCCGCCTTTGGCTCCCCCCTGGAAGCGGGGAAAAAAGCCAAGACCCTCGGGGTCAAGACCCTCGGGGTCAAGACCCTCGGGGCCAAGACCCCGGGGCTTAAAGCTGCGGTAAGGGCGATGGAATTTGCAGCCCGTCAAAAAAGCGGCGCCGACATCCCCGATACCGGCGCCTGGCACTTCGGCATAGCCGGGGGTGAATGTGCCTTTATCTGGTCCGCCCTCTCAGGCTACTGCGCCTATGGCCGTCCCGCCGCCCGGGCCCGGCTTCTGGCAGGCCTCGGTTCAAGGTACAAGGCCCGGATCCTCGTTTCCCAGTCCGCCGCCGGGGAAAGCCCCGGACCGGAGTTCCGCAAGCGCGATACCCTGGGCAGCAAAGACGAGGGGATAGGAGAAGTGTTTTACGAGCTTAACCAAAGAGATGGGTCGCCCTACCCCTGACCCCCGGCTTGGTGATAAAGCATCTTCCTTCCATCGGGTCCGTAAAGCCTTCCCCTGATGAAGTGATTAAAAGATCGTCCAAATTTTCTCCCACGAAGGCGCAGGAAGACACATTGGTTGCGGGAACTTTTATCTCCGCCAGGATCTCTGCGGTGGCGGGATCACAGCGGATAACTTTGCCCCCGCCCCAGAGGGCAATCCAAAGTTTGTCTTCTTCATCAATGGTCATGCCGTCGGGGAAGCCTGCGGAAGCAGCCCCTGAAAAAGTTATGATCCTTCTCCGGTTCGAGATTTTTCCTTCTTCCAAATTAAAGTCGAAGGCGTCGGTGGCCCGTTCTGCGGTATCGGTGAAATACATGGTTTTTCCGTCGGATGACCACGCAAGGCCGTTGGAAACCTTAACCCCGCCCTGCATGGGCCGGCAGGAACCGTCACTGTCCAAACGGAGAAGAAAACCCGGAGGCACATTCTGAAAAAGGGCTATGGTGCCGAACCAAAAGCGCCCCGCCGGATCGCATTTGCCGTCGTTGATCCGCAGATTGTCCCGCAGTTCAGGGGGCCTGGCGAACAGGCTTATACCGGTTTCATCACAATGGTAAAGGCCGGTACTCATGGCTGCCAGAAATCCCCCCTGCCGGGCCGGAACCGCCGCCCCCAGATATTGTCCGGTTTGAATTTCCTTGAGGTTTTTGGTTTTATCGTCATAAAGAAAAAGAGAACCGGTCTTGATATCCACCCAAAACATACGGCCGCTGCGGGAATCGTAACCGGGGCCTTCGCTCAGGATAAAACGCCGCTCCAGAAGGCTCTCGCAGAGAATCGTTTTTTCAGACATTGGCTATACCTCCCATACACGAATCACGGAGAATGGAATCCGCCGGTCACCGCCATATCCGCACCGGTAACCAGATCGGAAGCGCA
>BNUV01000130.1 GCA_025997615.1 Spirochaetia bacterium
GGAAAAAACCAACGATGACGATGGGGTGGCGGCTGGGACGGGTTATTGACATGAGCGAAGACTGGACGGCGATTCAGATCTTCGGCAGCAACACGGGGCTTTCCGCCGACGACAGCCGGGTGGAATTTTTGGGCAAACCCATGGAACTGCGGGTGGGGCCCGGCCTTTTGGGCAGAATTTTTAACGGCCTGGGGGAGCCCATCGACGGGTTTGGGGATATTTTTTCTTCCACCTGCATCGATGTCAACGGCCTCCCCATTAACCCCTATGCCCGGACCTATCCCCGGGACTTTATCCAGACCGGCATCTCCGCCATCGACGGCATGAACACGCTGATCCGGGGGCAGAAGCTGCCGATTTTTTCCGGCAACGGCCTGCCCCATAATCGCCTCGCCGCGCAAATAGTCCGGCAGGCGACGCTGATAGACGCCGGGTCCGCCTCCGGCGGGGCCTCGGTTGCAGCGCAGGAATCTTTTGTGGTGGTTTTCTGCGCCATGGGGGTCAAAAACGACGTGGCCCGTTTCTTTCTTGACGATTTTGAACGGACCGGGGTTTTGGCCAATGTGGTGGTCTTCCTGTCACTGGCGGACGCCCCCAGCCTTGAACGGCTCATCGCTCCCCGCTGCGCCCTCACCGCCGCCGAGTACCTGGCCTACGAAAAAAATATGCACGTTCTCGTGGTGATGACCGACATGACCAACTACTGCGAAGCCCTGCGGGAAGTTTCTTCGATCCGCGGCGAGGTGCCCAGCCGCAAGGGCTACCCCGGCTACCTCTACTCGGATCTGGCAAGCCTCTACGAACGGGCGGGAAAGGTGCAGGGATCCAGCGGCTCCATCACCCAGATTCCCATTCTTACCATGCCTAACGACGACATCAGCCACCCCATCCCGGATCTTTCGGGCTATATCACCGAGGGGCAGATCGTTCTGGACCGGGAGCTTTCCCAGAAGGGCGTTTATCCCCCCGTGGCGGGCCTCCCCAGCCTTTCCCGGCTCATGAAGGACGGCATAGGACCCGGCATGACCCGGGAAGATCACAAGGACCTTTCCAGCCAGCTTTTTGCGGCCTATTCAAAGGTCAAGCAGGTGCGGAATCTGGTTTCCATCATCGGGGAGGAGGAGCTTTCCAAAGAGGATAAACAGTACCTTAAATTCGGCGAAAAGTTCGAAGAAATATTTTTGAAACAGGACGAATTTGAAAATCGCAGTATAGATCGTACCCTGGATTTAGGGTGGCGGGCGCTGGGGGAAATTCCCCGGGAAGATCTGTTGCGGATAAAAAGCGAATTTATCGGGAAATATCTGGAACCGGCGCAGACCATGGTGTAGGACCGGCCCTGCCGGTGGAAAATTCGGCCCAGATGGGGAAGTGATCGCTGACGTTTTTTGGCTGCAGGCCCAATTCTTCAAAATCGAAAAGCTCGTCGTAGCGCAGCACGCCGAAGTTCCCTGTGTAATATTCCCCTGCAGATTTGGTGATGATAAAACGGTCGTAGGTGTTACTGCTTTCCGCCACGGTGGTGTCGTAATCATTGGTGATAATGATGGTGTATCCGGTTTCAGGAAAAACCTCTATCAATAAATTTTCGTCGTAGTAAGCTCCGTCGGCATTGAGGTCTCCCACGATAAGTACATCATCATCATTCCATAGTGTTATAAAATACGCCGCCACGGCCGGCAGGGCATTTATTTCCTGCACGGTGTCCGAAGGCTTGACGTGGTTATCAATCAAAATAAAATCAAATTCTCCTCCGGTCTTGAAATACACTCCCAGGGGATTTCTTTCGTATATATCATCAGTGTCGGGCCAGGTAACACTATCCAGAAGGGTCAGTTTTTCCGTATCGTAAATTATCCAGAATTGTTCTTTGGATGATGACCTTCCCTCCCTGTTGCCCAGCACATAACTATAGCGGGGTGGCAGCAGGGCCATAAAACGCTCTACCGGTTCTCCGCTTAAGGAACGGACTTCCTGAACCGCCACCAGATCGTAACGGCCCACGATGTCAGTTAAAATTGAAACAACCGCGGGCTTTGACATTTTTGACACGCCGAATATCTGGATATTAAAAGACGCAATGGTGATAGTCTGCGGTTCCGCCCAAACCGAAAGGGGAAGAAAAAAACTTAGAACGAGGAGAACCGGTTTTCGCAAATCGGGCTATTCCGAATTATATTCGATGAGGGTCCGCACGGGAGTGGGGCTGAGCACCTTTTCGTAGCCCAGGAAGGGGAGGCTGATGACCCCGAAAATCTCCGGCACTTCGGCGCCCCCCGCCACAAGCAGCGACCGGGCCGCATTGAGGGTGCCCCCGGTGGCGATCAGGTCGTCCAGCAAAAGCACCCGCTTGCCCACCGGCACATCTTCCCGGTGAATCTCGATTTCCGCCTGGGCATATTCCAGATCGTATTTTTTAGACAGGGTAATGCCCGGCAGCTTTCCCCTTTTCCGTATCAGCAGCAGGGGGATGCCCATGCGGTAAGCGAAGGGGGCGGCGAAAACAAAGCCCCGAGCCTCGATGGCGGCCACGGCGTTAATCTGCCGGTCCCGGTAAAGCTCGACCATGGAATCAATGCAGTAGGAAAAGGCCTCCGGCATCGCCAAAATGCTGGTAATATCGTAATAGAGGATACCTTTTTTGGGAAAATCGGGGATTTTTCTGACGTAGGCGTCCAGATCGAAGTTTTTATCCACCATAGGACCTCCTCACCTGCGAAAAGCTTTTTTTAGCGGCAATTGGGCTTGGCCTCCGGGCCTCGACATCCTGTCTCGGCCCTCATAATAAAAGCTTTTTTTAGCGGCAATTGGGCTTGAACCAATGACACAACGGATATGAGCCGTTTGCTCTGCCAACTGAGCTATGCCGCCGTAATGCTTCGCGAACCTCTGGTTCGCGAACACCTTAATTATTATCAGGTTATGTGGAGGCTTGTCAACCCCCGTGTCCGTGACCTATTATTAGGCATCATGGAGGAAAAGGGGAACCTTGACCGGCTGGCTTCGGGTTTGTCCCTGGAGGAACGGCGGGATCTACTGGAAAAACTCACCGCCGGTTCGGAGCTTACCCGGGAACCCCTTTACGGGGACGCCTCGGAGGGGCCGGCGCTCAAGACGGTGGAGCAGTATGCCGCTTTGCCCTGGTTTTCCCGGCTTTGGCTTCTTATCCGGAGCATCTTCAGCGCCAAATCGCCCCTGAAGCTTTTTGAGGACCGGCAGGTGGCGGCCCTGGGGCGTGAAATCGCTCTGCACTGGCCAAGGCTTTACGATTATCAACAGGGTATGCTGCTGCCCGCTTTTTATGATGATATTACGGAACTAAAAAACGGGGCCCGGTTTTTTTATACCGCCCTGGATGCCAGCGTCAGTCAGGACAAAGGGGCTTTTTACGGCTTTCTGGGCTCCCTGGAATTGCCGGAGATCCACAGCCGCCTCCAGACCGAAACGGACCCCGAAGCCATCGTTCAAAAAATGCCGAAAATTTCCGACCCTGAACTGCGGCAGGAAGCCCTGCGGGTCATGGATGAAATTCTGTCGGATATTTCCACCGGGGACCGGCAGACCATGTATGCCAATGTCCGCTCGCTGCAATATTTAAAAGAGCTTTCGTCTTTTCTTTTTGATCGGGTGATCATGGCCTTCAGTTTTGATAAAGCCCTCGCCGGCCAAACCTGCGCCGCCCGGCTGGTAAAGGATATGCTTAACAGCCTGAACAATATTCTTTACTCTCTCCGATTCCCGCCGACGATCCCGCTTTTGGAATCGCTTTTTATTTTTATCCTGCAAGAGCGGGAAAATGCGCCGGACTTTGATCTTCAAAAAGAAATAGAGGGGCTTCTCGCCCTTTCCGAAGCGTCCCTGCTCTGCATAAAAGAATTTAATCAAAGGGTTCCCCTGACCCGGATCCTCCGTTGTGTAGACCGGAATATGTCTCTTGCGCCGAAAGCTTTGACCGGCGGGGAAGACTGGTTTGCCCTGTACCATGACTACTGGAAGCGTTATACCGAGGAACGGCTCGGCCGTTTTTTGGGGGGCCGGAGAAAAAGGGAACTGTTGAAAATATTCGGGGATTTTTTTCGTGATGAGCCCCTGGAACCGCTGGTGAACGCCGCCGCTGATGAAAATCCCGGGGGCTTCCCGTTGAAAGGATCCTTTGCCCTTTCGTTTCTTTTGACCTTTCACAAGCTTACTTTTTTGGGGGATCTTAACCGGATCCTCAAGCTTATTTTTACCAACGGGGAATTCGTCAAAAAAGAAAACCGTATTGAGTTTGATGAATGTTATGATTTTCTTCTGGGGATGAGTGAAAAAATTGTTAAATTTGATACGGATATTTCCGCCGATGGTGATTTTGGCCGGCGTTATCTTCAGATCCGGGGGGATATGTCTTCGCTGCAGGCCAAGCGGCGGAAACTGCAGCTTGTTCAGGATGAAGCCGCCGAAGGCGCGGATAAAATTATTGGCTCTGCCCGTACCGTTTTTCTGGAGATGGCAAATATTTTCAACGGCATCATGGCGGCGACAACCGAAATCAAAAATACGGATAAATACGGCGCCCTTTCCAATCTGGAAAAGCTGGAAGACCAGGGCGCTATAGGCACAACGGATCTGATAGGGGCAGCGCAAAAATTTCAGCGGGCCCAAAAAATACTTGATAGTATCTGCGCGATGGAAGCGGGAAGGTAAATAACCGGGGGGATTTATGTACGACATTAAAGAAATTTGGAAGGCCCGGATAGCGAAGGCCCTGAACGAATTGATGGAAGAGGCGGGTCTCGAAGAACGTGTTGATGCCTCACAGGTGATTGCGGAAAATCCACCCCGGCCCGAAATGGGGGACCTGGGGTTTCCGCTCTTTGGTTTTGCGAAAACGCTCCGGCAGGGGCCGCCCCAGATCGCCCGGAAGCTCGTCGAAAAATTGCAGGCAGCGGAGGCCGGTTCTGCGGACGAGGAGGCCGGGGGAACTTTGATCGG
>BNUV01000131.1 GCA_025997615.1 Spirochaetia bacterium
AAATCAGCGAGTTTCATACGAACCATTTGTTCTTCGGCGGGACAATCCATTTCTTTTATGTGAAACAGAGTCTTTTCCATAATAAGTCCTCCATGCCCTTGACAGACCCAACCATCTTTTATATTATACATTTGCCGACATTACAAGGGTTAAAATTCTTATGTTTTTAACTAATGAGGAATTATGCGTTTGCGATTTAGGAGCATTGCTTAATATGTCAAAATCGGCTGTTTCCCATAAATTAAAAGATTTACGGCTTGCAAACCTTGTTGATTACCGTAAAGAGGGGCGTATAGCTTTTTATTTTTTATCCAATAACCATGTCAAAAAAATACTAAAAGAAGGTTTTGCGCATTTTAGTAAACCTTATCATCTGGAAACCCCTTGATTAATTTATCAGAAAATCAAGACAAATGTTCCTGAAAATTTTTACAGCCACAGGGCGTAAAAACCAATAAGGAATGTCTTAATTCTTTATTGATATTGAAAAGTTAATCTACAGTTGTAAACTGTTTATCAACAAAACATCAATTTTTTATCAACTTTTTGAGTTTTTGGAAATGCAGGAGTGACTGACACCGAACATTGACACTGTTTTTGTAAATATTACAAAAAATCCTTGACAAAAATATTTTGTGAAGGTATTATTAAAAAACGAAGGAGAAAACAATGGTTGATGTAATAGATTATAAAAAAGAAAACAAGGAATTATATTTTCCTAAAACCACCCCCGGAATAATAAATGTTCCGGAAATGAATTATGTGGCCATTGATGGAAAAGGGAACCCGAATGATGAAAATGGAGAATTTAATGAAGCAATTTCTGTTTTATATAGTATTCAATATACAATAAAAATGAGTAAAAAGAAGAAGGATATTCCAGAAGGGTATTTTGATTATGTTGTGCCTCCTCTTGAAGGTTTTTGGTGGGTTGATGATAAAAACGATATTGGAAATAAATCAAAATACATATGGACAATAGTAATACGTTTGCCGGAATTTGTTGATAAGAAAATATTTGAATGGGCTTGTGATGAAGTAGTAAAGAACAAAAAAATAGATACGGAAAAAGCAAAATATATAAAAATAAACGAAGGTTTATGTGTTCAATGTATGCATATAGGCCCGTTTGACGATGAGCCAATAACAATAAAATTGATAGATAAGCATATAGAGCAAAATAATTTAATGAATGATATAAACAGGGAAAGATGGCATCATGAAATATATTTATCGGATTTTAGGAAAGTAAAACCTGAAAAAATGAAAACAGTTTTAAGAATACCAGTAAAAAATAAATAATGGGCTACGGGGCTACATCGCCCAACGGACGGCATAAAACCCACATTTTTGTAGGAAATTGAACCCAAATCTCCAAATTCCCCATATTATAACGTTACGTTATAATATAATACAAATATATAACGGAAAAATCATTGTGTCAATAACTTTCGGTTAAATAAAATAGAAAAATATAACGTTAAAGTGGTTTGATAATGACACGATTAAGGACGCTTTTGGCCTCCAATATAAAGACCTACAGAAACGAATTGGGGCTATCTCAGGCCAAATTAGCGGACAAAGTGGATACCGCAACGAATTATATCGCCATGATCGAGGGAGAGAAGCGTTTTCCCACCGATACCATGCTGGAACGCATCGCCGCCGCCCTGGAAAAGGATCCCCCCGACCTCTTTGCCATCACCCCTATCCAGCAGCAATGGCAGGATGAAATTCTTGCAGAATTGGAAAAAATGATACAGGAAAAGCGGAAAGCCCTGGGGAAAACCCCTTGACATTTTTTTTTAGACTTGATATTTTTGATAAGTCATGGGGGCGTAGCGAAGCTGGTTTATCGCGCTGGCCTGTCAAGCCGGAGATCGCGGGTTCAAGTCCCGTCGCTCCCGTTTCATCTAAAAAGCCCGTCTAACGGACGGGTTTTTTCTTTACCGGGTAGTAGCGCAGTTGGTAGCGCGCTTGGTTCGGGACCAAGAGGTCGCCGGTTCGAATCCGGCCTGCCCGAGGCTAATTCATTGTAGGATATAGACTTACGAAAAGATCTACCGCCCCTTTTACAGGGATTCGGTCATGGCTTGCCGCAAAATGGAATTGAGCCTGCTTTGGTAGCCCTTGCCGTCCTTTTTAAGCCAGTCCACTATATCGACATCCACCCTGCAGGTAATGACTATCTTTAACGGCTTGGACAGCTTCCGCTCCGCCCGGGGGATGCCGGAGTTATCGATTTCTGCTTTTTTTCTTCTTCCCATGCAAAGAATAATACATTATACGTACAAAATGAGCAATACGACGAGGGGCCTGAAAAAAAAATTCATCAAAAAAATAAAATTTTGTGATTTTCTCTTGACAGGTTTTTTTGTTTTAGATATATTCCTAGTAATTACATAGGAATTCTATATTAAGGGGTGTTGAAATGGCGGATAGTTTGGTTCTCGAAAAGGGCGGCGCAGAGGCGGCAAGGCATGAAACACTGTACTTTGACTGGAGGGTACTTATCCCGCTGGCTGCCCTGGGCCTGGATTTGGCCCTGCATCTCTTTATACCCACCCACGCGGCGTATAGGCCCAAGGTTTTACCCTATTTTTCCCGCCTTCTCATCATTCTTATCGGAATTTTTGCGGTTTCCCCAATAATTGGCATATTCAGGCCGCAGTTTCGCAAGCAGCTTGTATTCAAATCCGCCTTTTTAGGCGTGGGGTTCCTGCTTCTGGGGCTGTATAACCTTATCACCATCAAGCTGAACCTTATCCCGAGTTTGTACTTCCCCGCCCCGGAGCGGATTATTGGGGTTTTTATTAAAGACTGGCTCTTCCTCCTCCAATGTCTGGTCTATTCCCTGCGTCTGCTTCTGGGCGGTTTTTTTCTGGGGGCTTTTCTGGGGGTTCTCACCGGTACCCTCATCGGCTGGAGCCAGCGCTGGAATTACTGGATCATGCCCTTTATCCGGGTCGTGGGGCCTATTCCTTCCACCGCCTGGATCCCCATCGCCCTAGTGATCTTTTTCAAGCCCACCGATGCGAGCCTTTTTTTGATAGCCCTGGGGGTCTGGTTTCCGACAACGGTGCTGACCAGCTCGGGGATCATGAACGTACAGAAAAGTTATTTTGAGGTTTCCAGCACTTTGGGGGCGGGGACCTTGCGAAATGTCCTTTCCATTGCCTTGCCGGGGGCGGCGCCGAATATTTTTTCCGGCCTCTTTAACGGAACCTCCGCCTGTTTTTTGACCCTCATGGCGGCGGAAATGATCGGCTGCAAATTCGGCATAGGCTGGTACATCAACTGGCAGCGGGAAACCTTGGCCTATTCCAATGTCTACGCGGCATTAATCGTCATTGCCGTTACCTTCTCATTTCTCATCTCGCTGCAATTCAAAATACGAAACCGTGTGCTTGCATGGCAGAAAGGGACAATAAGATGGTAAGAGCGGATAACGGCAACATTCGTATCAGGGGGGTGCGGAAAAGTTTCCCCCAGGTGGACGGCTCCGCGGTCGTGGCATTGAACAATATCGACCTGGAATTTTCCAGCGGGGAATTTGTTTCCCTTATCGGGCCATCGGGCTGCGGCAAGTCCACGCTGCTCAGGCTTATCGCCGGGCTTAACCGGCCCGACAGCGGGACCCTTGACCTTGACGGCGAAGAAATTACCGCGCCCGGCTGCGAGCGGGGGCTGGTGTTTCAGGATCCGACTCTTTTTCCCTGGAAAAATATTTACGAAAACATCGCCTTTGGCCTCAGGGCGCGGAAGGTGTACCGGGAAGAAAAGGGAAGTATCCCCGAATTTATCAAGCTCGTGGGCCTTGAAGGTTTTGAAAAGTCCTATCCCCATCAGCTTTCAGGCGGCATGGCCCAGCGGGCAAGCCTTGCCAGGGCGCTGGTGAACAAACCCAAGGTGCTGCTGCTGGATGAGCCCTTAGGTGCATTGGACGCCTTTACCCGAATGAATATGCAGGACGAGATCCTTAAAATCTGGGAACAGCGGGGCATGACAACGGTGATGGTAACCCACGATGTGGATGAGGCTATCTACATGGCGACACGGATTGTGGTGATGTCCGCCCGGCCTGCAAAAATTGAGCAGGTGATCAACGTGGAAATGGGACGGCCGCGGCAGCGGGATGATCCTGATTTTCTGGAACTGCGGGCGCGGATACTCAAGATTCTGCACTTCGCCGGAAACCGGGAAGATCTGCAGTATTACTTATAGAAAAACTTTCCGCGTATGCGGGAAGAAAAAATAAAGGAGAGGTATATGAAAAAAATTTTCTGTGTTCTGCTTCTGGCCTGCGCTGGTCTGGCGTCTGTTGCTGCGGGGGGCAACAAAGCCAAAAATGCGCCCGGGGAGGACTTCGTCCTGACCATCGGGCTTCCTGTGGAGGGCGGGCTTTGTGAAGCGCCGTTCTATATCGCCATTGAAAAGGGCTTTTATGATGCGGAGGGCCTCAAGTACAGGGAATTCAAGATGGATCCCGGTACGGCGATGAATCACCTGACCACCGGCAACATCGATGTTACCAACAATCTGCTGGCAACTTTGATTCAGCCCATTGCCAATGGCCTTGATGTCAAGATTCCCCTTGCCCTTCACACCGGCTGTGTTAAGGTGCTGGTCAGGCCCGATTCGCCCATCAAAAGCGCGATTGATCTTAAAGGAAAAAAGATCGGCGTTGCCAGTATGAACTCCAGCACCAGGGTGATTCCCTCCCGTGTACTTGCCAGCCTGGGCTTAAAGATTGACGGCTCCAACCCCGATGTTGAATGGCTGATATATCCCAATGCCGAATTGCCCCTGGCATTGGAACGCGGGCCAGAAGCAGAACACAGAAAATTTTTTTCATATACCTCTCCTTTATTTTTTCTTCCCGCATACGCGGAAAGTTTTTCTATAAGTAATACTGCAGATCTTCCCG
>BNUV01000132.1 GCA_025997615.1 Spirochaetia bacterium
CCCAGCCCGGATGCATGGCTAAAACACGCAGACCCCGCGGACCAAGCCGTCGTTGAAGGGTAACGCAGGCCATGTTCAGCGCTGCCTTCGCTATACCGTAATCCATGCCGCTGTCGCGAAAGCTTTTTCCCATGCTGCCCTGCTCGCTTGATATGGCGGCGAGTACGGCGCGTTCCCCGCACAGGGGCAGAAATGTCTGCACCATACGAAGGAACCCGACCGCATTAACGTTATACGCGTTAAGCATATTTTCAAGATCCATACCTTCATCAATAGGCAGGTTGCCCTTGTTGTTGGTGGCGGTGGCGTTGCTTATCAGCACATCCAGCGATCCTGTTTTTGAACGTATGGCCTCCCCCGCCGCCGTAT
The DNA here is from genome assembly GCA_025997615.1 of Spirochaetia bacterium. GTDB lineage: Bacteria > Spirochaetota > Spirochaetia > Treponematales > Breznakiellaceae > BNUV01. The sequence continues at coordinate 370 of BNUV01000132.1, forward strand.
TCGGATAAGGGCAATACGGGCGTGTATGTCAACTACGACGGGACGACTTATCCGTTTTAGGTTGCTGCCCGCGAAGCATATACAGTCCTGTTGAGACTGTCGGAAAACCCTTTCATGCAAAATTTTACCAGCATTTCATGCCCTGAAACCACTGTAAAACACTTATTTAGAGGTATGTTTTTTATGTAAAATGACTTTTCCGACAGCCTCGTTATACGCCGTAAAATCTGCTGCGCTAGCCGTGTGCCATGGAGGGCGCACGGGTTCTCTTCTTTTGATATTATTATGTATAATTCCATTTTTAGTAATTTAACATTAAACGGCCAAATGAAATAAACTTTGGATCATTTATCAAATAATTTCTTTCAGTTATTCCATTAATCCCTTCTTCTTCTTTTAATGTTGCATCTATAAAATAAATATTTATATTATCCTTTCTAACAAAAATACTCATATGTGTTGGGGGTATATTTTTGTTTTCTCCCATGAATATTAAATCCCCAGGTCTTGGATCATTAATTTTAATTGTCCATTCATTATAAAAATTAATTACAGCGGCATCTTTAAATAGTAATGAGTATTTGGTTCCGGCTATTGCATATTTAAAACAATTTACTACCAGACCAGAACAATCCATTTTTATTATTCCATCTTTTTCGAGAAAATCTTGCCCTCCCCATTCATATTCCGTATCCTTTTCTGCATATTTTTTTGCATAATAAACAACTTTTTCACCTATATCCTTTGGGCATTCTATTTCATTTGACGTCAACCCTGTTGAACAAGAAGTTATAAGTATACCTATTATTATAGATGAAATTATCCTAATATATCTTGAAAATATCATTCTTACCATATATTACCAATTTACCATAGATCAATTATTTTGTCAATAGTATCTAATCAATTTATACACTATATTTCTTCGACCCGCATGGAGGCGGGGAGACTATTCAGAAGTTTCAGATTTTATGGCATATAACGTTCCGGTCGTAGGCCAAGCCCGCTACTGCGGGCGCAGCGTATACAATCCTGTTATGCGCAGTTGGTTTTGCTTTTATCTTTTTTATTCTATTTATTTTTACAAGCCATAATAAAAATATATGCCTTTAAATTATATACTTTTTTTAATTATAAATTCCAATAAATATTTTGTTAATATTGTTACGCAACTAGTGTATATATTTATACAACAAATTTAAAGTTTTTTTGCTCCCATTAGCAGACCGCAAACCGCCATGGACGGCGGTTTGTGTGGGCTCAATGCCTTTTTACCATTGCGGAAAATTGCGGGGTCTGTTGCGAAGCAACTGTCCCAAGAACCCGCTTTCGCGGGGGAGGTCGTAGGCGGTGTCAATAACCTTTTGCGTCCCCACTTTTGCGCTTCCATTTATACGCCGTTCCAGTCTATTTCGGGGGCGTTTTTTACCGTGGCGGATTCTAATTGCTTCCTGTTGATTTCGGCGTCTTTCCGGTTGCGCCGTATGGCTAAAGCCATGCCGATGAACGGGGGGACAAGGAGCAGGATCGCCCATCCGTCCCAAGCGAGCCATTCAAACAGGGGTATTGCGTCCGCCAGAGGGCGGGCCGCTATGGTAAGGGCTATGCCGATAAAAAGCCAGCCGCACATATACAGTCCGATCCGTTTGGCGGGCGAAAAGGTGGTTACATCAGCGGCGGGGAACCAGGATTGCGATTTTCCGCAAAACGGGCAGGCAGTGCCGGCCAGGAAATAGGCGTAGCTGCCGTTTGCGGCCCGGTCTTTAAATCCCCGGATTTCCTTGTCAAGGCGGGTCTGGGCGTTTTCCGCAATGTCCTGTGCCAGCTTTTGAACGACGGTTCCGTAATGCTTTTCCCCTTCAATGTCCAGGGAAAACCAGTCCGTTTGCTTACCGCACTGTTCGCAAACATAGCGGTATTTAATGGTGTGCTTTAACTCTGCCATTTTTTTCTCCTTATGCTTTTTTCAAAACTTGGTGTCAGTCACCTTTTGCGTTTTCCTTTTTTAGTTTACTTTTACAATAATTATTACCTGCGGCAATAATAGTAAACTTGGTACTATAGTAAAGACCAAAAACAGCATAAATTCATCGGCGTGAAAGTAATCATTCCGAGAAAATGTTCCGCTTAAAAATGAAAATAAGACACACAATACAGAACCAGTTATTGTTAGCACTATACCGATATATTTTCGTGCAAATAGTAAAATACACCCTGCTAATGTTGCAATATTTCCCAATATTGCAAATATGGGAAATAGACCAGAGATATGTGATGCTTCATCAAGAAGTAAAACTATACATATTCCTGTCAGAACAACATAAATGCCACAAACGATGTAGTAAATTATTTTTGGTGATTTGGCATATCTATATATCCTTTCATTTTTCACACTATCTTTTTTTACATCTTCGGGTTTTTCGTTTTTGAAAGATTTGATGAAATAGAATACTACCCTAATGCCTCCGGCTACAAGTGCAAAATAGAGAGCGTATTTTACAAAATCATTCCACTCCATAAATACTCCTTTTATCGTTTTATCGATAACGTAAAGGTGTCAGTCACCTTTTGCGTTACCCCTGAAATTAATACTTTTCCGTTATATGTATGACTACAGAACGATTGACTCGTTGCGGTGTCATTAGATAAGTTTTTCCTGCCACAAAATCATAAGTGAAGTCTATACTATCGGCGGAATAATAAACTGATTGACCTCGATTGGTAGTCTCATATTCGCCATAGTCAATGACAAATACATGACGGCCTTCGGGAATTTGTATGCTGATGTTGTTCATAGGAGCGTCCCAGACCACCACTTTTCCGTCAAATTCCTTAACGTCAAGGTGTGCATCCACTACAAGTGTACAAAGGTTTTCCAGCGGTATGGATGAATCATAGACGCCTAATGAGGTGGTTAAACATCCTGCGTATAAAGCGGAAACAACAATTGCCATAATCAATACTTTATTTTTCATTTAATTACCCTCCACTTTTTCTTTCGTTTTACGGTATTAATCCTTGAACCAACGGCCCCCACGGCCCTTTTTTGCCTTCATTTTCAATTTGTACTGCCATGTAGCAAATTGAGCCGGATGCCCCAAAATCAAATTCGATTACGTCCTTTTTCCGTTTGGTGTAGAAGGATTTGCGGAGATCATCGGGTTTGCGGGGGGTGTTTCACCTTGCCCAACAACGCTATACCAATTGTCAAATGCGGTTTTGCATTGGGCGGTTGCCACGGGGGTGCGGGTGGATTCGTCTTTGGCTTTATTGAGGGCTTCTTCCGCAATGTTTATCAGGCCTTCCAGGGCGACTTGAACGGGGGCGGCTATGTTCCACTCCGTGTCGTGGGTGCTGAAGGCGGTGTTCCAGACGTTCGCCATTGATAACTGGTCTGTGCGGCTTGCTGAGAGCCAATCGGTTCTTTGTGCCATGTTTTTTTACTCCTTGTTTACTCGAAAATGGGTATTTTTGCCCCAAAATAGGGTTTTATCTGAGGACTTGGGGGTGAAGTCTAAAGACTTGGAAGTGAAGTCTAAAGACTTTGCTGTATTTTTGCCCCTGATTAGGGTGGGTTTGCCTGAAAATGAGGAAATTTGCTTAAAAAATGGGTGTTTAGTAGTTATGTATAGTAGATTTTTTTGAGACTTGTTTGTATAATATGTGCCGTAAGCCGTTGCGGGAAGTCTGCTTTTATGTCTGCCATTGCCAAAAACATAGGTATATTGTCTCTCTTTCGATTGAAAGTGTCAAGTTAAAGACGCAAAAAATTCGTTTTGGGGGTGGGAATTTTTAGCGAAAAACGGTATAGGGCGGGTGTGCGAAGCACTACCGCCCGTCTTCTGCTTTTCTTCCTTTGGGGGTAAATTTCAGGCGGCATGGACGCCGCCTGTTACAGTGAATGTGGGGCAAAAAAACTTTTCTTTTGGGATAATTTTGTGGAATATATTCTAAAAATAAATGTTACATATAATAGGCATTATCAAAGCGGTCTGTGCTATAGGTTGCGCCGCCCTTGATAGTACGGCGGTTTTATACCAATTTTTTTATTATACTTTTAATTTGTCAAGCCTTTTTCCAATAAATTTTTTATAATATTTTACACAAATCTTAGCCCCCATTTCGCATAACGTATGTTATGCGAAATTGGTTTTGAATTGGTCTGAAAAATATAAAATAAAAAATTTACTGTAAAATAAATACCACAAATTTTTTACTCACATTCAAGCAATATAATTAGTAGAAAAAATTCTAGAAATACTAGCCAATAATATAAAAAAGATTTGTAATAATAGACCTATTATAAAACTTGAGTATTAATTTGTAGAGTTACAAATACCTGAAACCTAAGTTAAATGGAATTTGCGTTGAGGATAAAACCAGTTGCCTAAAAAAACTGTTTTAATGCGTTTGTTGTATGGGATTCTTCAAAAAATTGAAAAATTATGTATTTTAGAATACAATGGCCGTATTAAGAAAACAGAAATAAAAAAATTAAAGATAAAAAAAAAAAAAAAAAA
>BNUV01000133.1 GCA_025997615.1 Spirochaetia bacterium
AAAGGAGTAGATATATTAATGGAAGCTTGGCAGATTTTTCACAAAAAACATCCTGATGCGACATTATTAGTTGCCGGAAATGTCCCCTATAAAAATGAATTTGACGTTGATGTATATAATAACCTGAATGTGAATTTTGTGTTAACTTATTTGAGTGATTCAGATTATATTAATTTTATAGCCACAAGTAAATGTGTTGTTTTGCCATATACAAGGGGAACCAATAGCGGTGTTGTATATACAGTAATAAGTATGTCTGTAAATATTATCACATCTGATATCCCCATGTTTCAAAGTAACTATTTTTTAAATTCAGGAATGATGTTTAAAAATGGAGATGTTGATTCATTAGTTTTGGTGATGGATGCCGTATACAAATCGAAGAAATCCCCTAAATATAATATAGAATCGTATCGTGATAATTTTAGGGGAGTGATTGTGAAATTATATCATGATTTATTAAAATAGCAAAATAAATATATGCAGAAAAGTATGCGGTAAATAAATATGATATTCGTTGGTGATACTGCTATTCCTTATAAAAATGCTGTAACTCTTGATATGCCTGAATGGTTGAAACACAAAAATTGGTTTGGGAATTTGGAAGGGGCAGTTATAAGTAATAGTTCTAATTTACATAAAAAATCTATAGTCTTTAATGATAAAGACGCTTTACGGTCTTTGCTAAATGAACTAAATATTACGGGGATGGCATTGGCAAATAATCATATATTTGACACAGGTTCGTTTAATGAAACATTGTCATTTTTAAAAGAAGTAGAAATACCCTATTGCGGGATAGGTAAAAATAGTTTTGAAGCAAGTCAACCGCTTGTTCTAGGAGAAAATGGGATACCCATTGTAATATACAATTTCGGATGGGATGTTATTCAATGTGAAGCTGCCACAAAAGATAAAATGGGTGTAAATTCCTTAACAGCATCTCATGTTTTAAATTCATTAAATAATGCAAAACATATATACCCGGATTCTAAAATTATTTTTTTCTTTCATTGGAGTTATGAATTAGAAGAGCATCCACAGCCCTGGGAAAGAGAACTGGCCAAAGCATTGATTGATAATGGTGCGGATGGTATCATTGGATCGCACCCGCATAGAATCGGGGGAATTGAGATATATAAGGAAAGGCCAATTATTTATAGTCTTGGTAATTGGATGTTTAAACAAAATTATTATATGAACAGCAGGTTGCAGTTTCCTGATTTTTCTAATAAAGAACTTGCTTTTGAGTGGGATTTAAATACTAGTGAAATGTTATTTCATTTTTTTGAATATGATAGAAATAAATCTAATCTAACGTTCATTTCTACCGAAACAGTTAACAGCAAGAAGATTGGCAATTATAAACCGTTTTCAGGACTTACAAATGAAGAATATAAAAGATTTTATAGGCTAAATCATTATCATAAAAGAAAAATGTTGCCAATTTATTATTGGGAAGATTCAAAATTTATGATTTTATTGAAAAATAAAGCAAATAAAATTAGAGACTTTGTTATAAAAGTAATAAAGCATAACACAAAGCAAAAGTATAAAAGGGTATAAAGCCGATGTCAATTATTAAAACTATATATAACTATTCTCCTGTTATAATACAGAATCTTGCATGTACTTTGAGGGGTATACATGAAAAAAATATCCGTTTAGGTGGAGAATTTGATGAAATATATAATTTTTTGCAAGAATCACAATGGTGGAGCTTTGATGATATCCGTGATTATCAAGTAGAGGAATTACAAAAATTAATAGAATATAGCTATAATCATATACCATATTATTTTGACCTTTTTAATAGTACTAAATTAAAACCGTCTGATATAAAAAGACTGGATGATATACAAAAAATACCTGTCCTTACAAAAGAACTGGTAAGGGGGAATTATGAAAAACTTATTAACCTTGATTTAAAGAGAAAGTCGATACATGCTCATACATCGGGAAGTACAGGAAAATCGCTGAATTTCTTGTTAACAAAAAGAGCAATTCAGTATCGCTGGGCGATTTGGTTTAGGCATAAATCACGATTTAGTATAAAAGTTGACGATCCCTACGCTACCTTCACAGGGCAGGTTGCAGTACCAATGGCGCAAAACAAGCCCCCATACTGGCGCGAAAATTATGCCATGAGACAAACTGTATTCACAATGCATCATATTAATCATGAAAAGATAGAATCAATAGTGAATAGATTAAATAAAGGTGGCTTTGCTTATTATACGGGTTATCCATCAATATTATTTTCTTTAGCTTCCTTAATTGAAGAATTGGGAATGAAAATTACCAGTCCACCAAAAATCATTTTTACCGGAGCTGAAGCATTACTTGCTAATCAAAGGGAAAAAATAAGCAAGGTATTCGGTTGTGTTGTCACAGATCAATACGGGTTTACAGAGGGGGCTGGTAATGCCTCAAGATGCGAAAATGATCTTTTTCATGAAGATTTTGAATATGGAATACTGGAGTGTTATAATCCCATTGTAAATAAGGATGGATCAAAAACAGGTAAAGTATTAGCGACGGGATTTACAAATATGGTGATGCCATTTATTAGATACGAAATTGGGGATACTGCTACCTGGATTGAAAATAATTGCCCTTGTGGAAGATATTCATCTACAATACGTGAAATAAGCGGACGCAATGAAGATTTTATAGTTACTCCTGAGGGCAACAAAATATTGCGTTTTGACTACATTTTTAAGGATACAGCCAATATTTTTGAGGCACAGGTTATCCAAAAAGAATTAGGTAGTATAATAATTAAAATTGTTAAAAGACAAGGGTATTCTGTTAAGGATGAAAACTTTTTGATTAAGGAAATTTCATCAAAAGTCAGTCCTGCATTGAAGGTTTATTTTGAATATGTATCTGAGATTGAAAAAGAAACAACAGGAAAATACAGGGCAGTAAAGTCATATTTAAAATGATTTATATAAATATAGGGAATCTGTGCGTCAAATAATCCAAGATCTTAAAACCGGTCAAACCATCTTAGAAGAAGTCCCCGCTCCCCTTGTCCGTGACGGTTACGTGTTGATACAAACAACCCGCAGCCTCGTTTCTTTGGGAACGGAACGGATGCTGGTTGAATTCGGCAAGGCTAATCTGATTGACAAAGCTCGTCAGCAGCCGGATCGGGTAAAGCAGGTATTAGAAAAAATAAAGACAGATGGCCTGTTACCCACCTTGGAAACCGTTTTTGCCAAGTTAGGACTGCCTTTACCGCTTGGATATTGCAATGCGGGAAAAGTTATAGCAGTTGGGAAAGGTGTAACGGAATACCGGGTTGGCGATAGAGTTGCTTCTAACGGCAATCATGCTGAAATTGTTTGTGTACCGCAAAATCTATGTGTTAAAATACCGGATAATGTCAGCGATGACGAAGCGGCGTTTACCGTTATCGGCTCAATCGGCTTACAGGGAATACGTCTGTTGTCTCCCACTTTGGGCGAGACTATCGTTATTATTGGTTTAGGCTTAATCGGGCTTGTTGCTCTGGAATTACTCAAAGTAAACGGCTGTCGGGTTATTGGAGTTGATTTTGATCCACAGAAAATAGCTATAGCAAAATCGAAAAACATTATTACATTTAATCCGTCAACTGATGGTGATATAGTTAAATTTGTACAAGAGCAAACCGGTGGAATCGGCTCTGATGGTGTTGTGATTACTGCGTCTTCACAAGGAGATGAAATAATACATCAAGCAGCGCTTATGTCCCGTAAACGTGGACGGATTATATTAGTCGGTGTTGTCGGTTTGGACATCCGCAGAGATGATTTTTATAAAAAAGAACTTTCCTTTCAGGTTTCATGTTCTTATGGGCCTGGGCGTTATGATGAGGACTATGAGAATAAAGGACAGGATTATCCGATAGGGTATGTCCGGTGGACAGAAAAACGTAATTTTGAAGCGATCTTGTATGCCATATCATCAGGTTCTTTAGATGTTAAACCGCTTATCTCTGAAATAGTTCCACTGGATCAATATGATCAAATCTATGGAGATATGAAGAAGAAGGGCGTGATAGCGTCCTTATTACAATATCCTGAACAGGTAGCTTCTAATACTGCGGTTAAAATAGAATCAAGCGATTTTAAGCCCACTCATGGGAAAATAGGAATTATCGGCGCCGGGAACTTTACTATGTCTACCATGATTCCGGCTTTGATGAAGGCAAATGCATCTATTAAATATATTGCCAGCGCCCAGGGTTTGTCCGCAAAAATAGCAGCAAAGAAGGTAAAGGCAGAGTATGCGTCTTCTAACTATAAAGAGATTTTGGAAGATCCTGAAATAGATTTGGTGTTAATAACTACAAGACATAACACTCATGCTAAGATGGTACTCGATTGTCTCAATGCCAATAAAAATGTTTTTGTTGAAAAGCCGCTCTGCTTAAATGAAAATGAATTAAACAAAATTATTACCACATATCAGCAAAAGGAAAACATTGCCGTAACTGTTGGATTTAACCGCCGTTTTTCTCCCTTTGCACTTAAAATGAAAGAACTTCTTGGATCATCCCCCATGAATATTATTGCGACCATGAACGCCGGGTTTATTCCTCCAGAAGTTTGGGTACATGATTTAGCAGTAGGAGGTGGGCGGATAATCGGGGAGGCGTGTCATTTTATTGATTTATGTTCTTTCTTGTCAGGCAGTAAGGTAACATCGGTCTGTATGAATTCAATGGGAACTCATCCGGCTGAAAATACCGATAATGTATCGATAATCCTTAAATATGAAAATGGGACAAACGCAACTATCAATTATTTTGCTAATGGCAGTAAAACCTATTCAAAAGAGCGGGTAGAAGTTTACTCACAGGAAAGGACACTGATTCTAGATAATTGGATGTCCCT
>BNUV01000134.1 GCA_025997615.1 Spirochaetia bacterium
CTGGATCATGGTTTTGTCGATAAGCTTTCCCATTTCGCCGCCCAGGGCGTCCACTTCCCGCACAAGGTTTCCCTTGGAGAGTCCCCCTACAGCGGGGTTGCAGGAAAGCGCGCCGATGCGATCGGGATTTTGGGTGATGAGCAGTGTACTGAAACCCAGGCGGGCTAACGCTAACGATGCTTCAATTCCCGCGTGCCCTCCGCCCACTACAATGGCATCGTAGTCCATGTCCTATTTCCCCACACAAAAACGGCTGAACATGGTTTCAAGAATATCCGCCGTAGACACTTCCCCGGTGATTTCCGCCAGCGCATTTATGCAATCCCTGAGGGGCGGCGCTATAAGGTCCAGTGCTTCCCTTGCATTTGCCAATGATAAAACGGTTTCCAGATTTGTGATGGCAGTCTCTACAAGCTCTTTCTGCCGCGCCGTTCCTATCCCTGTTGATGATACTGCAGTGCCCGCATTGGTATACGTTTTTTCGCCGCTCCCCGCCGCTGTTTCCAATGTTTCAGTAATCGCATTGATCAATGCTGATAGACCCGCGCCGGTTTTTGCCGAACATTCAACTATTTTTTTTGTCGATAATTCGGGAAGTGAATGATCGAGCGGCTGTATATCTGCTTTATTCCAAACAACAATCACCGGGGCATTTATTTCCCCCCGGAAAAAATCGCGATCCTCATTGGCTATACCTTTAGTCCCATCAACAAGGTAGAGTATCAGATCCGCCCCGGCCAGGAGTTCCCGGCTGCGGCCCACACCCAATTTTTCTATCCGGTCATTCGACTCCCTCAGCCCCGCCGTGTCGATAAGCCTGAGGGGAATGTCCCCAACCGTTACCCAGGCTTCAATCCAGTCACGGGTGGTGCCGGGAATTTCGGTAACCAGTGAACGGTCCTCTTTAAGCAGCAAGTTAAAAAGGCTGGACTTTCCCGCATTGGGCCTCCCGGCGATCACCGTCAGGGCGCCTTCGCGGAAAAGCCGTTCCAGGCTGTAGGAATCCGCCAACGTTTTAAGCCGCTCAAGAACGCCTGAGATTTTTTCCATGCCGGGTAAGCCGCCGTCTTCTTCCGTTTCGATGCCGTCTTCTTCCGAATAATCCAGGTGGATTTCCGTTTCGGCAAGAATTTCCGTTAGGGAGGAAGTGATTTCCCGAATCTCTTTTTCCAGCGTTCCCGAAAGACGGCTCACCGCCTGTTCCCGCCCCCGGCCGCTGCGGGCGGACACCAGCTCCATCACCGATTCCGCCTTAGTCAAATCCAGTTTACCGTTCATAAAAGAGCGAAAAGTAAATTCACCGGGCAGAGCCTCCCTGAAACCTGCCTCCCCCAGAAGTTTCATCACCGCCTGTATGACGGCGATACCGCCGTGACAGGAGATGTCCGCGCTTTCTTCACCGGTGTAACTTTGGGGGGCACGGTACAGGGCAACAAGAACCTCGTCAATTTTTTTTCCCTCAGCATTTTGCAGCCAGCCGTGTACAACAGTATTTCCCTTGGCATTACGCAATTTTAGGGGCCGTGAAAAAAATCCCCGAACCGCCGGGAGAAACAGAAGGGAAAAGAATAAAGCTGCGGGATACCCTCCGCACGGCCCTGGGCAACCCGTCGTTAAAACTTTTTATCGTTATCTTCTTTTTTGTGGCCCTGGTTTCAGGGGTGTCCCGGGCTTTTATGATCGTCTATAGCCGGGATGTTTTTTTCCAGAGCGACGGTATGGTCTCCCTCTATACGGTGTTCGGAGGCCTCGGTGTTTTGCTGATAGGTATGCTGATAAAATTCCTCGTGGACCGGGTGGGGGCGAAACCTATTTTTATCATCACGGTGATCATCGGTATGGTAGCCATGATCCCGGTGATTTTTTTCCCCAAAGGGATGACCGACAACTTTACCACCGTTACCCTTTTTCTCACCTTTATCTTTTTTGTGATTAACTTTGGATTTCCAATAGGCACAGGTTTCGGGATCGTTAAAGACCACATTGGGGAGGCCCAGGAGGATACTGCCCAGCCCCAGGCTGCCGGCGGCGATGCTGATGTTTTCCGCCATAATTCCCACGTCAACGGAGGAGTTATTTTTTACCGCCAGAAAATAGGAAACCGGCGCATCGTAAAATATTTTGTTTCCCCGGCTCTTGATGCGCTCCACAACGGCGGTCTCGCCCTTCTTTTCAAAATAGGCGGCTATGGCCAGCTCCATCTCCCGGATAAGGGCGGCGTTCCTGACCACGATCACGTTGACCGGCTGGGCGTTGTTTGCGCTGGGGGCGGAAAGGGCGATTTTTGCCAGCAGATCAACCGTGGCATCGTCAAGTTTCTTATCCGTATAGGCGCGGACAGAACGGCGGGCGAAAATCGTATCAATAGTTACATTGGACATACAAACTCCTTGTATAGAAAAATTTATCCAAATTATACACCGAAATGGCCTTTTTATAAAAGCGCCCTGCACGGCGCTGCCCTCTCTAAAGCGGAGGCACTATGAAACAAAAAATTATGATGATTTTTACGATGATGGCTCTGGCGGCTCTGTTGGCGGCACTGGCGGCGGGGTGCTTGAGTTTTGCCGTGGTAACCGGGCCTTACGAGGACGGGGTTTACGAAGGATCGGGCGTTGGTTACCGGGGGCTGGTTCATGTGCGTTTACGGGTTGAAGGCGGCGGCATTGCGGATATTGAAATTGTCGATCATGGGGAGGATCTTCTGGTGGGAGGAGCGGCCATGGAGGAATTGCTGGAGGCGGCGCTCTACGCCGATTCCACAGATCTGGACGCCGTTTCCGGGGCCACCGAATCCAGCGCCGGATTTCTGGAGGCCCTGGAAGATGCCCTGGCTAAAGCCCGACCAAGGCTTTAAGAAATCAGGTGGAACCGTTATACTGATGGTATGAGCGACTGTATTTTTTGCAAGATTATCGCCGGGGAAATTCCTTCAAAGAAGATCTTTGAGGATGATGAAATGCTGGCCTTCCACGACATTACCCCCCAGGCGCCGGTGCATTTTCTTTTGATCCCCAGGAAGCATATCCGCAGCATCATGGAACTGAAAAAGGCGGATGCGGATCTTTTGGGCAGGCTTTTTTTCAAAGCCCAGGAGCTGGCGAAAGAATTAGGCTGCGGGGAAAAGGGCGCCCGTTTTGTGATCAACTGCAAAACAGACGGCGGCCAAACGGTGGATCATCTCCACATCCATATTCTGGGGGGCCGTTCTCTGGGCTGGCCTCCGGGGTGATGGGGAATTTTATCTTTTCGAGGCCAGAACCATGAGCAGGGCGATGTCCCCCTGCCGCACGCCGGGGATTCGGGCGGCCTGGCCTATGGTGAGGGGCCGCACCTGACGCAGCTTTTCTTTTGCCTCGGCGGAAAGGCCCGTGATGGCATTATAATCCGTATCGGCCTCTAATTTGATGGCGTCCATTTTAGCGTTTTTTGCCGCGGCCCTTTTTTCTTTTTCGATATAGCCCTCATACTTTATGTCCAGATTTACCCGGAGCAGCCATTCCTCAGGATAGGTGCCTTCAGGAAAGGTGCCTGGCACCTTTCCTGGCACCTGTTTTCGGATTTCTTCCAGTGCGGCGGTTTTCTTTTGGAAACGCTCCCAGCGTTCATCATCCGCCAGGCCAATGTCCCGGCCTTTGGGGGTAAGGCGGCTGTCGGCGGTGTCGTGCCGTAACATGAGGCGGTGTTCCGCGCGGCTGGTGAACATACGGTACGGTTCCTTCGTGCCCAGGGTGGTAAGGTCGTCAATCAAAACGCCGATGTATGCTTCAGCCCGGCCTAACACCAGCGGCGCACAGCCCCGCAGTTTCATCGCGCCATTGATCCCCGCCATGAGTCCCTGGGCGGCGGCTTCTTCGTAGCCGGAGCTGCCGTTGGTTTGGCCTGCGGTAAAAAGACCTTCAAGCCGTTTTGATTCCAGCGTGGGGTAAAGGTCCAGCGGGTCCAGATAGTCGTACTCCACCGCATACGCGGGCCGGACAATACGGGCACTTTCCAAACCGGCTATACTGTGGATGAACGCTGCCTGCACATCTTCAGGCAGGGAACTTGAAGCGCCGTTCATGTACATCTCGTTGGTGGAGTTTCCTTCGGGCTCAATAAAAATGTGGTGCCGGTCGCGTTCGGGAAAACGGATCACCTTGTCTTCGATGGAGGGGCAGTACCGGGGGCCCGTGCCGGTAATTTTACCGCCGTAGAGCGGAGACCGGTGAATATTTTCCCGGATAATTTCGTGGGTCCGGGAATTGGTGTAGGTGATCCAGCAGGGCGACGAGGGGCGATGGGGATTTTCCTCCGCATCCACATCAAAAGAAAAAAATGCGGGAGCCTCGCCGTCCTGTTTTTCCATTTTTTCATAATCGATGGAATCTCCGGCGATGCGGGCAGGGGTACCGGTTTTCAGGCGGCCCAGGGGGAAACCCCGCTCTCTGAGTTTTGTCCCCAGCCCCAGGGCGGCTTTTTCTCCGAGCCTTCCTTCGGGGGCATCGTACTCGCCGATAAAAATTTTCCCTTCCAAAAAAGTTCCGGTATTAAGGATTACGATTTGTGATGATATGCGGTGTCCCCGAATGGTTTCCACGCCTTCCACCCGTCTGCCATCTTTTGACACCAGCAGATCCGTGACGGTATCCATAAAAATAAAAAGGTTTTTCTGATGTTCCAGCGCCGCCCGGGCCTCCGCCTGATAAAGATTTTTATCCGCCTGCGCCCTGGGAGACTGAACCGCCGGGCCCCGTGAACGATTAAGCACCCGGTACTGGATCATGGTTTTGTCGATAAGCTTTCCCATTTCGCCGCCCAGGGCGTCCACTTCCCGCACAAGGTTTCCCTTGGAGAGTCCCCCTACAGCGGGGTTGCAGGAAAGCGCGCCGATGCGATCGGGA
>BNUV01000135.1 GCA_025997615.1 Spirochaetia bacterium
GCCCTCATATTCATTGATGGTATCGAACAACTGTTTTTTGGTGGCAAAGCCGACCAGGGTATTGCCGCAGCGGATGTTAAAATCAATGTCCGGCAGCGGCTCAAGGCCGTAGTTTGCGGCGCGGGGAGTTGGAGGGGGAGGAATAATGGCAGATGCACCTTTGAATGAAATAATCCTCTACCAACCGGATAATGCAATAAAGCTGGAAGTGCGGCTAGAGGACGAGACGGTGTGGCTTACGCAAGATCAAATCGCTCTGCTGTTCGGAACAAAACGTCCTGCTATTACTAAACATTTGGGTAATATTTTTAAATCCGGTGAATTAGACGAAAAAGTGGTTAGTTCCATTTTGGAACATACCTCTATTCATGGGGCTATAGCTGGTAAAATGCAAATTCAGCAGGTAAAAATTTACAATCTTGATGCAATTCTTTCTGTTGGTTATAGGGTAAATTCTATCAATGCGACTATGTTTAGACAGTGGGCAAACCGCGTTTTAAAAGAATATTTGCTAAAAGGCTATGCCATCAATCAACGCTTTGAACGACTTGAGCAACAAGCAAGCGACACTAAGCTTCATCTTAAAAAGATAGATGCTAAGATAGACTTTTTTGTAAAAACAGCATTGCCGCCGGTAGAAGGTGTTTTTTATGATGGACAAATTTTTGACGCATATATTTTCGTATCTGACTTGATAAAATCTGCGAAGAAAGCTATTGTATTAATAGATAATTATATTGACGAAAGTGTTTTAACTATTTTGTTAAAAAGAAAGAGCAGGGTTGACGCGACCATATACACACAAAAAATTTCCGGGCAATTACAACTTGATTTACAAAAGCATAATGCTCAGTACCAGCCTATTGCGATAAAAACATTCAAAAAATCGCATGACCGTTTTCTGATAATTGATGATACGGTGTATCATATCGGTGCATCGTTAAAAGATTTGGGCAAGAAGTGGTTTGCGTTTTCAAAAATGAAGTTAGATGCAAATGAAATATTGAAGAAGATTATATGAGGAATGATCGAAACACATTGTCCAGGAGGTAAATCATGGCAGAAAATCGTTTAATGTCATTGGATGAACGGCTTGCAATCGGCGTTAAATGTGCGCGTTTGGAAGATGAAGGGAAAGAGGATGAAGCGATAGAATTAGCCAAAACAAGACCAATGCCGGCTTATGTGGCAAAAATCCTCATGGAAAAAGTTGATTGGGGCAAGAATTTTTTGCAGACTTGCGGTTGGAATATGGCAGAAGTGGAGGCAAAGTATGGAAAAAACTGGCTTGACAATTGGGATAGTAAAAGCAGTAAGTGATATTGCGGATGGTCGTATTGGTCTGCGTACAGCGGGTAAAGCCGAAGAAGGCAGAGAAAATTTGGCAAAGGGACTGGAACTTGGTAAAAGAATTTTCTCTGAAGTTAAAGGTTGCGGTGACCCTGAACTCATGCTGCTTGCAGAGTATCTCTTTGTAAATCAGGAACTTGAAGGCGCCAGAACCGAAGAAAAAATCGGACGTGCAAGTTATCAAGCTGCTGTGCATGATTTTGACGATGCGTTTCTCAGCCTTAAAGCCGTAAAAGATTCCTCAATGTATCAAGGGGCGGAAAATACTCATCCGCATCGAGTCCCATTCAGATATAAAAGTATGCCAAACGATTCGTTTCATATAGCATACACCGGACATTATACACGGCTTCAAAATAAACTAAAGCCTATCGGTATAGACCCCGACGAACAAGTTTTGACAGAGCTTCGCATGACGGCTTGTAAATCAGCACAGGAAGCATATTTGCAGAAGCAACGGGAAACGCTGGGCTGGGGAAAGGTGAAACAATGATAACCGATGACATCAGCAGGATAAAAGACAGCATTCCCTACACCGTAGGGGAGAATTTCGAGAAAAACATCCTCTTTGGCTCGTATGCGGACAATGATCTTATAGTTGCAAGACATTCATTCCATGATTTGCATCACAAATTGGAAGAAACGGAGGGACAAAAATAACCATGCAAAATGATATAACCAGAATAAAAACAGAACTGGACGCCATAACAAAAGCTATAGTTGATCATATTCCCGTGGAGGAAATATATCTTTTTGGTTCCTTTGCTTACGGAACACCAAACGAAGATTCCGACATTGACTTGTATTTGGTATTCAAAGACGATATGCAAATGCGGGAAATTGAGGCATTAGCCGCAGCTCATAAGGCAATGTATTCTTTGCAAAATAGACCGATAGATATTCTTGGGCATAAAAAGCAGAAATTTATTTATCGTTCAACGGGATTTGCAACGATTGAGAAGGATGTTTCGCAAAAAGGGGTAAAACTGTATGGATAAACATGGAGAAATAAAAGAATGGTTTGATATTGCTGATGGCGATTTAAGAGCGGCAGAATATTTGATGACGATGCATCATCCACGACCGGATAATATCATTTGCAATCTTTGTCAGCAGGCAGCTGAAAAATACCTCAAAGGATTTCTTGTATTTAACGAGATAGAATTTAAAAAAATTCATGATCTCATAGTGCTGGTAAGGCTTTGTGATTCCGTCAGTTCAGATTTTTCAATGATGCTTGACAAATGTACATATTTAACCCCTTTCGCAGTGGCACCGCGTTATCCTGATGAACGTGAATTAACAGATGCGGAAGTCAGACTTGCCATTCAATATGCAAACGACATTCAAGCTTTTATTAAAAATTTGGTGAAACAATGATAACCGATTGCATAATCAGCAAAGAGGCAGTATCTTGAGTGTATAAGGAGTAAACCATGGAAAAGATCTTACAGGGCGATAAAATTCTTCTGGGGGTATGCTACTACCCGGAACACTGGGACAAAAGCCTCTGGAAAAACGACCTCCGGCGCATGAAGGATCACGGCCTGGAGGCTATACGCATCGCCGAATTTGCCTGGAACCTGAGCGAGCCCCGGGAGGGGAATTTTAATTTTGATTTTTTTGACGGTTTTTTGGAGGAAGCCCGGGCTGCTTCTATGTCCGTTATTTTTGGCACCCCCACGGCGACTCCGCCGGCATGGCTTACCCACAAATATCCTGAAGTGCTTAATGCCCGCATTGACGGCGCGCTCTACCGCCACGGTTCCCGCCGGCACTACAACTACAATTCCAGGGTTTATCAGGAACTTTCGGCACGCATTGTGGAAAAAACCGCCGAACATTACGGCAAACATCCGGCTATTATCGGCTGGCAGATTGACAACGAAGTTAACTGCGAGCTTGACGAATTTTATTCCGAAAGCGATTCCGCCGCATTCCGGAAATTCTTGAAGGACAAATATCAAAATCTTCCGGCGCTGAACAATGCCTGGGGAACGGTTTTCTGGAATCAGACCTATACCGATTGGGAAGAAGTTTTTGTTCCCCGATTGACGATCAATGCATCGGTTAATCCCCACGAAGTTATGGATTACATCCGTTTTGTTTCGTACAGCGCCCGGAAATTTGTCAAGATGCAAAGCGACATTATCAAAAAATATAAAAAGGCTGATGATTTTATCACTACCAACGGTATGTTTTCCAATCTTGATAATCACCTCATGGTAAAGGAAAGCCTGGATTTTTTCACCTTCGATTCTTACCCCAACTTTGCCTATTGTCTTGATCAAGAGCCCTGGGTTGGTTCTTCCGGTCTCAAGGACCGTATGTGGAGCCGAAATCTTTCGCGGGTCCGCTCGGTGTCAAAGCGTTTCGGCATTATGGAACAGCAGTCCGGCCCCAACGGATGGAACACGCGGATGGAAGCAGCTTCGCCGCGGCCCGGCCAGATGAGCCTGTGGACTATGCAGAGTATTGCCCATGGCGCCGACTACGTGAGCTATTTCCGTTGGCGCACGGCGCCCTTCGGCACCGAAATTTATTGGCATGGTATTCTGGATTATTCAAACCGTGACAACCGCCGCCTTGCCGAACTTGACAACATTCATGAAAAAGTTACCCGTATCGCTAATGCCGCCGGCGCCCGGTATCACGCAGTTTTCGGTGTGCTTGAAGATTACGATAACCAGTGGGATGTCCGCCTGGACGCATGGCACCGCCGTGTTCATCAAATAAGTGACGAAGGTCTTTTTGCCGCCGCCCAGCTTCTGCATAGTCCCTTTGATTATGTTTCCCTGGGCGACAGCGCCGATCCCGCCGCGCTGCCAACGCCGGAAACGCTCACCCGGTACCCTGTGCTTTTCTATCCCCATCCCACAATTATGACCGCTGAACGCGCGGCGTTGCTGGAAAACTATGTTAAAAACGGCGGCATCCTGGTTCTCGGCTGCCGTTCCGGTTACAAGGATCCGAACGGACACTGTCCCATGGAAAAACTTCCCGGCAAACTGCGCGATTTCTGCGGCGCCGATGTCGTTGATTTCAGTTTTGTGCCTCCGGATGAAAAGCCCATCAACATTAGCTGGAATGGAACGGAATTCGAGGCGGCGGTTTTCAACGATATTTTGGAACCGATTGACGGCGCCGAAGTTTTGGCATCCTACAAAAACGGCTGGTGCGCGGGCAAAGCTGCCCTTACCATGCGCAGCTTTGGAAAAGGCCGGGTCTATTATTTTGGCGGAACCTTCAGCAAGGACGCCGCCGCCGTTTTCATAAAAAATCTCAAGCTGGACGAACCCTTCCGCCAAACCATTGAAGCTCCTCCGTCCGTTGAAATCGCCCTCCGCGATGGCCGTGACGCAAAGTTTTATTTTGTCCTGAACTACCTGAAC
>BNUV01000136.1 GCA_025997615.1 Spirochaetia bacterium
CAGTGCCGCCCCAGGGGAAAAGCACCGAGGCGGCACTGAGCAGGGCACCCCCGAATGTGGCATGGCGGCCTTATTACCTGTTTTGGGCAGGGAAAGCCGCACAGCGAGCCTTATGACTTTCGGCTACGACCCGGATCTGATGAGCAAAAGCCCCTACGAAGGCGCCAAAGGGGCGGTCCGGGAGGCCCTGACCAAAATTGCCTGTCTGGGGGGAAACCCCTGGGCGGCCCGGCTGAGCCTGCAGGAATATTTCCAGCGGCCCGAGGATCCCGAAACCTGGGGCAGCCCCGCATCGGCCCTTTTGGGGGCGCTGGAAGCCCAAGTCCGCCTGGGCGTTCCCGCCATCGGGGGGAAGGATTCCATGTCGGGAAACTACCGGGATGCAAGCCGGGGCATAGACCTAAAGGTTCCGCCCACGCTGGTGGCTTTTGCCGCCGGTACCTGCCCGGTGGAAAAAATCCGTGGAGGGGCCCTGAGCGGCGAACCGGGAAATTTGGTGATCCTTTTTCATGGGGCGGACCACTGGTCCTGGGAAGTTTTCAAAGCAAACCTGAACGCCCTCGCTGCTTTGGCTGATAGGGGCCTGGTCAAATCGGCATATCCGGTGAGCGCCGGCGGTGCAGCGGCTGCCCTTGCAGTGACAGCGTTCGGTAACAACTGCGGTGTAGAGGCTTATCCGGAACTATTTGCGCCGGTCAATGATACCGCATTACAGGGTTCATTTTTAGTGGAGCTTAACGGCAAAGCCCTTTCAGGCAATTTCAAAAATGTTGATGGATATTTGGCCGGATCAAAGGCCCGCTGGATCCCGGCGGCAAAAACGCTGGGCGAAAAAGTATTTCGCATAGCAAATGCGGCGTCCTTGTCGGAGGAAATCCCCCTGGCATTTCTCCGGCGGGCCTGGGAAAGCCCCTTAAGCCGGGTGTATCCCCAAACCGCAGCAGCCGGCCCGGAAAAGGCCCCGGGAGAGATTATCAAAAAATCAACCTGTTCAACAACCCGGCGGCCTCAAACAGCGGGGCTGTCGGCGGCACCGTTGGCGAGGCCACTGGTGGTGGCACGACCTTTGGTCGTGTTGCCGGTATTCCCCGGTACCAACTGCGAATGGGACATGGAGCGGGCCTTCAGAAACGCCGGGGGGAAAACCCGCCTGGTGATCTTCAGAAACCGCAGCCGGGAGGACATCCGGGAATCTATTCAGGACTTAGCCGCCGCCATCAACGAGGGGCAAATCCTGGCCCTTTCCGGGGGATTCAGCGCCGGGGACGAACCCGACGGTTCGGGAAAATTCATCGCCAATGTGCTCCGGGCTCCCGCCGTGGCGGAGGCGGTTCAGGGGCTGCTGGACAATCGGGACGGTCTTATTCTGGGGATATGCAACGGGTTCCAGGCCTTAATCAAAGTGGGCCTTGTACCTTACGGCGAATACCGCCCCGCCGGTGTTTCTTCGCCTACCCTGACTTTCAATACGATTGGCCGCCACATCTCCCGGATGGTCCGCACCAAAGTTATGCCTGGCGGTTCGCCTGGCAATTCGCCCTGGCTTTCCCTGGACCAGCCGGGGACCATTCACATTGTGCCCGTGAGCCACGGCGAAGGGCGCATCGTCATCCGGCCGGAGGAGGCGGAGGCTCTTTTCGCCCGCGGCCAAGTCCCCTTCTGCTATGCCGGCCCCGAAGAAAACCCCAACGGTTCCGCCTACGACATCGAAGGATTAACCAGTCCCGACGGCCGTATTTTAGGCAAAATGGCCCATTCCGAGCGGCAGGGCCCCTATGTGCATATCAATATACCGGGAAACAAGCGGCAAAACATCTTCGAGGCCGGTGTCCGGTATTTTTTATGATTGACAATTAATCAGAAAAAACAGTGCCTGGCGCCTGTGCTGCGGCGGCGATACGCTCCCGAACCATGTCGCCTACCACTTGAGCGGGAGTTTTGTGGTCATGCTCCGCTATTGTCAGGATGTAATTGGTACTCGTGTCGTCCAGGAACCGTAACAGTTCCCGGCGGCGGGTGAGAGGGCCTGTCCCTTCCAAAACTTCCGGCGGATTTTCCGTCCACATTTTCTCAAGCGCCCACGCTTCTTCATCAGTTGGTCGTCTAGCCATTATTACTCCCAAGGGACTTTCGCCCCACATCTGCTTCGTCTAGCCATTTTCGGCGGCACGGCATAGCGTGAAATACAAAAAGTGTCCCATCGTCCAATTCACGGAACGCAACTTCAAGTGGTTTGCCGACACGATTAAAGCCTACAACGAGAAAGCTTCCATCTGTAGCAGGCTTTTCATAAACTTGTGTACTCAGTGCCCACTCAATGTCGGCCTCACTTACTTTGTGTTTAAACGCAGCTTCGTGATATTCGACAATCATGTTTTAATTATACCTCAAAAAAGATCGTTGGACAACCAGCCGCATAGCCTCACGTTAAATCTAACCATAGGGACCGGCGAATCTCACGTAAAAATCTAACCATGGCCAACTACGATCAAGCCTTAAAACCAAAGGTTCGTCTAGGTGACTGTCACCTTTCATACGCCTTGTATACCGCCTCAAGAGTTTCCAGCACGTTTTGGGTTATGTCCTTTTTGAACCGTTCAAGCAGACTGCGGTTTTCCGTGGGCGTTTCGGCCTCCTGAAACAGCTCGCAGACCTCCACCCCCAGTACATTTGAGATTCCGGACAAGGTTTCCGAAGTGGGATACTTAATGCCCCTCTCTATTTGACTGATAAAGGTGATTGAAATGTCCGCCTTTTCCGCAAGAGCCGCCTGTGATAACTGCCGCTGTTTCCGGTAGAACTGAATCCGTCTGCCCAAAAGCGTCCTAAGGTCTTGTCCACATATCATGTTGTGAAATACCCCTATATACCCATGCTCTATTGAACCATAAGGGTAATCCCTTGACAAAACGCTTAAAGTTTCATATCGTATAACACCATAGGCAAAGTCAAAAATCGTTTCTATAAGATATTTTAGTTTTATAGGTGATTTTTTGGGTTTTCCTGGGCAAAACCTGCCTTTGTGGGCAGGTAACAAAGGGGGTAAACACCCCAACCCGTACTAGGAGGATTATGGTATGAAGAAAATGGCATTTTGTATTGTTCCCTTAATAATGGCTATTATGGGCTGTGCAAGCGGAGGGGCACCGGTCGCAGGAGCAGAGCGTACTCCTGTTGCAGCAACAAACAGTACACCGGCGGCGGAAACAATTGTGGGCAGCTCCCCTGGAATGGACCTGGATGCGGCAATCAGAGAAGCTGCCGTGCAAATGGAAACGAAAATCCCGGCGAAAACTATGATCGCGCTGGTAAGCGTGGCGTCCCCTTCAACGGCGTTTTCCTCGCAGGTTTTAACACGGCTTGAATCGGCTATTGTGAGCAGCGGGAAACTGGTTGTGGTTGACCGCGCCAATCTTGACAAGGTTCGGGAAGAACAGGGTTTCCAGCTTTCCGGGGAAGTGGATGATAATTCGGCAAAGGCAATCGGAAAACTTTTGGGCGCGGGCGCGATTGTTACCGGCACACTGACCGATTTAGGGGATGTCTACAGCCTTACGCTCAAAGCAATCAATATAGATACTGCCTTGGTAACGGTATCGTATCTGGCAGATTTGTCAAAAAGCGCACGGGTAGAAACCCTGCTTGCTTCTAAAGGAGGTGCGGCTTCGGGCGGAACGGCTGTGGTTTCTGCAAGCGGCGGACAACCGGGCAGGACAAGTGCGCAGGCGGCAACTCCGACTCCTCCAGTCCCGGCAGCGCCGCCCGCAGCTCCGGTGGCTCCACCAGTACCCCCACCTGCACCGGTCGTCTACAAAATCGGCGATACCGGCCCCGCCGGAGGGCTTGTTTTCTATGACAAGGGCAACAATTCCGGCGGCTGGCGTTATCTGGAAGCCGCGCCAGCTTTGACAGAAGTGAAGGCAAAGTGGCAAATAAGTTTCTATGATACCGGCGCAAGGGGTGTTGAAGTAGGAACTGGAAAACAGAACACACAGAAAATTATTGATGCCTCGAATCAGATTGCCGTAATTGCGCCTGCCGCGAGGCACTGCGACCGGCTGGTACATGGCGGCTATGACGATTGGTATCTTCCAAGCAAAAATGAATTGGGTCTTATGTATATGAACCTTAAAGTAGATGGTCTCGGCGTCTTTAGTGGTAATATTTACTGGTCTTCCTCGCAGGGTGTTAAGGGTCTTGCTGCATGGCGACAGAATTTCAGTGATGGCACTCAGACTGACATCTACGCCTATAGCAACGATCAGGAATACCTTGTCCGTGCCATCCGACAGTTTTAAGGGAGCGCGGGAGTGCCTGGCATCAAATTGTATATGGTAACAGCCCGTTGCGGTTGTATGCGGACGAAGAGTCCGTAATAGTCGGCTGGAGTACGCGCAGGGGCTGCGTACAAGGAACGATTGGAGGAACATAATGGGTTTAATAAATTGTCCGTCCTGTGGACATCAAGTTTCAGATTCTGCAACAATATGCCCTAATGGGAGCGCAGGAGTGCCTGGCACCGCGCTCATTGTTTTAAATAGCCTGTATAGGTTATTAATATGCCGGCGGGCCTGGGAAAGCCCCTTAAGCCGGGTGTATCCCCAAACCGCAGCAGCCGGCCCGGAAAAGGCCCCGGGAGAGATTATCAAAAAATCAACCTGTTCAACAACCCGGCGGCCTCAAACAGCG
>BNUV01000137.1 GCA_025997615.1 Spirochaetia bacterium
TTCTCAAGGCGGCTTACCCGCCCGATAACGTGTTCCTTGAATTCTTTCATCTCCCCCTTGAGTTCTTTCATTTCCGCAAGCGTCTCAACAATGAGCCGCCGATCATCATTGTTCATAGTGCCTCCTGTAATTTGACTTTTAGGTCTCATTGCTTCCTGCCTTCCCGCCACGGATGGCGGTGTTTCTATGCTTTAGCTGGAGTTTTGCTCTGCAAAACTCCAAGTCTAAAAATCCGCATGGATGCGGATTTTTAGACGGTTATGCGAAATGACGATTGAAACGCCTCATTTTTCCGGTAACGGAAAGTAAAAGCGTTAATCGTGCCGTTCAATAATTCTCTTTGTGTCAATATGCGGACTTTTGCTCCCACCCGTGCGTTGAACAATCCCCGGTGGGTTTTAACGGTGAATTCCCGCCTGTTTTGAATTCGCTCTGCCAGTTCACGGATTACCCAATCTTCATAATGCGGTTTGCCGTCTATCAGATATTCAGAAAAATAAGACCCGGTAACATTCAAAGCCGCCGTGCCATAGGCCGCTATGCCTTCGCTGTCATGCTTAAAGCAGGAGCGGTTCAAATCAAGAACAATAGGCCGCCCATAAATCGCCGCCTTGTATAAATCACCGTCAGTTTCTTTGTGGAGCGTCAGAATAGCCCGGTCATGGTGGGTAGTAATGTCATAGCCGGAATAAGAAAAAGGCCCTCCGTCATATTCCAGACGGTTTTCAGCTTCCTCTTTACTGTCTATATTATCAGCGAATACAACCGCCCTTTCCTTGCCGCCAGTATCTATTATCGAATAATGGTTTTCATAATTTCCCTCTTCAATTTCAGGGACAAGCGGATATTTGAAAGGGTAATGTGCTTGCAGAAATTCATCATATACAACCGGGGCTTCGTCATATCGCCAAATTTCCCGCTTTTCCAACGCTATAGGCAGATTGATTTTAAGCCGCACACTGTTCCGGTATAACTCCGCCCTGCCAGTTTTCCGTAAGTAAAAAATATCCTGCCCGGTAAAGGTGTAGGAATAATCGTCATCTTGCAGAGGTTCAGTCTGGTATTGGGAATGGGCAAACACCAGCGGCTTTTCAGGCGCACATTCCAGATGACAGCGGTAAGCAGTTGCAAGGCTGGAAAGTTCCGCCCAGATATTTTTAGTAAGCCGTATGTAAGGTAAAGTAACCGGAATAGTGGAACAATCAATATCAGTAACAGACAGCCCGGCCCGTTGCGCTATGCAGTGGACAAGGGATTTTTCCGCTTGTGTTTTATCGCAAACCACCGAATAAGTAAAAACAGCCGGAGCCGTCCAGTCCCGGCTTTCATCAGTTTTCCGCAACCGTGCCGACAAATCCCGCAACCCCAACCGGACAAACCGTTTGCGTCCCGGCCCTTTAATATCCTGTATGCCGTTATCGTCAAGGAAAAATACAAACCGTTCAAAATAGGGAAGCCCATCACCAAGAGAAAACGAAATCTTTACTTTCGTGCTGGGGCCAGCAGAGGTATATGAATAAGTTCCTTGCGGATTATCAAGAAGTATTTCCCCTCGTGCCGATGTTCCCCCTGCAACTTCCTTCAAACCGTAAAAATCCGCCTCTAAAATATCCTGTTCAAAAACGCTCTCAAATCCCCAGGGTAATTCAATCTGTATTTTTACCCGGACAGGCTTGTCAGCGGCAATAATTGCTTCTTGTAGGGCATTGTCAACTTCATAAAATTTCATGCTATTGTTTCTCCGGTAGAGGTAAAGACTTCACAGCAAACAATCCCCGCCACATAATACCGGAGCGGCCCAATCACCCCATCGGCGCAGTCTATATCCGTTTCGTCAGCAATCAGCACCAGCCGTTTGAGCGTTATACGAAATGTACCAAAATTCCTAAACTCGTATTTATCAGTAAGTAGTTTCACCGTTATGGTGAGTTCCTCAATTATCCCCGGCAGGTCAGGCCCATCTTGTAATGACCGCTTTATCCACAATTCCGTTTTTGTGCCGCCCTCTCTTTTTGCCGAAAGGGTAAGGCCGTAAATGTTTTTATATTCAGTGCCGTTGATCCGATACGAAACAAAATCACCGTCGAACCGTTCCCCTGTTTCAGTTGCTGGAATTTCTGAATAGGGATATACCGCAGGGAAAAATTCCCCGCATATATCTAGTTTCAGGTGTACCGTTTCCCCCCGGTGGAAGCGCAGTTCAAAACCTTTTGCCCGGCAGCCCTCAAAAAGCCGCCGTTCCCCGCCCCGGTCTTGCACCAAATCAAAACAGGCCCCGCCCTCCATAGGAACCAGATCAAGGCGGTATTGATAAACATTCCGGGTTTCAGACACAAACAGGGGCAGCCCTGCCGAACCAAAAGCCAGATACAGCAGCAGGGGAGCCGTCCCGATAGTCAAAGGCGTTACCACGCACCCGGTAACACCGTCAATTTTCTGTATCGCTTTACAAACACCGTTACCCTCAATGGATGCTTGCTCTTGCAGGAGCGACACCGCTTCCCTAATCGTTTCCTCAACATAGGGAACGCCGAATTCCCGGTAAGCGGTTTTAATGATAATGGAACAATCACAGCCGTTAATAATCATTGCTGCCGCCTTCCACCGTTACCCGTAGCGACAAGACCACTTCCCAACCGTCCCCGCAATGCGCTTTTTTCGGCGGTATATATTTTTTCCCCATCAGCACCGTCCGGCTTGCCGCCCCGCCCAAAGCCGGATCTTCCCCCAAAGCCCTATCCACAGCGGCGGCGTAAGCGTAGCTATGCAATTCACTTTCAGGGCTTTCAGGCAGGGCAAAGACGATAGTCAGGGTATAAGCGTCCAGCCGGATAATCCGCTCTTTTTCCGTGCGCTCACAAGTGGAAAGGCTTATAATCGGAACCACGGCGGAACCGCCCTCATAGCCGCCAAACTCGATAAGGGGCAAAGAAAATTCCGTTTCCTTCAAAACCTCATTCACCCGCCCAGAAAGGAGCCGCTTCACCCCGCCAATAATCGCTTCCTCAACGTACAAGCCCCGGCAATCGCTCATATAACCCGCCTTTTGTACGGTTCCAAAAGACAGCGGACATTTTCAGGCATGGACGTTTCAAGGTGTTCCCCATCTTTCCCGCTTCCCCGGACATTCCCGGTAATCCCGATCCGCCGTCCCCGATACCGGCCCATGTTCCAAGCCGCCAACTCAAGGCAAGCCGAGGCCAGATCAGGCGGAGCCTCCCCGCAGCCATAACCCGCCCGGTACACCGCCTTTATCGCAGACACCCCCCGCCCACGAAACAAAGCAGGGGACAGCGACAGGGAATAGATCGTATCCTCCGGCAAGCCCTCATTTTCCGCTTCCAGTTCAGGTATAACCCGGTAGAATTCCGGCTCAACCAGCTCCCCGGTTTCCCCAATTCTCCCCAAGGCATAAACCGCCAAAACCTCCCGCGCCGGATATTCCCGCAGGGGCAGGAGCAGATCGCCTGAAGTTTCAATACGCTCAAAGTGTTTTTTGAGAAAAAGCCGCCGCAGACAGTATTGCTCAATGGTGTAAGTAGCCGTGATAAGGCAGTAGCGGCTCATCGGATCTTCCCGGTCGTCAAGGCCCAAAACCGCCTTGAAGTCGGCCAGGGGGATTAAGGAATGTAGTGTTTCGTTATCCATAGGGACAAAATAAGCCCTCTAATATAGTAGAAAAATGGGACAAACCTGCAAAATGAGGAAAAAAGAGTTAAATCGGAGGGTTCGGGAATTTTACTTGACTATACCGATAATTAGCAGTAGTATTAAGGTATCCCTGAAAGGGGATAGCCACATGAGGAGGCGGCGTTATAGCCCCCTCTGCCGAGCCCGGTTCTGACTAGTCAGGGCCGGGTGATTTTTTTGTGCCAATAATGGCTTTCAATTCTTCATAACTCCAGACGTACAACTGCCCGATATTTTCAAAATAGCACACAAAATTGCCAGGATCTGTCCGATTCTTCAATTCCCCGGCGATTTTGGCCTTGACGCTTCCCACAGACAGATCGGACTTGAGCCGTATAAAGACGGAATGAGCCTCTATGCCGGGGTAGCCGGACAATAAAACCGCCCCCTGCCGATAGGCAAACCGGAATTCAGTACCCAATGTTGCCCTTGTCCCGGTTACGGTCTTCATCTCCATGACAATCCCGTCAAGTACCAGATCGGCGCACAGTTTTTCGGCTTCCCCGCCCTTGTTCAGTTCCGGCAAAAAGTACGCTATGCTCCCCCGGTTGGTTAAAATCCGCACCTGGGACATTTCCCGCCCCCACTTGTCTTTTTCCCGGTATTCTTCCGGTAAACGGCTCCTTGCTACCCAGATATTCGGCTCTTTAAAAACCCATTCTTCCCCCGGAAACAGGGCGGAGGCCAAAGCAAGGGACTTTTCGGTGTTTAGTCGTTGCTGTTCAGGGGAGGTACGATCCACAGAGGACATTATAACCGCAAGTTGAGGATGGGAAAAGTAGCCCTCCGCCATACCCCAGGGCAAAAGCATTTACTATGAGAAACAGAAAATCATATATAGCGAGTTGATTAGGAAAGAATAATGCAAAAATGTACCAATTTATGGCTTAATTATACGGCGCATTTCGTAAATGATGCCAGAATAAACACGGTGAAGCCCGAATTTCTTTCATATAAAGTTACCAAACATGGCCTAAGAA
>BNUV01000138.1 GCA_025997615.1 Spirochaetia bacterium
TTTTTTTGCTTTTTGGAAACCCCCCCCATTTTCCCCAAGCCCTTTTCGGAAAATTTTTAATTTCCGGAAAAAAATTCCTTTTTTCACAATAACCCCCCCGCCTTCCCCCCCCCCCCCCCCCCCGTGGGCTCTTTCGTAGCTCAGGGGATACAAACAACTCTCAAAAAAAGCTCCTAGACAGAACTACTAAACATCCACTTTTTTTACACGAAGAGATTACAACCACCAATTATTTCCAGGGTACCATAACCAAGGTGCTAATCCGCTTGTGCGGTAAACATAAAAAAGATTGATGGCGGGAAAGGCCGCAAAGGAGAATTTTATGAGGGGTATAGTAAGAAAAATAGTGTTTTTACCATTTTTGATCATTGTTTTGGCTGGCTGCGGCTCTTCCCCCAAAGTAGAATCCCCTTCTGGGGAAGGGAAATCCCTTGATACAGCTATTCAGGAAGCCGCCGTACA
This sequence comes from Spirochaetia bacterium, assembly GCA_025997615.1. Classification (GTDB taxonomy): domain Bacteria; phylum Spirochaetota; class Spirochaetia; order Treponematales; family Breznakiellaceae; genus BNUV01. Next base: position 463 of record BNUV01000138.1, read on the forward strand.
AATGGAAACAAACCTTCCGGGACAGACAAAAGTCGCCCTGGTTAGCGTTGCTTCATCTTCGGCACAGCTTTCCGAATACGTTATCAGCAGGCTGGAAGCGGCTTTAGTGGGCGGCAAGAAACTGATCGTTGTAGATCGCGCCAACCTTGATAGGATACGTGAGGAACAGGGTTTCCAACTTTCGGGGGAGGTAAGTGATGAATCGGCAAAGGCCATCGGGCAGCTTTTGGGCGCCGGGGCGATTGTTACCGGGTCATTTACCGACCTGGGGGATGTCTACAGTCTTACCCTCAAGGCTATCAATATGGAAACTGCTGCTGTGGCTGTTTCGTATCCGGCGGATGTTGCCAGAAGTACCCGGATACAAACCATGCTTGCAAGCGGGGGCGGGGCTGCCGGAACGCAAACGGCGCGGGCCAAGCCTGCGTCTGTCGTGGTGGAAACACCCGCAGTCCCGGCAGCTCCGCCTGAGCCGGTCTACGAAAAGGAATACAAAGTTGGTGACAGAGGTCCCGCCGGCGGTTGGATATTCTACGATAAAGGCAGGGTAACCAACGGCTGGCGGTATCTTGAAGCCGCGCCAAGCGAAACCGAATTTACTGCGGCCTGGGGTATGAAAAATGAAACGGTAGGCGGGACGGGCACCGGTATAGGAGCAGGCAAACGAAACGGAGAGATATTGGTGAAGTATCTCGACGGGAAGAGGGAGATTGGCGGGCTGGCGCAAGTTTGTACCGATCTTTTTATCGGAGGCTTTGACGGCTGGTTCCTACCTAGTAAGGACGAATTGGATTTGATGTATAAAAATCTCAAAGTAAAGAGAATAGGCGGATTTGGTGATAGTGTATACTTTTCTTCCTCTGAGATAGATGGATATGCTGCTTGGGTACAGCGTTTCGGAGATGGTAGGCAGGAAAACGCATGGTTTAACGGTGCCGATAAGGAACAGGCTCGTTTAGTCCGTGCTATCCGGCAGTTTTAGCGGGGCAAAGGGAGCGCAAAAAGTGCCATGCACCTTTTTTCGGTGAACGCCGCTACTTTTGCGTAACGCACCAGGGCGGGCAGGTTTGAGCGTATCATCGGGGCCAGCCGTTTGCCGCAGATGGGTTTTCCCGGCCTTGCGATACCGCCCTCCCCTTGGCAAGATTTAACGTAAGGCACTGCGACTTCTTTACACCCTTAACACCTCGTGCTATAATAAAACTATGGTAACGCAAAAGGTCTCCAAGATAAACAAAGCGCACAAGGATAGCGTTTTCACACTCCTCTTTGGTGATCCTGAAAAATTGCGCGGCCTTTACAATGCAATTACAAACAGCAACTACGGACCGGACACACAAATTGAAATTAACACACTAAACGATGCTCTCTATATGAACCGTATTAATGACATATCGTTCACCATCGGTAAAGAGCTTGTCATCCTGATCGAGTATCAATCAACAATCAACGAGAATATGCCGCTGCGGCTGCTTTCATACATTGCGCGGATATACGAAAAAATAACAAGTGATAAATCAATTTACAAAAAAACATTGATAAAAATCCCGCGGCCTCAATTTATTGTCTTGTATAATGGCACAGATCCTTATCCGGACAAGGAAATTCTAAAACTGTCTGAAAAAAGCAATTGAAGACTGCATGCATGACAATATACTCAAAGATTTTTTAAGAACCATAAGTACGGAGGTAATAAACATGGTGTTTGGAGAATGGGATCAAGACGTCGCCCTTGAAGTTCGCTACGAAGAAGGCATCGAGAAAGGCATCGAGAAAGGTATTGAGAAAGGCATTGAGAAAGGCCTCCAGCTTACGGCAGCAAACCTGAAAAAGACCGGTATGCCGATTGATCAAATTTGCAATGTTACCGGTTTATCAACAGACTGCATAGAGCGCCTGTAAAGCCCCCGCCATTCGGGGACGGGGGGGTATCGGAAGACCGCCTATTGGTTGAGCACTTCTTCCCGGTCGGCCAGGGTCACTTCCATTTTCACAGTCTTGCCTCCCCGGAGAATTTCCACCGCCACTTTTTCACCGGGCTTGTTGTCTTCCAGCGATGAATACAGATCCGCCAGCGACTGAGTCTTCATGCCATCCACCGAGGTGATAATATCCCCCCCCAGGTAGATCACGCTGGAACCGTAACGCACTGGATCGCTGCCCTGCCGGATGCCTGCCCGTTCGGCAAAGCCGTTTCGTTTCGTCCGCGACACGAGGAGGCCCGATTCCACCGGCAGTTTGGCGTAACGCACCAGGGCGGGAAAAATCTGCACGACAGAGGCGTCTATCCAGCCCCGCCTGACTTTTCCGTACTGGATCAGCTCCGCCACCACCCGCTTGGCGGTATTCACCGGCACGGCGAAGCCTATCCCCACGGAACCTCCCGAGGGCGAATAGATCATCGTGTTGATGCCGATGATCCGGCCCTGGGTGTCCAGAAGCGGCCCGCCGGAATTACCGGGGTTGATGGAAGCATCGGTCTGGATCATGTCCCGGATAATGTTCTGCCGGGAGGTCTGCACCGGCCGGCCCAGTCCCGAGACTATCCCCACGGTCAGGGTCCTCTCCAGCGCAAAGGGGTTTCCTATGGCCAGCACCTTCTGCCCCACCTTGAGGCCCGCCGAATCGCCATAGGGGATGACCTTCAACTGCGCCCCCCGGGGCGGATCGAATTTTATCACCGCGAGGTCATTTTCCGGATCGGTGCCAACGACGGACCCTTCGATCTGCGTGCCGTCGGCCAGGTTGACAAAAACCTTGTAGGCCTTTTCTATCACATGATTATTTGTAAGCACATAGCCCTTGGTATCAATGATGGACCCCGAGCCGGAGCCGCCTTCCTGGGGCACCGGTTCCAGAAACCAGTTGATGGCCACGGTCTCGGTGGTGATATTGACCACCGCCTCGTTGAACTGTTCGTAGACGGTAATATTTTCCCGTTCATCTTCGGTGTAGGGGATCACGTCCTGGGCCTTACGCTGCAGGGCATTAACCTTAAACGCTTCTTGCGCCGCTCGCCGTAGGGCTGTTTCAAAGGCGTAATTTCCAGCCGCTCCCCGGTGAAGGGCCGCAGGAGTCCGTCCACCACCCACTTGGCAAAACCGGAACAGTTAAGCCCCGGCTCGCTGCTTTGGGCTTCCAGCGTATTGATAAACACATAGTTGTTGTTTTCATGCAGGGCGCCATCGTCCCGAAAATTTAATTCAGACAGCCGCTTCCGTACATTGCCGATAAAGGCGCGGGTGTCCCGGTACATCTCCGGCCGGGGATCAAAATACCGCAGGGGAAATTTCCCGCCCGCCACGGTGAGCAATTCTCCCAGCGGCATGACGAGCAGCCGTTCCATCGTCAGCGGCATGGGCAGGGAATGGACAAGGTAAGCGTTATACACCACCACGTCCATCACCGTTTTATCTTCGTTAAAAGGGCGGAACTGAATGTAGGTATTTTGATCGCTCCGCAGAAAAATGCGGATCTTCGAAAGGCTGCCGTCTTCCCGGCTGCGCACCAGCCCCCAGGAACCCTGGGCAAAGCCTGAGAAAACGCCGTTTTGTTCCCGGGCCAGGACGATGCCGAATTCATCCTTCCCCCGTTCGGTCCGCACCTGTATTCTGCCGCCGCCGGGAAGATTGTGGATAAAAGAACTTTTGTTCAGCACCCTGGCGGGGATCTCGGTGAACCAGGTATCCCGAATGGATATTCTGAGGGAAGAATCATCAACAATATGACGGACCGGAATATCCCGGGCAAAAAGGCCGCCTGAAACAACACCCAGGAAAAGGGCCGCCAGGACAAACCGGGAGAAAAATTTTCTATTGATAAAACGGCCGCAGCTCATATCTCTTTAAGTATCGGCGAAAATGTGCGATAATTAAAGGTATGAAACTATACAGCCGGGGACAGGTGGTTTTCTTTTCGGTTTTAAGCGGGCTGGCCCTGAGCGGCATTGCCGTTTTGCTTTTGGCTGGCTTTGGCATATTGTCGCCTTCCGCAATCCATACCGTCCGGGCGGCTGCGGTGAATCAGGAGGGCGATGAAGATGCGAAAGGAGCGGCGGTAGGGGCGGCGAAAGGAGCGGAGCAAGACGCGTTGAAGGTTAATGCCCTGCAGCGGAAGGCCAAGGACGTGATGCCCTGCACGGAGGATGA
>BNUV01000139.1 GCA_025997615.1 Spirochaetia bacterium
GGGTCCGTTCATATCCCATCTCCTTCATCCGCAGGGAAAGGAACCGTTCCGAACAGGCGCGTTCGTTGTTCTCCTCGCACCATTCCTGATATGCCTTAAAGAACTCCCGAATCCTGATAACGGAGCCGGGATTCTGGATGCAGCACTCCTTGAGGAAATTCCCGATCACGTCCATCTCCCCCCGGTACTCATCCGTGGCATTGAGAATCGCCGCCGGAGCCTTGAGCCCTTCCTTCCGCCAGCGCATAGTCCCTTCCAAAAGCCAGTTCAGAATTCCGCTTGCCTCCTCCTTCAGCTTATCCTCAAGGTGTTTATCCTGCTTTTCCTCCGCAATCCGGGTAGTGAAGGGGATGAGCTTAATCCGCCGCCAGATACCGTGGTCCGTCCCCTGGATCACCGGCTTGTGGTTCGTGGCCATGAATATCTTGAAAGTCGGGGTAAAGTTAAAAAACTCTCCGTACAGAAACCGGGCCGTCATTTTATCATTCCCCGTAATCTGTTTTATCAAGGGTTCCGAAAGCCGCCGCCCCTGTTCCGCTTCGGTGGTAGTCACAAACCGGGTCCCCCGGAGCCGTGCAATATCGTTGCTGATCTGATCCCCGTTCCGTTTCATGAAAGTTTCCGTAGGGGTTGCCGTGGCATAATCCCCCAACAGATACATGATCGTATTCAGGAAGGTACTCTTGCCATTGGCGCCGGAACCAAACAAAATGAACATGGTCTGTTCCGAGGTGTCCCCGGTAATCGCCCATCCCGCCACGGTCTGCAGGAAGGTAATAATATCACTGTTAAAGTCCATGATCTCCCGGATAAACTGTTTCCACACCGGGCAATCCGCCTGCGGGTCATAGTCCACATTCGCCAGCTTGGTGATCATATCCTCTTGCCGGTGTGTCTGAAATTCCCCGGTGGTTACATCAATCGTCCCATTCCGCACATTAAGCAGCCAGGGGTTACAGTCAAGGTCCTCGCTGGTACAGTTCAGGGCCTTAACCCAGCTTGCCGCCTTCACCAGGGCTTCACGCCGCCTGACCGATTCACTCAAAATGGCGTACTTTTCAATCTCCATCCGGTCCCGGTAATCCTGAGTCTTTGATAATTCATCATAGATACCCCGGACCATTTCCAGCCCCTTTTCGTGGATTAACGCCCCGTCATCAATCTGCCAGTGGTTCCCTTCCCACACCAGCCATTTTTTCCACGCCGCATTATACCGGATATCCCGGCCATACAATGTTACCAGCCGCTGCGCATTGGTTGCGTCGGTAAACTGTATCTTACCGGATTTCAGCTCCATAATCCGCAGATAAATCGACGCATCCCCGATATTCTCAAGTGACCTTGTGTCACACATCGTATCCTCCCTCTTTCAAAGTTCGTGCATAAACCATATACCGGTAACCCAACAGATCAAAAGAATTTTCCCTGGTCGGTTCAGGCAGTTCCGCCATACACCGCCAATACATCTGATACAGCAAGGTTAATGAGCCCGGTTTCCGCAAAAATTCCCGGTTCTTGAAATAAGCAACCGCCCGATATTCGTCATTGGGAATTTCAAGATTTTTTGCCCGATACAGCCATAACAGATCATTCGCATAGCCAATCTCTTTTACGGCGAATTCTTCTAATACCCTTCGTTGATGCCGGATTAGTTCGTTATATCGTTCTGTCACGTCCCGTGAGCCCATACACCTCCCCCGGCATTAAAGAATTGAGAAAAATAAAAATGTTAAAATGATTAACGGTACAGCGTAATTCAAACCAACCGGGGAGGCGATCTGGCCCTCAAAACAAAATATTCCCCACACGCCTTTTGTGCGGCAGCATAAGGAACATCACAGAGGAACCATATAAAAACAAAACTGATAAACAACAAAACTATTTCCCCTCATCCCAAACAAATACTTTCGCAGTTTCACCCGCCGCAGTTCGGCCATCCCCAAAGGTGATGAACGCCCAAAAGGACCACCAGCCCGCCCGGTCTATATCCCCCTCAATACATTCGTGAAAAATAACCCCATTCGCCGTATCACCAACCCCGGCGCTAAACTCCCCAAGGGAGCCGCCCGGTTTCCGGTATTTGATCACCGCCCCATTAATCCCCTCCAAATCGGTATAGGTCTTAATGGTAATCCGCAGGGCCGATTGTCCTTTATAAATTTTTCTCATCCCTTACCCCCCTTAGTGGATGCGGCTGTCAAATTCAATTTCCCGGCATACCGGAGACTTCAAGACAATATCCTCATTGGATTTAAGAAACCGTTTTAAGATGAAGTCCCGGACAAAGCCCACCGTAACCAGCCGGATAACCATAAAAAGAGACCGCAGGGGGATCGCTTCGGTGTATGCCGTGTCCTCTTGTTTCCGGTAATAGGCCGATACATGACCCGTTTCCGCTATACTTTCCGCTTGTACAAACAGCCCACGGATATAATTCCCCAAGTGTCCTGCACTATCCAAAGAAGAAGATCGCTCTGCCAAAATACGAAGAAAAGAAACCAAAGGGGCCGTAGTATCATTGATTTTTAATGTTGCTAATACAGACCGGGAAAACCCCTGCCTACGGGTAACCGCATCCCCACTGCTGCCGGTAGTTAAAATATCCCGCCTGTTATTCACGTTCCGGGTATTATCAGCAGCAGGCTTTACCGTATCAGTAAGACCCCGTACTAAACCCCGGCTATTCCCCAACGGGTTTAGCGTTTTTAAAGTTTCGCTAATCGCTCTGAAAAGTACCCGTGTCCAGGGCACGGTATCGGTTCCCTTTACTTGTGCCGTATGCGCCCGGTAATAACCCGACCCATGGCCCAGGGACATCGTATTCCCCCCGTTCATGGTTATGGTTTTTTTATAAGCCGCTGTCAGTTTCCGGGTATCGGTCAGCGTCACACCCTGGGTGAGCGTCCTTGTGTAATTCTGCGAGGCGGTATAAGTAAAGTACCAGCTAAAAATATAGTTAAAGGGGGCGCCGATAGAATCTGGATAAATCCAGGGCGGCATAACGGTATAAGGATCATCTATGCCATCTTCATAATACCGATCCTCATCAAGCCAAAATTTATAACATACTCCGCCATAATCAAATCGGGTCGTAAACCAGTCCGCACTGCCGCCAAACCAGACATAACTCCCCGCGCTTATACCGCCCTCAAGTTGAAACGTATTGTTTTTCCATCCGGGGAATGGACTATAGCCAAGAAGAATTTCCTTTTCATTCTTTGATATTTTCCAATAAGGTTTGGTATTTTGATCGGTATAAACACCATGCATAAAATAAGCGCCGGCATCTTCCCAACAGTCATATACATAAGCGGTAGCATTACCGCCGCCGCCTTCGCTTGCATAGAACCGGTTAAGCGCATATTGACTATCCCACATGGGCCGGTCATATCCGGCATTATCAGGATCAACGCCATAGGTCTGACTTCCAATGGTAGTAGTCCCTATCGTGGGGTCCACAATAACCGGATAAGCCGCATCCGCAAGCCAGCTTTCTGGTATGGTTATCAGAAGGTGATCTCCGGCAATAGACAGATCCCCCCACACCCACCGCCCCCGGCTGTCAATGATTTTCGGGCGGTGGATATGACAGAGTTTCCCGGTCCCTTCCCCTATCAGTGTTTCTTTTTTGTAAACCGCATAACTGCCTTTTAGAAACGGATCACGGACAAAATCAGGCTGCCGGTAGAAGTCAAATCGGTCGGTGCCATCAAGGACCAGCGAGACCACATTACTATCAGGCTCTTTATTCAAAATGCAGTCATACTCAAAAGCCCCATCATTCAGAATCGTAAAACGATGGCTTTTTTGGCGGCCCTTATAGAGCATCTGCCGCTTATCTCCCCTTAGGGAAAAAGCCTCATCAGTAGGCGGCATAAAGCGGAGCGAAGGAACCTTGCCGGCTGCCCCCCACCGGGAAAGCCCCCAATTAGGGACTTTCCGCCCCAGGTCTACGGTGAGCGGAAAGTCCCTCAGGGATTGCCGGAACCTTATTGGCCGAGTATCGTGATTTCCCATTGTATTTGTAAAGTATCGCTGGATGTGACATTGACCACCGGCGTAATTTGCGCATAGGCCAAACAGTTAGAAGCAGTCGCATTACCATTGAGCAGACAGGCCTCATTGATGCCATTGACGTTAAGCGCCCCTGCCGCAAAGGTTGCCCGGTAAATCAAGGTTGTGTCTCCCGTACTCCCAAAGGCTGCTTTTAACGCCGGGTAGCCGCTGTCTAAAGCCTTCATTGAGCCGGTCGGTGTATTGCACCGGGTATTAGTCTTGGCGCTGTTTCCCGTCCAGCCCGTCCCCACCTGGATGTACCCGCTTGCGCTTAATACCTTCGCCTTGGTGGGGCTTGCCAGAAGGGCATCCGCAATTAGCGCGTCCCCCTGCCGGGTAACAATATTGTGGAACCGTTGCTCATAAGGTCGTCCCTTAAAATCAAACCATTTGAAAGGAACTGTCCGGAGAATTCCCCACCCAGGCCGCCGTATTCTCAATCAATAAATTCCGGTCCCCTTGTGTCATAATTTCCCCCTTTATTCCTCTATAATCCTGAAAGCCGCTTTTGTAGCGGCTTTCA
>BNUV01000140.1 GCA_025997615.1 Spirochaetia bacterium
ATACTTCCTCCTCTGAATGAAAAAAGCGGCCGTAATTGGCGGCCTTTTGAATCACCTTGTGCAACATCCCCATTAACTTCTTTCACTCCACCGGGGCGTCCAAATCACGATCATTGAGGGGAACGTAGCAGGTCCGCTTTTATCCCCTAAGATAAACCGCACCCTTCCCCGGAGAAACTCAACCATGGCCTTGTTATACACAAACTCGTGAAACCAGGCAGTATCTGTCCGGGCAGGTAATAACGCAACCACCGTTGCACCAGCCTTGGCGGATTCATAGGCTTTCTTGATCCATGCTTCAACATCCCGGCCATACGGGGGATTCATCCAGCAAGCCCCCGACCAAGGCTGGGTTAATCCGTCCTGTTTAGGGGAGTAAAACCTGCGGCACTTCGTATTGGCCCTGTTAGCACAAACATCAAGGCTAAAGTGATAGATAGCATCGTACTTCTGGAACAATTCCGGGGGAGTTTCGTAATCGGTACTCCCGGATGACGCAAACAAAACTTCGTTCATTTTCTTGTCTCCTTTTCTTTAGTTAAAATAGATACCCATACAGATACCTTTAGAAGTTTCTCCGAGGTGAAAAAGATAAGGGCCTCCCGATTGGGAAGCCCAGTGTTTGATACATTGCTGTACGAAAAGATAATATATAAAGGAAAAATGAGGATATTACCGGTTGTCAGGGACCTTCAAAATCCCCTCCAGGAGCGCAATAGGAGGCCATAGGTGCGTTTCCCTTGCAGATTGCTACTCCTGTATGTCAACCCGCTTTCCGGCCTGTTCTTGCTCTGTTTCATGCTTCCAATCTCTGGACTATCTTATTATCAGACAGCTTTATTGGGTATAAAGAGAAAAAATATGAAACCTTCGGCTTTAAGTGCTAATATTTTTATCCGATAGAGCCGGAGAGGAATATGTTTTTTCTTTACTCCCCCATCGCTTTTGGAATAAATGGCAATATCTTAGCCTGTACCGCCTTCCGTAACTGTTCCCCCCGGTCATCGGTCATGTGGTCGTAGGTATCGGTCATCCTTTCATCCGAATGACCGGTTTGTAAGCGCAGGATGTCATCTGAGACCGTTCCCCGGATCGTGCTATTGAAGAAATGCCGGAAGCCATGAAAGGATACATTTCGTTCTTTTCGGGCAATTTCTCCCATAATTCTCATAAGCTGGTTCCGTTGCTTTTCCTCAAGAATGTTAAAGTCTATTGACGCATTCCGTTCAGCTCCGCTGAAAATGAAGACAGAAGGACTTTTTCCGCAAAAGGATACGAGCTTTCTCATTTGATCCTGGTCAACCGTTATAAAGCGCTTTTCTTTATATTTCTGGACTTTCAACATATTCCCCTGAATGGTGTAGCATTGAGTGATACTGATAGTTTTTTGTAGAGCATCCAGCTTATCTATCGAAAAACCAATATACTCATCTTCCCGTATATTGCTTTGTATGGCTAATGCTTTTGCAATAACTGATCGTTCCTGGTCAAAAGATTTCTGTATCGCTTCTCCGAAAGTTTCCGCCAGAGCTTTCTCGGTATACTTTTCCAAGGTTTCCTCCCGAACCGGGTGATCCGGGTTAAGTCCATAAAAGATGAATGAGTTCTTATATGGATTTTTGTCATGTAAATATCCAAGCATCCGCAAAATGATGGGATCGGTAAAAATCATCCTGGGTTTACCAGATTTAGTTCCCTTTATTCTTTTTTCTTTAGAGGCATAGCTATAGAGGACGTGGATGATGTTCCGTTCAAAATCAAGATTTTCAATTTGAAGTGTAATAATTTCACCAAGCCGCATACCAGACGAAGCGCCTAAAATGGCAGCTATCTTGCCCCGCTCGTCACACCATTCAATTTGGAAAAGCCGTTCCAGTTCAGCAGGGGTTAAAATGCCTCTTTCCTGGGTGTCATCCGAGAGCAATTCAATTTTATCAGCGGGATTTTTAGGGATTATATCCAAACGGACGGCCTGTTTCAAAGCGACCTTTATAACCTTCATCATCCCATTGATTGAACGTCGAGAATATCCGTTTTTCGGATCATCATCACGGCGGGGAATGGATTTCATAAATCCCTCAAGGGACTTAGCTGTTACATCACAGAGAAGCATATCCTTAAAAAAAGGCGCGATATGAAGTTTTATATGCGTCAGGCAGGAACTTACATGTTTTAGTCCGATTGACTTCTTCTGTTCGCGGCGGCTGCGGACATAATCGCCGTTCCAGTCCCAAAACCGGGTAAGGTAATCGACTAACGTCTCCCCGCCCGACATGCGTTCATTAGTAATCTTAGTGTAGAACAGTCTGATTAGTTCGGAATCCTCATATGCTTCCTCTTTGGTGATAGCCCCATCTTGAAGGAGGTATTTTCGGATAGCGGTCAATATTCTCTGCTGAGAAATTTTCGGTGTTTTCCGTTCCTGTTCTGGAATACCTTCGATAAGCCATTGCTGGACTTGACGGTGAGCGGCGGGTTTTGTCGTTTGACCGGTAGACCGCTTCCCGGTGTAGGTCTGAAGCTCATCATCCCAAAACCTGGCATACCAAACGGTTTGAGCTCCGGTTTTGCGTTGAAAAAGACTATAAGAGTTACGAGTTACTGTGGATTTACCTGACTGCATAGATGCTCCTATGTGAGTGCCCCATTTAGTGCCCCACTTAAACATAAGCATCCAAAATCGAATTGTCAACCATACTGTAATTCCTTATGTTATAAGGAATTACCTTTGATCCAGGGCAGAGTCGAACTGCCGACCTACCGCTTAGGAGGCGGCCGCTCTATCCCCTGAGCTACTGGACCGGGATTTATATTAGTATAAACCTCCGCAAAGGATATTGTCAATGCAGCGCGTTACGGGGATAATCGGTACAATGAAACCAGCGCGTTTGTTTGTGGAAAAAAGACCGGGCTTTGATATCGAAGCTCAAAACCTAAAAAGAGAACTGGCGGATTTTCTGGGGGCCCAATTCCCGGAACTGACGCAGTTGGAAGGCCTGCGCATACTCCGCCGCTACGACGTGGCCAACGCGGACGAACATCAGCTTAAAATGCTTGGCGACACTGTTTTTTCTGAGCCCTCGAGCGACCTGATTTTTTTCACTGATGCCGTGCCGGCGGAACATGACGAGTGTTTTTTCGGCGTTGAATATGTGCCGGGCCAATACGATCAGCGGGCCGATTCGGCGGAACAATGCGCAGAACTGGTGACTGACACCCATCTCAAAATCCGGTGCGCGGATATTTATGTTTTTCGCTGCCCAGGGGGTCTTTCCACAGGGGCGCTGGAGGCGGTAAAACGCTACCTTATCAACCCGGTGGATTCCCGGGAGGCCCACCACTCTATGCCCGATTCTCTTGACGATGATGAAGAACCGCCCGCTGGTGTTGCATCCACGGCGCATGATTCCGCTGCCGATCCCGGACTGGCCATGGCGGCGGAGGACCTCGCCTTTTGTCGGGCGTGGTTTGCCGCCGAGGGCCGGGACCCTACGCCGGCGGAACTAAAGGTGCTGGATACGTACTGGTCGGATCACTGCCGGCATACGACTTTTACCACGGCACTGGAAAAAATCACCGCCGATGATGCTTCGCCGGGCCTGAAAAAAGCGCTGGAACTTTACGAGGAAACGCGGAACGAGCTCTATGGCAGCGAGGTGGGGCATCGCCAGCGGAGCCTTATGGATATGGCAACCATCGGGGCAAAAATTTTGAAGAAACGTGGCCTTGCCGGTGATGTGGACGAATCGAAAGAAATTAATGCCTGCACGGTCAAGGTGAATGTCGAATTTAGTGATGGCTCCGGTGAGCCACAACAAGAACCGTGGCTCTTGCTTTTCAAAAACGAAACCCATAATCACCCCACAGAAATTGAGCCCTTCGGCGGAGCCGCCACCTGTTTGGGAGGGGCCATCCGGGACCCTCTGTCGGGCCGGGCCTTTGTGCATCAGGCCATGCGCATCTCCGGCGGGGCGGATCCCCGGACGGCTCTTGAGGAAACGCTGCCGGGAAAACTGCCCCAGCTCCGTATCGCCCGGGATGCGGCGGCGGGATATTCCTCCTACGGCAATCAGATAGGCCTGGCCACGGGGCAGGTGTCGGAATTCTATCACCCCGGGTTTCTGGCGAAACGGCTGGAGCTGGGGGCGGTCATAGCGGCGGCCCCGGAGGCCTGGGTCCGGCGGGAAGAACCTGCTCCGGGGGATCTGGTGATCCTCGTGGGGGGCAAAACCGGCCGGGACGGCATAGGCGGGGCCACCGGTTCTTCACGGGTTCACACCGGGGAATCGGTGGAAAAGTCCGGAGCCGAGGTGCAAAAAGGCAATGCCGTGGAGGAGCGGAAACTTCAGCGGCTTTTCCGCAATCCCGCAGCCACGGGCCTTGTAAAACGCTGCAACGACTTCGGCGCCGGGGGTGTGGCGGTGGCGGTGGGGGAGCTGGCCGCCGGGCTGGACATCAACCTGGATGCGGTGCCCAAAAAATACGCCGGTTTGAACGGCATTGAACTGGCGATTTCCGAGTCCCAGGAACGGATGGCGGTGGTCACTGCCTCTGACGATGCGGAGG
>BNUV01000141.1 GCA_025997615.1 Spirochaetia bacterium
GTCCGCCGCTTAAACTACTCAGAGCGACCGGTGTTGCGCCGACTACCGGCTTCACCAGCCCGTTTACCGATGCGGCGGTGATAGACTGTGGGGTTACCGCAAAGGTGACGTCAAAGTCTGCCGTTATGCTATTGCCGCCGCTTACCGTTACCGTGGCGGTGTAAGTTCCTACCCCAAGTCCCGTTTTGGGGGCCACCGTAAAGGTGTCGGCGCCGCTTGCCGCTATGCTGCTTACCGAGGTTTTAGAGAGGGTAAACGAGCCGCTGTTTGCGCCGGACGGGGCAACAGTCAACGCGCCGGTCGCCTGGTTGCCGGTGTTGGTTATGGTTACGGTTTTAGCCGTTTGCTCCTCATAGCCGAAAATAGCCGGCGGGAAACTATACGGTTCAGTCTGATTAAGGCTAATACCGTAAGTGGGCTGCGAATTCACCGTAAAGCTCACATCAAATTTTTTCGCGGTGATATTGGCGCTCCCGCTCACCGTTACCGTGGCGGTGTAGGTTCCTACCGCAAGTCCCGTTTTGGGAACCACCGTGAAGGTGCCGGCGACGCTTGCCGCTATGCTGCTTACCGTTTCTGTGGAAAGGGTAAACGAGCCGGCGTTTGTGCCGGACAGGGCAACGGTCAAGTCGCCGGTCGCCTGGTTGCCGGTGTTGTTAATGGTTACGGTTTTAGCCGTTTGTGTCCCGTAGCCCGCAATTGCTGCCGTAAAGGTATGGGTTCCGGTCGGGTCCAGACTGATCCCGTAAGTGGGGGCCGGGTTCACCGTAAAGCTCACATCAAAACTTTTCTCGGTGATATTGGCGTTCCCGCTCACTGTTACCGTGGCGGTGTAAGTTCCCGCTGCAAGTCCCGTGTTGGGAACCACCGTAAAGGTGCCGGTGTCGCTGCCGCTTGCCGCTATGCTGCCTACCGTTTCTGTGGAAAGGGTGAATGAACCGGCGTTTGTACCGGACAGGGCAACGGTCAACGCGCCGGTCGCCTGGTTGCCGGTGTTGTTAATAGTTACGGTTTTAGCCGTTTGTGTCGTATAGGGTATTGTTGCCGCCGTAAAAGTATGGATTCCGGTCGGGTCCAGGCTGATGCCGTAAGTGGGTATAGGCTTCACCGTAAAGCTGACATCAAAGTTTGCTGTTATACCGTTGCCGCCGCTCACTGTTACCGTGGCGGTGTAAGTCCCCGCCGCAAGCCCGATGTCGGGGGCCACCGTAAAGGTGTCGCTGCCAGCAACCGCTATGCTGCTTGCCGTGCCTCCGGAAAGGATAAACGAGCTGTCGTTTGTACCAGACAGAGCAATGGTCAAGTCGCCGGTCGCCTGGGTACCGGTGTTGTTAATGGTTATAGTTTCAGGTGCTAATGCTGTATAGCCCACAATCGCCGCCGGGAAGCTATACGGTTCAGTCTGACTAAGGCTAATACCGTAAGTGGGCTGCGAATCCACCGTAAAGCTCACATCAAAGCTTGCCGTTATACCGTTGCCGCCGCTCACCGTTACCCTGGCGGTATAAGTCCCTACCGTCAGTCCCGTCTTGGGGGCCACTGTGAAGCTGCCGGTGTCGTCAATCGCTATGCTGCTTACCGTGCCTGTGGAAAGGGTAAACGAGCTGTCGTTTGTACCAGACAGAGCGATGGTCAATGCACCGGTCGCCTGGTTACCGGTATTGGTTATGGTTACAATTTTTTCCGTTCGCGGCGCATAACCGAAAACAGCCGTCGTAAAGGTATGGGTTTCAGCCGGGTCAAGGCTGATCCCGTAAGTGGCCGGATTCACCGTGAAGCTCACATCAAAGGTCTTTTCCGTTATACCGTTGCCGCCGCTCACCGTTACCGTGGCGGTGTAAGTCCCCGCCGCAAGCCCCATGTCAGGAACCACCGTAAAGGTGTCGCTGCCAGCAACCACTATGTTGCTTACCGTGGTTTTAGGGAGGGTAAACGAGCTGTCGTTTGTACCAGACAGAGCGATGGTCAATGCCCCGGTCGCCTGGTTGCCGGTGTTGGTTATGGTTACCGTTTTAGCGGTCAGCTCCCCGTAGTTCTCATTGACCGCCGTAAAGGTATGGGTTCCGGTCTGGTCAAGGCTGATGCCGTAAGCGGTAAAGTTATCATCGGTGAAAGTCCATGCCAGCGGAGTGTCCAGGGTATTATAGATATGGACTACCTCGCTTCTCCCGCTGGTAATATCGCCCTTCGCCAATACGGCCTTTGCCAGATAATAACCCGCAGTTATACCGGTCTCTGTGCCGGTAAGGGCCAGCGGGTCTGTTCCCTCTTCGATGGAACCGCTTAAGAGGTTGATGGGGCTGCCACCGGCCAGCAGGGTCAGGGTAAAGGATTCCACCATTACCCCTGCCGGATAGGTCAGGGTATAACTCAATGTCCCGGAGCCTTCGCCCACCGGATAGAGGGTGACGGAAATCGTCCCCGCATCCTCCCCGGCGTTTATGGTAAAGGCCGCGCTGGTTCCCCCCGCCGCCAGGGTGTCGGCCCCGGTTCCGGCAAAGGCTTTCACCGTTACAGTCCAGTTCCCCGCGTCAAGTTCAAACTTGTTTTCTACAGGGGTTTTCTTTACTGCATTCGCCCCGTTCGTGGAAAACCAGTATTCATAGCGGTCAAACCCCGCCGCCGTCGGCATGGCGGTCAGGGCCGCGCCGGTAGTAATACGGACTATGCCTTTCCCTTCGGGAATACCATTCCCTGGTTCCTTCGTGGGCATCAGGGGATTCGTACAGGCAAACAGAAACAGCGCGCCAAGGGCCGTTGTAAGTAAACTTGCTGCCAATAAACGTATGGGTTTTTTCATGTTACTCTCCTTAGTTAGTTACCGTAAAGGCAAAATTCGTCGAATAAGGAGCCCCCGGTTCCAGGGCACTGCCCTTAAACACTCGCAGCCCCAGGTTATAGGTTCTCGCCGGGTAATCCACCGCATCAAAGGTGATAGACTGGCCAGTACCCCGCGCCCCTGAAATATCCTCGCCGTTAAGCGACCACTGTATGCCCGTAAGCCCCTCTGCCACGGTAACGGTCAGGGTTTCTTTGGCGGTCCGGGAAATGGATGCGCTCCCTCCGCTGGTCATAAGGGTGTCGTCCTCGTTGACAAAGACATTAATGGTTATACCTTTCGTTCCGGTAGTTGCCAGATAACTCACCGTAAAGCTGAGGGTATTAGCCGCCCCGGTTCCGGTGATGGACCCCGCCGAGGGGGTTCCAACATTCACCTCTGGGGTAGTGGCCCCGGTAAACTGGTAATCTGCCCCTGCTTTAAGGGTAATTGTTGCCGTATAACTAGTAGCCTTACTCAGACTGAACTGTATAGTTTCCCGGCGGATATTTTCGGCTATACGGCATTAGCATCTGAAACTATAACCATTAACAACACCGGTACCCAGGCGACCGGGGCTTTGACCGTTGCCCTGTCCGGTACAAACGGCAGCTCGTTTACCCTCTCTAAAACCTCGGTAGGCAGCATAGCGGTAAGCGGCAGCGACACCTTTACGGTGGGTCCCGACCTCGGGCTTACGGCGGGGACTTACACCGCCACGGTAACGGTGAGCGGCGGCAACGGTATAACGGCAAAGACCTTTGATGTGAGCTTTACGGTGAATCCGGCCACTTACGGTATTAGCCTGGACCCGACCGGAATCCATACTTTTACGGCGGCAACTGCGGGCTACGGGACACAAACGGCTAAAACCGTAACCATAACCAACACCGGCAACCAGGCGACCGGCGCATTGACCGTTGCCCTGTCCGGTACAAACGCCAGCTCGTTTACCCTTTCCACAGACACGGTAAGCAGCATAGCGGCAAGCGGCAGCGATACCTTTACGGTGGCCCCCAAGACGGGACTTACGGCGGGAACTTATACCGCCACGGTAACGGTGAGCGGGAGCGCCAATATCACCGCGAAAAAATTTGATGTGAGTTTTACGGTGGATCAGCAGCCCACTTACGGTATTAGCCTTAATCAGACTGAACCGTATAGTTTCCCGCCGGCTATTTTCGGCTATACGGAGCGAACGACTGAAACCGTAACCATTAACAACACCGGCACCCAGGCGACCGGCGACTTGACCATCGCTCTGTCTGGTACAAACAGCAGCTCGTTTACCCTCTCTAAAACCTCGGTAGGCAGCATAGCGGCAAGCGGCAGCGACACCTTTACGGTGGGTCCCGACATCGGGCTTACGGCGGGGACTTACACCGCCACGGTAACGGTGAGCGGCGGCGCTAATATCACCGAGAAAAGTTTTGATGTGAGCTTTACGGTAACCCCACAGTCTATCACCGCCGCATCGGTAAATGGGCTCGTGAAGCCGGTAACCGGCGCAACACCGGTCGCTCTGGGCAGCTTAAGCGGCGGAA
>BNUV01000142.1 GCA_025997615.1 Spirochaetia bacterium
TTCAAATTCATCTTGTCCGCTTATGACGGTGCTCAGTCCGATCACCAAGATATCAATCAAATTATGCCGAAAATTGCCTTGTTGCCGCCTCGGATCGTGAATCTCCCCCAAAAAATCGGTCATTTTGGTAATGTCGGCTTGCGTTACTTCCATTCCTTCTTCCCCTCCCAGAGAAGAATAGAAGTATATCATGAAATTCTAAATGCTTTTGCCCTGGAGTCACCCACCGACCGACTGGACATACCTTATTCATTTGCGGTAAAATAGCGTTGATTTGGTATTTCTTAAGATTTTTAGGAGGAATCAAGAGTGAAAAAGATCATTGTGATGCTCATGGTGCTGTTTTGTGCCGCCTCGCTGGCTTTTGCCGGGGGCGCCAAGGACAGCAATGCGGTCTCTATCGGAGCGGTGTTTCCGCTTTCCGGTGGTGTTGCCTTCTATGGTAACGAGTCGCGGGACGGTGCTTTGCTGGCGATTGACGAGATCAACGCCGCAGGCGGTTTGCTTGGCAAGAAGCTGGTTCTCATTTCCGAGGACGATGAAGGCGACAGCGTAAAGTCGATCAACGCATTCACCAAGCTGACCACCAGGGACAAGGTTTCCTTTGTGATAGGTTCCAGCACTTCCGGCCCCACCAAGGCCTTGACTTCGCTGGCCCAGCAGCAAAAAGTGGTGCTGATCTCCCCCTCCGCCACTGCGGAGGACGTTACATCGGCCGGCGATTTTATCTTTAGGGCCTGTTTTATTGACCCCTTCCAGGGCGTAGTAGGCGCTGACTTTGCCTATGGTACCCTGGGAAGCCGCCGGGCTGCGGTTCTGTACGACGCCGGTGCGGATTACAATACCGGCCTGGCCGATTCGTTCAAAAAACAGTTTGCGGCCAACGGAGGACAAGTAGTGGCGGACGAGGCTTATCAGTCGGGGGATGTGGATTTTAACGCCCAGGTTACCCGGATAAGAGCCGCCAACCCCGATGTGGTGTATCTGCCGAATTATTACAACGACGTGACCCTCCAGGCCAAGCAGCTCCGGGATCAGGGCGTCAGGTGCGCACTGGTAGGCGGCGACGGCTGGGACAGCCTGATTGACAATGCCGGCGACGAGGTGCTCAACGGTTACTGGTCTTCGGGCTTTGCGTCGGATACCACGGACCCCAAGGGCGCGGCCTTTGTCAAATCTTTCCAGGCCAAGTTTAACCGGCCCGCTTCCCAGTTCGCCGCTCTGGGCTACGACGCCATGATGCTGGTGCTGGATGGGATAAAAGCCGCCGGAAGCTTTGATTCCACTGCGGTAAAAAACGCCATGGCAAAGCTCAACGGCCCCTATGTTACCGGCAATATCCGGTTCGACGCCAACCGGGACCCCATCAAGGGCGCGGCCATTCTGGAAATCGTCAGGAAAGACGGCAAGCTGGCCAACGCATACAAGACCACGGTTAATCCCAAGTAAGGCCAATGATCGTTTTACAACAGTTGATAAACGGCGTTTCTCTGGGTTCCATTTACGCCCTGATCGCCCTGGGCTATACCATGGTTTATGGTATAGTCCTGCTTATCAATTTTGCCCACGGGGACATTCTGATGGTGGGGGCCTACGCGGCCTACTTTGTGTTAGGCGCCATCGGCGCGGGTCCCCTGGGTATGTTACTCGCCTTTGTGGTCTCCATGATCATCTGCGCCGGTTTCGGCATAAGTATTGAGCGTCTGGCATACCGTCCCCTGCGCTCGGCGCCCCGCCTTAATTCGCTGATTACCGCCATCGCGGTAAGCCTGATCCTGGAAAACGGAGCCCGGGTGCTGCCTTTTATCGGCTCCAATCCGCGCCAGTTTCCCCGGCCTGCGGTAGTCAATATACAGCTTGGCGGTCTTTCAATTTCCAATATTCAAATTATCGTGATTATACTCTCGGCGCTCCTGATGCTGGCTCTGAATTATATAGTGAATTATACCAGACGGGGAAAAGCCATGCGGGCCGTTTCCTTTGATAACCAGGCCGCCAGCCTTATGGGTATTTCGGTAAACGGAATTATCTCCTTTACCTTTGCCCTGGGCTCGGTGCTGGCCGCCGCCGGGGGTGTGCTTTACGCCTCGGCCTATCCCCAGGTGAATCCCCTGATGGGCATGATGCCCGGCCTTAAGGCTTTTGTGGCCGCAGTGCTGGGCGGCATAGGTTCCATCCCCGGGGCCATGCTGGGCGGCTTTATCCTGGGCATTGCGGAAACTTTTACCAAGGGCTTTATTTCCAGTCAGTTCAGTGACGCAATTTCGTTTTCAATATTGATCATCGTGTTATTGATTAAACCTACCGGCATATTCGGTAAAAAACACCGGGTGAAGGTATAATATGACGGATAAATTCCCCTTCCGTTCAACGGCGATTTTATTCATCATCGGCGTTCTCGCTGTATTCCTTCCCCTGGCACTCATGAAAGCCGGGCTCCTTGACGCCTACACTGCCCACATTATCACCATGGGCGGGGTGAACGCCATTATGGCCGTGTCGGTCAATATGATCGTGGGCATTACCGGGCAGCTTTCACTGGGTCAGGCCGGATTCCTGGCTATCGGCGCCTTTAGCTGTATTTTTTTCAATTTTGATCTTGGCCTGCCCCTGCCTCTGGCGGCGTTATGCGCCATCCTGCTCACCTCCGCTGCGGGTTTTCTTATTGGCTTTCCGGTACTCAAGCTTTCCGGGGATTACCTTGCCATTGTTACCCTGGGCTTCGGCGAAATTATCCGGGTGGTGTTTATCAACTTGAAAACCCTGACCGGCGGCCCCAACGGCAGGCAGTTTACCACGATGGTTAAGCTGAACGATGAACTGGCCTTTGTAGTGGTAACGGCAGTACTGGTTGTTTTGGTGGCGCTATTGCAGAATTTTTTGCGTTCCAGCTACGGCAGGGCTATTATGGCGTGCCGTGAGGATGAAATCGCCGCCAATTCCAGCGGCATTGATATTTTCCGCTACAAAATGCTGGGCTTTGTGATCGCCGCATTTATCGCCGGCATTGGCGGGTGCCTGTATGCTATGGTTGTCGGCCTGGTGCAGCCCAATGTGGCCCAGTTTCTCAGATCAATAGATTTTCTTATTTATGTGGTACTGGGGGGTATGGGTTCCATGACCGGCTCCATCCTTTCGGCCTATGTGCTCACCTATTTGCAGGAATTCCTCCGCTTTTTTCAGGATTACCGGCTGGTCATCTATCCGGTCATTCTCATTTTTGTCATGCTCTTCCGTCCCCAGGGGCTGTTGGGCATGAAGGAACTTTCCTTTGTGCGTATTGTAGATCGCATAACCCGCAAATTCTTCCCGCGGGGGAAAATACATGAGTGATCTCAGGCTGCGGGTAGAAAACCTTTCCATTGACTTTGGGGGACTCAAGGCGGTAAGTGATTTTTCCTGCGAGCTTTTCCAGGGGGAACTGGTGGGACTCATCGGGCCCAATGGCGCGGGAAAGACCACGGTGTTCAATATGCTCTCCGGTATTTACGTTCCCTCCGGCGGGGAGATTGAATTCCGGGACCGCCGGGGTTATACCCATCTTGCGGGAAAGCTTAAGGCGGCAAAGCTCAACCGCATTGGTATTGCCCGGACTTTTCAGAATATACGGCTTTTTTCAAACCTGAGCGTCCAGGACAATATCCTCATCGCCCTGCACGCCGGAAGAACCGCCAATCCCCTGGATGTACTGTTTCGCCTTAAGCGTTTCCGCACCGACGAAAAACGGATGATAACCCAGACCGATGAATTGCTTTCGCTGTTCAAAATAGAGAAAAAAAAGAGCGAGCTTGCCCGGAACCTTCCCTACGGCGAACAGCGCAAGCTGGAAATTGCCAGAGCCCTGGCTTCCGGCCCCTGTCTGCTGTTACTCGACGAGCCCGCCGCGGGAATGAACCCCCAGGAAACTGAAGAGCTGATGAAACTTATCTCTTTTATACGGAACGAGTTTCACCTGACAATACTGCTTATAGAACACGATATGCGCCTGGTGATGGGAATATGTGAGCGCCTCATCGTGCTTGACTACGGCCGTATCATAGCGGCGGGCACGCCTGAGGAAATACGCAAAAACCCGGCGGTGATCAAGGCGTATCTTGGCTCGGAGGCGGTAGGATAATGGCTGAGATCATGCTCAAAGTGGAGGGCCTGACGGTCAATTACGGGGCGATACGCGCTTTAAGGGGAATCTCTTTTGAAGTCGCCGCGGGGGAGATCATCACCCTTATCGGCGCGAACGGCGCGGGCAAGAGCACTACCTTACACGCCATTTCAAACATTATCAAAAAAACCGCGGGCAAAGTTGTCTTTGACGG
>BNUV01000143.1 GCA_025997615.1 Spirochaetia bacterium
TCAAGTCCCCATCGGCACTGGCTTTTTGATAAAAGTCACTCAGTTTACTCATAGCACACTCCTCATCATCATTTTAGGCTATTTTCATCAGGAACACCCCCGGCAAACACTGCTGCATGAGTGTCGCTGCGGATGTCATCACTATTTCCTAACATATTGGAGACCCATCGTAGTGTTTCCAGGGGCCCCTATAGCTGGTATCTGGTCCTCGAGGTTGGACAAGAGTAGAGGTGGAGCAACCCCCCGCTACGGATTCCAGCTGGTCATCGGTCAGTAATTGTTCAAAATCGGCGGGCTCCAGGGTGATCCCGTATTTTGCCGCAATAAGGATAACCTCGGGAATGGCGGTTTCTTTAGTGAGGGTTTTTTCTTCCTGAAGCTTCTTGTTCACCGCCATCAGTTCCGTTTTCAAGTCCCCATCGACACTGGCCTTTTGATAAAGGTCATTCAGTTTACTCATAGCGCACTCCTCATCACCATTTTAGGCTATTTCCATACGGAATAGCAGGTACTATATAGTTTTTATTACCCCGAACAGATGATATATTACATCCTAAATAAAAAAATTATACAAGGGTTGCAGGGGGATCAATTCTGTGTGATACTTTTTTGTACCAACAACGGAGGGTCCCATGGTTTCTTTGCAGTATCTCAGGGTCTTATGGCTCGAAGATGGGGGGTGTATCCTTTTTAATTCCTTTGATAAACGTATATCGGGAATAGAGCCGGCTTCGACGGGGCGCCTGGCCGAGGACCTTATTGCCGGAAAAACCGCCCGGGCAGCCTCCGGGCAGGAAGAAGCCCTTGCGGTGATACATTCCATCGCGGGCCATACTGCGCCGTTCCCTTACTCACACCCGAATGTATCCGCTAAAAGGTTTGGCAAGGTGATTATCCTCTGCCCCTCCGGCAGGTGTTCCATGGCCTGCCGCTATTGTTCCGGCAATGCCCGTAATGATACCGGCCGGCTTATGGATTGGCCTTTGGCCCGGGCCGCTCTTGATTTCTTTTTTGCCCATACGAATGAAACCGGCCCCTACACCCTACAGTTCCATGGCGCCGGTGAGCCGATGATGAACCCGGGGATAGTAAAAAAAGCGATAGAGTACGCCGGGAATATAACAAGCCAACGGGGACAGGTATTGTATACCCGTATTTCTACCAACGGTTTTTATTCGGAAGATACTGCGCGCTGGATGGCGGATACCTTTAGTCACATCAGTCTTTCCCTTGACGGTCCGCCGGAAATTCACAACCTGCAGCGGATCGCCGAAAACGGGGACGGCACCTATGAAACCGTAATTCGCAGTCTGCGCATCTTTGAGGAGAAGGGTGTCCTGAAACGTATCAACGCGGTCATTACGGAACAGGGAATCAATGACATGGAGAAAATTATCCGGCATATCCGATCCGTTTCCGGCATCAAACAACTCAGACTTTTACCCATGGAATACTGCGGGCGCTGTGAAACTACCGATATGGATCCGTTAAATTTCAACCTGTTTACCCGGAATCTGGAAAAGCTGCTTCCCGAGGCCGCATCCCTTGGCCTGGAATTACTTTCCCCCCTTGAATATGTGGATAGTTATTTAGAGTACTATTGTCATGCCTGCGGAGGAACCATGTGTGTGGCCCCCCATGGCAGGATAAGCACCTGTATTGAAGTTATGGATGAAAGCTCCGGAGCTGATGAATTACTAATTGGCGCATACCAGGACAATCAAATTGTGATTGATTGGGACAGGGTTATGAGCTTACGTAAGAGAAACTACCGTTCCATAGAATCCTGCAAAGAATGTACCTTTCGCAACAATTGTTCCGGTAACTGTCTTGTCCGGGCGGCACGAAAAAACGGAACGGTTATGTCGGCAGACAGGGATTCCTGTGAAAGAACAAAACGGCTCCTCTCGAAACGGTATACCGATATGGCAAATATGTCGGGGCTTCTTCCGTTCATCAGCCCATGGAATAAAGAACATGAGTAAACTAGCTGAGTTTTACCGGAAAGCGGAGTCCGACCCGGCCCTGAAGGCGGATCTGAAAGCGGCGAAGAAGCGGTATGAGGGGCAGAGCCCTGACCAGGCAACTATCGTTGCCGGGGGTATCGCCATAGCGGCAAAGCACGGGGTAACCCTGGAAGCCGCCGACTTTGAGGTAAAGAGGAGCAAACTGGACGAGGAGGAACTGAGGGCTCTGGTGGGAGGGGGCTGTGTGGTGTAATAAAAAACATTCCTGTGGTAATAATTTATATAGGAGAAAAGAACATGAGTAAACTGATTGATTTTTACAAGAAAGCGGAGTCCGACCCGGCCCTGAGGGCGGATCTGGAAGCGGCGAAGAAGCGGTATGAGGGGCAGATCCCCGGCAGGGAAACCATCGTTGCCGAAGGTATCGCCCTGGCGGCAAAGCACGGGGTAACCCTGGAGCCCGCCGACTTTGAGTTTAAAAAGGGCGAACTGGACGAGGAAGACCTGAGCGACGTGTCGGGAGGTTTTTTGCCTCTTCTTGCTATTATTATTCCTTCTTTCGTTGTTGCTGCTACCCCTGCTGGTGTTGGGATAGGGATGAATGCCTGTTAAATTCTTCTTAAGATGCCCATGGCGCCTGTCACGTGCGCAGAGAATTAAGCGTTAAGAACGGGCGTGGCGTCAGGCATTTTTCCTTTTTCCCTGTTGCCTTTTTTATCCGTTGTTGTTATATTTATGTTACCGAACGTTCGGTAACATATTTTTCTGACGGCAGGAACTATGACCAGCGAGAGTATCATCAAGGCCGCCTTCCATGTGTGGGGGCGGGAACTGTACCTTTCAACCAGCCTCGTGCAGGTGGCCCGGGAACTGGGGGTCAGCAAAACAGCTTTGTACCGTCATTTTACCGGAAAACAGGCTCTGCTGGAAGCCATGAGGACCCATTTTTTTGATGATTACAGCCAATTTATCCGGCAAGGCTACGAAAAAGCCCTGGGCATAGCGGATCTGCGGGAACGGATTCTGGTGATGATACGGAGTATCACGGAATACTATGTCCGGAACAGGGATGCTTCCCTTTTTGCCCTGATCATGGTTTTCGGCTCGAAGGATGCGGGGAGTATGATGGGCCCCATGCAGGAACGGGGTGTAGACCTGAAAAATCTGCTGTCCCCCGGTTCGCCGGAGCTGCCTTTTCTTTTCAATATGATAATGGCTACCACGACATTCCGGCTGGCGGTTTTTCACCGGCTGGAATGTAGTGACGGCACGGCGGAAGCTCCGGCGGAGGGTCTGGTCGGGGAAACGGTGGCCTCCATCGAACGGCATATACGCCGGGGGCTGGGCCTTAACAGGGCGGAGCTGGAGCCGCTGGACTGCGAGGGGCTGGAAAATTCCCTGGCGCTGGATTTTGGGGCCATGCATGACGATGACGGCCTCCTCAAGGCGGTGGCTCAGGCGGTGGCGGAAGCCGGCCCCTGGGATGCTTCCATGGATATGGTGGCCCGGCGTTCGGGACTGTCAAAAAGCGGTCTCTATGCCCACTTTAAAAATAAAGAAGACATGATCCGCCAGCTTTTTCTCACCGAATTTGACCGTATTGCCTTTTTTGTGGAAACCAGCACCGGGGATGCCGGGCGGCCCGGAGACCGGCTCTATCTGATGGTCTTTTCGGCGGCGGCCTATCTCCGGTCCAACCCGGAAATTCTTATCGCCCTGGACTGGATCCGAAACCGGCGGTTAAACATGGGCCCGCCCAGGACTCTGAAAATTTTTGAGATCATGGGCCGGTCGGTGCCTCCGGGTGCGGGGGAAAATGCAGGCCTGACGACAGAACAGATGGTCCACTGGGTGCTTTTTCTCATCATCAATGCCTTGATGTACCGGCCCCAGGGCATGGATTTTGCGGATCTGCCCAACAGCAGGATCAGGTCCCTCTACAAATTTATCACCCTGGGTCTGGAAGGATTTGAATCATGAAATTTTTATGGTATAGTTTTATCTATAGTAGTAACCGGCAAGACGCCGGAAAAGACCGCGCTTTATGCGGGCCTATTAACAATGCTGGCGGGAATTCGGTGAGTTTTCAAGTTTTTCCCCGCAGACAGGAAGGAGTTTTTTAATGATCTATTCTTTTCGGGAAAGGCGGCAAAACGGCCCGCCCTTTCTCCCTCTGCGGTTAGGATGCGCCCTGGTGCTCTGCATCCTCTTTAACGCCACCGCCCTTTTCGCCCAGGAATCTGCCCCGCAGAAAATTTCCCCCGACGAAGCGGTGGAGCTGGCGATCAAAAACAACCTGGGTCTGGA
>BNUV01000144.1 GCA_025997615.1 Spirochaetia bacterium
TATTTGTTGTTGTTTTCCAAAATAGAGCGTCCGGTACAGACGGGGTTGCAATCCGCCCGTGAAAGGAGGACCACCAGCTCGATGGCGCGGAACTGAATGTTTTTAAATTCGTCGGGATTGGAAAAAAGAAGGCTGGCCAGAAGCTCGTTCAGAATATTTTTACCGGCCTCCCGGTTTCCCCGCCGCAGCGCGGACATGAGCATCCGTTCTTTTTCCAACGGATAGGGCGGCCCCTCGGCGCCGGGAGGATATTTTTCCTTCAATGCCTCTATCTCCGCTGAGATAGAAGCCTGCTGCTCCGCCCGCCGTTTAAACATTTCGTGGTAATCCAGCGGTCCCGTGGAAAGAGATTCCGCGCAGACAAGCAGAATTTTTGCCAGGGCGTTTATTTTTTCACATCCGCCCCGGGGAAAGGGATTGAGCAATTTTCCGATCTCTTCTTTAGAGACTTCACTCCCGGCGGTCTCGAACATTTCACCGGCGGTTTCTTCTTTTTCGATGCCCAGAAAACCCGATGCAGAAAGCGCTCCGATAAAGCAGCCGTTTTCGTAGATGGGGCTGGTCCAAAACATAAACCCAAGCTCGCACATATAGATATAAAATCCGCCGAATTGGCGGGCTTCTTTGAAGGCGTTAATATGAATTCTGCAGCAGGGATTGTAAGAAAGATCCTTGAGCCTTTTTACTTCTTTGTGGGACCGGTATTTTGTGCAGAAGAGGCAGATGTTTTTTTCTGTTGTTACTTCTTTAAACATTTCGGGGATAGGCATACCGTTTGCATCATGGACACATACTAAAGCGCCGGTGGCCCTGGCATAGTCAGAGGTGATTTTATGGGCATTTAACAAAACCGGATTTGTTTTCTCCGGTTTGGCGGTATTATCAAAATTTTTTTCTGGTTCGTTTTCCTTCATAATAAACCTGCTTTTATTATTGAACAGCAGGATCAGGTTTTCTTGTATAATATTCTGAGGGAATGAACTTTTTTCAAGAATTGTCTGATACATCATGATAATCATCTCCTTCGTCTTCTTTGTCCGTTTCATTGCTTTTCCCCCGGTATTTTGCCGGACTCATACCGGTGCAGATTTTAAAAATTTTTGAAAACCAGCTCTGATCCTCAAATCCGCAGGATAGGGCGATTTCGTTCAGGGGAAGGGCGGTTTCCATCATCATGGATGCGGCTTTTTCAACCCGTAAACGGTTAAGATAAGCGGAAAAATTTTCTTTCATCTCTTCTTTAAAAATGGAGCTGAAGTACGGCGGAGAAAGACCAGCCACCCCGGCGATTTCCTTTAAGCTTATTTTTCGGGTGTAATTATCCCAGATGTAGCGTTCAGCCTTCCGTAATGCCGATGCGTGGCGGAAACCCTTAAATGAAAAAAGCTCCCCCGCCATCCGTTCCACGATGTTATGCAAATTTCCGCTTATCTCTTCAATTGTTTCCGATTCCTGTATGCGCCGGAGCCAACGGATGCCGGTTTCCAGGGCGTTATCGCCAGCGTCCTCGCCGTCATCCGCTTCGGCGGCGGCCCTGGACAAAAGAACCGCAAGCTCAATGGCCCGTAGTTTGAAAAAATCAATATTGCCGGAATGTAAAACTAAAACATTTTCTAATATTTCATCCAGAATTTTCAGACCCGCCTCCCGGTCGCCCCGGCGAAGAGTTGCCAAAAGTATCCGCTCTTTTTCCAGCGAGCAGGCGAAATCCATCCTCTCTGCAGAATTATTTTTATGAATCACCCGCACCGTGCCGGCTTCCGTTTTTTCAACGAAATGATTTTCCCCATTGGATAACTGTTCCGCACAGAGACGGAGAAGCCGGGCCAGGGACAGTATTTCTTCAGAGGTCTTTTCATGGGAAGGGAGACCGCCGGAGAAAAGAGACCCGATATGATGTCCCTTGTAATAAACCGGGCATACCCAAAAAACAAACTCTGATTCGCAGGTGTAAACACAGGCATCCCCCCGGCGTTGGGTTTCGTCAATGCTCTTGAGGCGGAGCCGCTCGCATTCCCCGCAATATTTGTCACAGGATTCGCAGCACGAGAAAGGATCCCGGTTAGAAATTTTTTCCAGCGCCTCCCCGTTTTGGTCCAGAATCCGGATGCCGCAATCCGTCGCTTGTTCGTAGGCATCCGCCAATTCCCGTGCCTTTATCAGCAAAGGATCGGTTTCCCGCCGCTTGATAATAGTAATGACAGACCTCCTAGGTTACAACTTTAGGAGGATTTTTTGAACGGAATACACCCAAATGGTGAAAATTCTGCTTCTTTTGGAAATTCGAGGCGGTTTTTAATGCGGATATTACAGCCTACAAAAACTATGGTTTTTATATTATTGTCATATTCCTGTACAGGCGCGGAATGGGAAAAAATTCCGTGCCTGGTCCGCTATTTCGTGCTTCTCGCCTTGGAATAAAGATCAAAGGCCACAGCCGACAGAAGTACAAAGCCCTTGATCGCCTGCTGCCAGTCGGTACTGACACCCATGAGGGACATCCCGTTATTCAACACGCCGATAAAAAGACCGCCCACCACGGCGCCAATGATGGTACCCACGCCGCCTGAAACTGCGGAGCCGCCAACATAACACGCGGCAATAGCGTCCATCTCAAAATTCTGGCCGGCCTTGGGGGTGGCGGCGTTCAAGCGGGCGGCGAATACCATGGCGGCTACGGCGGCAAGGATGGCCATATTGGTGTAAATCCAGAACATGACCCATTCGGTTTTGATGCCCGAAAGTTTCGCCGCTTTAATGTTGCCGCCCAGGGCATAGATATGCCGCCCCTGTACGGTGTGGGATGCCATAAACTGATAGCACACAATGAGAATGCCCAAGACAATGAGAATATTGGGGAAGCCCCGGTACAGGGCAAAAACAAGGGTGAACGCAAAAAGTACCACGGAAATACCCACCACCTTGGCGAGCCATATACCCTGGGGCAATACATCAAAATGATACGCTTTCTGTTTGTTTCGTTTGCGAATTTCAGTAGTGATGATAAAGGCAATAATGACAAGCCCTATAAGAATTGATAACAGATGGAGAGTCGAGCCTCCGATGGCAAGCCCCCCAAAGGGATCGGGGATGTAACCGGAAGCAATGACCTGAAATTCTTTGGGGAATGGCGCCTTGGTTTGACCCTGCATAATCACCTGCCCAAGGCCCCGGAACACAAGCATCCCCGCGAGGGTGGCGATAAAAGGCGGGACGTGGACAAAGGCAATCCAGAAACCCTGCCACATACCTATGGCCGCTCCAATGGCAAGGGCGGCGCCCATAGCCAAATAGGGGTTCAAGTGCATATCCACAATCATAACGCCGCAGACCGCGCCGACAAAGCAAACAACGGAGCCTACCGAAAGATCAACATTGCCGGTGAGGGTACACAGCAGCATCCCTACCGCAAGGATAAGCACATAACTGTTTTGCAGTACCAGGTTCGTCAGGTTTACCGGCCTGAAAAATGTACCGTCGGTGAGAGCGCCAAAAAAGACCATAGCCACCGCCAGGGCGATGACCATACCGTATTGCCGGATATTTTTTCTCAACAGTATTAAAAAGGTATCCATAAATTCCACTCCTTTAGTTAGACAAGATATGACGCATGATCTCTTCCTGGGTCGCTGTTTTACCCGGAAGTTCCGCTGTAATTCGGCCTTCGCTCATAACATAAATCCGGTCGCACATACCGATAATTTCCGGCATTTCGCTGGATATAAGAATACAGGCCATGCCCTGCGCGGCAAGGCTATTGATAATCGTGTAGATTTCGTGCTTGGCGCCCACATCAATGCCCCGGGTCGGCTCATCAAGAATGAGAATTTTGGGGTCGGTGAAAAGCCACTTGGAAAGGACTATCTTTTGCTGGTTACCCCCCGAAAGGTTCCCCGCAAGCTGTAAAATCGACGGCGTTTTAACGTTGAGTTTTTTACGGTAGTCCTCGGCGACCACAATTTCCTCGTGTTCGTTCACTATGCCGTTTTTGGTAATTTTTTTGAGTTTCGCCAGGGTAGTGTTTTCTTTAACACTTTCTATCAGTACCAGGCCGAACTCCTTCCGGTCTTCGGTCACATAGGCGACACCGTTTTCAATAGCCTTTGGGATGGAATCCAAATTTATTTCTTTACCGTCAATCAATGTTTTACCGGAAATATTCACGCCATAATACTTGCCGAAAACGCTGGTGGCCAATTCGGTGCGTCCCGATCCCACAAGCCCCG
>BNUV01000145.1 GCA_025997615.1 Spirochaetia bacterium
GTTTTGCCCTGCGGATCAACGATTCAGGCGAAGGATTCTTGTTTATAAATACCTATCAGGATAACGCGCAAGCCCCTGGTAGTAAATAGTGTGGGGCGGCTGATCGTTGTAGTACATCGCCCCCGCCGGTTCCGAAAGCCCCGTTGAAGCTTTCAAAAAGGATGCCTGAGAACCTGCGGCATCAATTGATTTCAAAGCAATGCCAAGGTAATAGTATATATTATTTTCCTGAGCACCGGGCAGTTTTCCCTCTCCAAAGTTTTCGTAGTAGACAAGCGCTTTTTCAAGCTCTGTTACCGCTTCTGCATCACGGCCGTTCTTCAAAAGATCTTTGGCAAGGCCCAGCCGCGCTTCAATATGCAGGGTTGGAACTTTGCCTTCGCCCCCTTCCCAGGGGTGAAAATGGTGGTTCATTAAAACCTTGATTGTCTTTTCATATTCCTGTAATCCGTTCAATGTTTCTCCGTACAGGACAAGTAAATCGTCACGGGATCCAACCAAATCAAAATGCGCCTCCATAATCTCCCGCTGTTTCGCCAGGGGCAGGGCGCGTTTTTTATACAATTCGCATAATTCGTAAAACACGCGGGCATCTTTTTCATCCAGTGAAAAGGCTTTTTCCAGCAAAGTTTGAGCTTTGTCGTAATCATGCGTCTTATTCGCATAGTAGAGGGCCAGGTTGCGGCACACGGTGGGGAAAGATGGATCCAGCAAACGGGAGGATTCCCAGCTATCGCGGGCTTCATTATAACGTTTTTTGTCGTATAAAAAACAGCCCAGATAATAATGCGCCTTTGCATCATATTTATTAACAGCAATTGCCCGCAGCAGCACCCGGTATTCATCAAGGGTATTGGGGGAACAGTATGCAGGATCCGCACTCAACACTTCCTGCCATGCCGCCGCTGTATGGGGACTGCCGGCCTTTTCAAGGAAAAATGCACGGAAATAGGGAATCATACCGCGAGGGGCAGAATCTGTGCTAATACTGTTGAGCACATCAACGGCATCCTGATAAAAACCGGCTTCGGCATAATTAAGAGAGGCGGTGATATAGTTTTGTTCATTGTCCCGCATGACCCGCTTAAATTCATTTTCAGTCCCAGTATCCCCGGAAATGATCGCCTTTTCCCGCAATGCGATAAAATCAAGCGGGTCAAAGGCCAGTGTTTCCCTTAGTAACTTTTCAACATCCTCTGTTTTTCCTGAATGTCGGAACAGTATGGCAAGTAAAGAACGGACCTTAAAGCTCTTGTAATTGGCATACAGCGCTTCGCGGCCATATTCGGCGGCTTTACTGTATTGCCCTTTGCGGGAAGCAATCTGCGCCAATTTCAAATAGCCCTGACTGCGCCAGGCATCACTCCAAATAGCCTTGTAATACGTGTCAAAAGCTTCATCGTCCCTGTCAAGGTATTCAAGGGTTTTGCCCAGGTTAAAAAACACTTCGCCGTCATAGGGGTTGGGGTTATGCCGGGTAATGCTTTCTTTGGCGGATAAAAAACAGGTTTCGGCCCGGGCAAATTGTCCCCGGCGGAAAAGCAAATTACCGTAGGCATTGTTCAGCCTTATATCTTTCGGATCCCGTTTTAACCCTTCCAGGTAATAAGTATCCGGTTCGTATGTTGCGTGCCGGTATTGTTCAAGATGCAATCCCGCCAGGAATAGCGCCTCGGTGTTTTCCAGTGTTTCAGGCGACCCAATCGCCCTGGCAGGATCGGGAATTTTTTCCACATCGTAATTTTCAGGCTTATAAGAATAAGAAAGCGCGTCAATGCCTTCGGCGCTTACGGTAAGCAGCAGATCTCCATTTTCAGCCGGTACGATCTTTTTATATATTTGCAATGGTGAAAGATCAACCCTTTCATCAATATATATCGCATTGGTATTTTTAAGTATTATGCGTGCACCGGATATTTTTTTTACGCCATAAATTTTAACCTCGGCCTTGCCATCTTTGACCTGTAAGTATGCCGCCATATCCTTATTAGCGCATTTTACTTCACCGAGTTCTTTATAAGGCAGGAAATACTGGGTGA
Organism: Spirochaetia bacterium; assembly: GCA_025997615.1. Lineage (GTDB taxonomy): Bacteria > Spirochaetota > Spirochaetia > Treponematales > Breznakiellaceae > BNUV01. The sequence goes on from BNUV01000145.1 coordinate 2,040, forward strand.
AATTTTTTCCGCTGTAGGGCAGGAGCCAGGTAAAATCGGGCTGGTTGTCCGTAAACATTCCGGTCATAAGCTCGATGTAGGGGCCGTCTTCATCGGTCAGGTTCCGGTCCCATGCCCGGCCAAAGTCTCCGTTTCCCCAGGTCCACTGTTTTTTACCCGGCGATATATGGTGATCGGCAATATGCAAAACCCCCGCGCCGGCCTTGTAGTCATAATTACCGACAAAGTCGTAATCCGAGTGATAGGCCATGTACGAGGTAGGCACCGGAATATTGGCATACCGGGAGATATCAACACCCTGTGAATAATCCATCTTATAATAAACGCCGGTAGCGATGGGGAAGCGCGACACATCGCGTTTGCCGTGATCCATTACCGCATGTACATCGGGAGGAAAAATCGACTGGGTTTGATCGTGTACACAAACCGCCGGGTTTGCCCACCACAAAAAAGACTGCGCTTCGTTCGTTGGATTGTACAGTTCCGCGGTAATTTCAATTGCCGCTACGCCGGCGCGAAGGCTGATGCCCATGGTCATTTTTGTGCCATAGATTCTGTCCCCTTCGCTGAGCCATACCGTTTTTTTGTCAGGCAGGGAATCATCAATACGGTATTCAACCGGGCCAAAGGTATTCGGCCGGTGATGCTGGGGCCAGTTAAACTCAATGCCCCCCGAAACCCAGGGACCGGTAAGTCCCACCAGGGCGGGTTTAATGACGCGGTTATGATAAACAAAATCATAATTATTTGTTTTATCCAGCGCACGGTAAATGCGTCCCCCCATGCAGGGCATTACCTGTACCTGTATATACTCATTTTCCAAAAACACCACCGTATATGTTTTGTCATGTTTCTCGTCAAATACCGTGTCAATTACCGGATAGGGGTACACCTTGCCTGAACTGCCCTGATACACCCGTTTTTCCAGGAACAGGGGATTTTTATTTTGGGCGCCCACATCGTAGGTTGGTATAGTTACTTCCCGCTCGCCAATGCTTACGGTTGCCATTATGCATTCTCCTGATTTATTTCCCATTCATAAATGGCCGCAGCTTTTATGTCGTGAATACAGGCAGTAAGCCCGCCGGTTTCCTCTCTGCGCCCTGCCATTGTCGATTCAACATTAATTTTGGATGCCTCTTTGAGCGGTGTTATGTAGAGAGTCAATGGATTAAGCTTAAGCCGTTCCGCAAATTCCCGGAGGCCGATTTCCCAGACCGCCCCATTCCAGAAATTATCCGCAATCATGTCCCCATCAATAAAGGCGTGGCCAATGTCGCCGGTGTAGTGTATCTGCAATATAAGATCTTTTAGCTTTTGCGGATCCCAGGAAGGAATTTTTACGAGATACCGGCCCGACCCAATTTGTTCCATCTCCGGGGTAATTTCAACCGCTTCATGTTGCAGGCAGCGGCGGTTAAACACCCCTGGTTTTTCGCATGGTATAGTGTTTGGCGGGATTGGCAAAACATCACCGGGGAAGACGACGTATTCTACCATGTTTGTATCATGTTCCAGTTTAATTGATTCAGGAGAAGCGATAATTGCCGCTTCGGTAAGCATCGCCAGAGGCCGGCCATTCCATTCAATGTACTGGAAATTCAAGCTTTGTTTGCGGGTTAATGTAACAATGTGTACTTTTTCTCTATCAGAGTTGGCCGTAAACAGGGACATTTCAGCAGACGGGCAGAAAACGGAATTCCGCTCTATGCTGATACTCCCCGATTCCGGGTGCACAATAACATTTTCAGCAAAATGATATGCCGGATTTATCCCTTCCGGAGCAAAGAAGAACACATATGTTTCACCTTGTACCTCAAACTTACACAGGGGCTGGGCCAGGGCGCAGCGAAGATGAATGTCTCCAATATGCAGATTAATGGGGAGTATACAATTTTCTCCGGCAGCTAAATTGATGTTTTCTACAACGATGTCCCTTTCGGGCAGTTGTAAAACAATGGATTCTTCTGTTTTTACTTTGGTTTGCGCGTGATCCTGATAGT
>BNUV01000146.1 GCA_025997615.1 Spirochaetia bacterium
CTCTGCCAATTCCCCCGGCTCCAATTCCGCGGAGCCGCCGGAACCGAGAATTTCAGCAACTTCGTTATCATACACCCAGGGATGCCCCCGGAGTATCCGGTCTTCTTCACCGTTTTTCAGAATAATTCGTTTCATCATGATGACCCTTTTTATGACGGACTGCGGCGGACGATAAATTCCGGCGCGGAAATTAAAGGCGCCGATGTCCGTTCGGCCAGTTCAAGAAAACTGGTTTGAACACGGAATGTTTCTTCCGCCTGAGTTTTCCGCCGCTGCCAACGGCCGTCGTTCCCAAGCTCCCAGGATTGGCTATTATCCTTAAAATACGCGGAAAGAATTTCCCGCACCTGGTTTTTTGTTTCGTCTTGTAGCACGGGAAACATCAGCTCTACCCGGCGTTCCAGATTCCGGGGCATCCAGTCGGCACTGGAAAGAAAAATTTCTTCGGCGCCGCCGTTGGCAAAAGAAAAGATCCGCCCGTGTTCAAGGTAATGATCGATAATGCTGATAACTTTTATATTTTCCGAAAGTCCGCTCACGCCGGGAATCAGCATACAGATACCCCGGACATTAAGAAATATTTTTACCCCCGCCTGAGACGCACGGTAGAGCGCTTCGATAATATCAGGATCCGCCAGGGAATTCATCTTTGCCATGATCCTGCCGGGATACTCCTGGCTTGACCGGTCGGTTTCCCGGCCTATCAGCTCCAGCAGCCGTTGTTTTAACGCTGTAGGGGCTATCACCAGAAGCCGCATGGGCTGTATTGCCGAGTAACCGGTGATCATGTTGAAGAAAAGTCCCGCATCGTAGGCGATTTCTTCGCGGGTGGTAAAAAACGAAAGGTCCGAATATAGTTTGGCGGTTTTGTCGTTGTAGTTCCCGGTGGAAAGATGTATGTACCGTTTTATCCGGTCGTTCTCCCGGCGTAATACCATGGAAATTTTTGCGTGAACTTTAAGCCGGGAGAGGCCGTAGACAACAATCACCCCGGCTTTTTCCAGACGGTTCGCCCAGGAAATATTCCGCTCCTCATCGAAACGGGCCTTGAGCTCCACCACCACGATAACCTGTTTGCCGTTCAACGCCGCCTGTTCCAAAGCTTTGATAATCGGTGAATTGCCGCTGGTGCGGTACAGGGCTGCCTTGATGGAGATCACCGCCGGGTCCGCCGCCGCCTCCTCGAAAAAACGCAATACCGGATCAAAGGATTCATAGGGAAGATGCAATAGCGCATCCCCCTGGCCCAATCGATCCCAAATACTCTCCCCCTCGGGAAATGAAGGATTGCCGTAGATTTTCCAGGGCTTTTCCCGCAGATTATCAAAGCCCGGTATATTGGCAAGTTCAAGAAGATCCGCCGAATTAAAAGGCCCGGACCATTCATACAGGTCTATTTCTTCCAGATTAAACCGTGAAGCCAGGGCGGTCTTTAGTTTTTCGCTGCCGGGGCTGTACACCATCCGCACCGCCGGGGAATGTTCCCTGTTTTCCAAAACTTCTTCCATGGCTTCAATAAAATCTTCATCCCGCTGTTCATCAACGGAAAAATCCGCATCCCGGTTCAGCTTAAAGAGCATATTTTCTTTCACCGTATAGCCGGGGAAAATATAACTCCCCCAGGTGATAACCACATCTTCCAAAAGCGCCCAGGTAATTTTACCGTCAACACCGGGCAGCTTAATGATCCTGTCCAGCGCCGGCGGAATCTGTATAATCGCTATATGTTCTATGCTATCATCATCATCCGGCATCAGCAGAAAGGCCGCGTAAAGGGAAGCGCTCCTCACGGATGGCAGGGGCCCTTCTTCCTCCATCCTCAAGGGGGTAAGGACCGGATAAATTTCCCGGATAAAAAGGGATTCAAGATAATCCATTTGGGAAAGGGTATAAGATTCAGGCCGCGCCAGTTCCAGGCCGCCTTTAGCCAGGGCGGGAAAAACTTCTTCTTCCATGCAGCGGTACTGCAAAGCGATAATATCCCGCACCCGCAGAGCCGCCTCCCGGAGCTGTTTTTCCGGCGGCAGCCCCGAAGGATCTTGCAGGATCGGGAGCTTATTCGCAGCGGCCCTGATACTCCGTTTTATCGCCGCCACACGGACCATAAAAAATTCATCAAAGTTTGAAGAAACAATGGCCAGATACCGGAGCCGTTCCAGCGGAGGAAGCTCCGGCCTGAGCCCTTCTTCCAGCACCCGGCGGTTAAAATCTATCCAGGAAAGATCCCGGTTTAAAAAACGGCCTTCGATCATACGCTCATCACCTTTAGGTGAGTATCACCCTATATCCAAAAACATCCTGAAAAAGATCGGCCTTTTCCTCCAGGCCAAAAAGCTCCAGACTAAGATCGTGGTTCCCCCCCGAATGGAGGATCACGGTTTCACTTTTCCGCTCTATGCTGAAATTTTTTATCTGCCGTGAATGGCCCCGGTCAAGGGCATCGGCCACCCGGAGAATTGCCGCCATCTTTAACACCAGAATACGATTTTCCGGGGGCAGTGAAATATACCCGATGTCCGTTTCCACCGGCGGATCACTGCGGTGATACCGCACCACATTGGCGATCACGTCCAGCTCTTCCCGGTGCAGACCGAAAATTTCCGAATGGCTTACGATGTACTGCCCGTGTTTGTGGTGCCCGGAACTGCGGATAAACATTCCGATGTCGTGGAGAACCGCCGCCACTTCCAGCATCATCCGTTCACGGCGGTTCATGCCGTGTTCCTGATAGAGCGCATCAAAAAGCAGCAAGCAAAAATCCGCCACCTGCCGGTGATGGGCTTCATCATAATGATACTTGCGGCCCAGATTTACCGCCGATGCGATGATCTGCGAATAAAATTCTTCCTGCAGCTCCGAATTAACCCCCTGGGCCAGATCGATCAGAAGCCCTTCGCGGGTGGAAATATGGGGCACCACCAGCGCCGCTGCATTGGTCCGTTCCAGAAATTGTTTGTAAACCAGAATGCCCGGAATAATCCCTTCGGCATCACCAAAATTTATGTGGAGCTTGCGCACCGCTTCTTCCACCGTATAATTTTGAATCTCATCCGCAAAGGCGATAAATTTATCCCGTTCAATTATGTGACAATGTTCGTTGAGCTCTTTGCCGATTTGCGCCGCCACCACCCGGGCATCGGAACCGGCGCTAACAAAGGTTCTGATATGGGCCATGTCCAGTTCTGAATTCAAAAGCTCCGAGGTGTTCCGGATATTTTCGTTCAGGTACCGGTCCCGTGACCAGGGGGAAATTACCGACTGCCTGACCCGCTGGTCGATCAGGATAGTCCCCATCCGGAGACTGTGGGCCGCCACCATCCGGCCCCGGCGCAGAAGCATAATCTCCGTGGAACCGCCGCCTATCTCGATGATCATGGAATTGGCCCGCCAGAATTGGGGAAGATCATCCTTTAAGGCAAAACGGACCGCCAGATACATCAGGCGGTTTTCCTCAATACCCTCCACAATGGAAAGGTGGAACCCCGTTTCCCGGCGGACCCGGTCTACAAACACATCCCGGTTCCGGGCCACCCTGAGGGCGCTGGTGGCAATGGCGTGGGCGTCCTTTCCGGCTATGTCCCAGCCCGCAAGCAGCTCCCGGAAATTCAGTATCACCTGAAGGCACTCCATAAAAGATTCCCGGGAGACCCTTCCAGAGGTAAACACGTCCCGGCCCAGGGCCACCGGCTTTTCCGCCCGCTCCAGCACCTGCCAGCCGCCGCGTGAGTCGATTTCCGCCACCAATAATCTAATTCCCGTGGAACCGATTTCCACCACCGCCACGAGACGTTTCGCAGAGTCCATTTATTCTATTATTGAATTTAACCGCGAAAGTATCAATACTGTATGCATGCCGGTAATCACCGTTTCTGCCCTGCGTAAAAGCTTTAATCTGGAGGCGGGCTTCTTCGCCCGTTTCGGCCGTTTTGTCCACGCCGTCCGGGACCTTTCCTTTTCCATTGGCGAAAACGAAACCTACGGCCTGGTGGGGGAATCCGGCTGCGGCAAAACCACCACCGCCCGCCTCCTCG
>BNUV01000147.1 GCA_025997615.1 Spirochaetia bacterium
GCAGAACGGCCTTGAGCCGCTGGATTATGTGCGAGATTTATTTGAGCGCGCCCCGCTTGCCGTTTTTCCGGACGACTGGGAAAAACTGCTGCCTTGGAATATTGTCACCCCTTAATTTGACGGTTACGTTGCGGACAGGGCTTCGGGAAGACAGAGAAAGCTGCGGCTACAACCCGTAACCTTTCAGCATGAGTTTTATTTATTGAGAGAAAAGGGCAGGGGGGTCAAGAAAAATTCAGCGCTTTCCACTCGCCGATATTCCGCTTCTCCGAGTCAAATACAACGCCAACCTTGAACAGCTTCTTGCCGCTGCCTTTCCACGGCAACAGATACTCTTTTGTATCAATTTGAGCTAACGCATCTTCCGCAGTACCGTTCAACTTAAACTCAAAACAGTACACGTAGTTTTTCAGTTCTACCAGGGTGTCTATGCGGCCGGATGCAATACGCAATTCGGAACGACAGTTCATGCCTAATATTGTGAATATCAGATGTATTGCAGTTTGAAAGTAATTTTCGCTTTCCTTGATTATGTCGTAAGGTATAGATGACAGAAATACCTTTATCGTGTTTATTACAGTGTCAATATCGCCTTTAGCCAAGGCTCTTGGAAGCTGGGTATACAAAGTATTTGATTTATCATCCGGTGCCTGCAAATAATCTTCTATAAGCGACTTTGCAAAAGCTGATCGCACTTCTTCATTTGGATAATCAAGTTTATACTCGTCAAATTCTTCGTCGTAATCAACCACCGTCAAGTATCCGCTTTGATACAACAGCGGCACCGCCTTCATTCCAGCAACATCATACTTGCCGAATTCGTATCTGCCGACACGCAGATTATTTAAATTGAGGATATTAACCTTTTGACTGGCAATAAGTTTTACCAGGAAGGTTGGCGTTCCGGTATTATACCAATAGGACAGGAATTCTCCGTGTTCGTTAAAATGATTCAGCAAGCCGAATGGATTGTAAACGGTAAGAGGTTTGCGTGTAAATCGGTATCCGTTATAAAAACGGCGCATATCCTCAAGATAAGCTTCCCTGTTTTTACCGGTGTTTTGCAAAACTGATTCTATTTCCGGTTCAAAATTTTGTTCAAGCTCTTTTTGTGTTATGCCGCACAAATCAGCGTAATCAGGGTTCAGTGTTAAATCATCAAGATGATTCAAATCCGAAAACACGCTTACATGTGCAAATTTGGTTACACCGGTTAAAAACACAAAACGCAGATACGCGTCATAGGATTTTAACACGCCGTAAAAACCCTTCAGCATATCCCTCATTTTGTTATGTATATCAGGCAGGTCAATGGTGCTAAGTAACGGTTTATCATATTCATCAATAATAATGACAGCCTTTTCACCAGTTTTATCGCAGGATTTTTCTATTAAACTTTTAAACTGGCTGGTAACATCCGCCTGTTCCAGCGCTATCCCCTGTTTACCGGATTCACGCTTCAGCTCGGAATACAACACCGATCGAAGCGCCTCTATACCCTCTGAATACAGCCCCGCATTTAAGTCAATTCTGATTACCGGATGCCGCTTCCAGTCCCACTCAAGGGAGTTGATGGCCAAGGCCGGATACCCCACAATCTCGCCGAACAGATCCCGCCGCCCCTCAAAAATCGCGCCCAGAGTCGAACACAAAAGGCTTTTCCCAAAGCGCCGGGGCCGGGACAGGAAAAAAGCCCTGCCCGAACCACTTATCAGGCCGTGAATCCGCTCGGTTTTGTCAACATAACGGAAACCTTCTTCGCGGATGCTTGCAAAATCCTGTATGCCTATGGGCAAGCGTCTTTTCATAACTTGAGTATAGCGGGGAAGGGGCGGGCGGGTCAAGGATATAATCTGTTTGTCTTTATTCGGTATAAAACACCTGATCGTTTACTTTATTGATGAACTCGTACTTTATTGTTCTTTCCAATCCCTCAATAAGACTTACCGGCGCTTTAAAATCCGTCTTTTTAATATTAGAAGACTCAAACATCGTATTTGCGCAAAACTTTTTTACTCTGATTGAACTAATGGGCAATTTTTTTCGTAATACTTTCGCCAATACATCAAAACACAAACCGCCAAAATAACCTACCCAATAGGGCCAGTGAAACAATTTTCCGGGCTTACCCAATATCCTGTTCACCTCGGTTACGAGGGTATTCATGTCAAGGTCAGGTTTGTCAATATAATTGAAAAGATGTTCACCGTGGGTATTATTCAGATTGTATTCAATAAATGCCGCAACATTTTCCACATACGCCATTGATTTGAAGTTCGTCCCCTTCCCCACCATCGGGAATTTACCGCCCGTAATTTGATGCAAAAGATTGTATACATTCCCCCGGTTCTGTTCACCAAAAATAACGGTTGGCCTGATGATGGTAAGAGAATTTTCAGGATTCGAGACAAGCCATGTACGGTATTTTTCTTCCGCAAACCATTTGGTACGTCCATAATCATTGAAATAATTAATCTTACCGGTTTCATCAGTTCCGACTGGGGCAAATCCATATACCGCAACGGAACTGGTAAAAATGATTTTCCTAATACCCAGTTTCGTACAGACGTCGCAAACATTTTCCGCGCCGGTTACATTCACATCATCGTAGAGGGATTTTGGGGTAACATCATCACGGTGTTCGGCGGCAAGGTTGATAACTACATCAGAACCGGCGAGGACTTTTTCAAGTGTGTCCGGCTCACGGACATCGGCATAGATGCGAAGACGCGGATATTTCGCGCTGTCGTTTTTGTCGGCAATTCTTACCATGTGGTTGGAAGCGATTAAACGTGCAGTTAAACGGGTTCCAACGAAGCCGGAACCGCCGATAATAGTAATATTAAGCATGGAATTATCTCACAAATCTATATATTATTTTCTTTATAAATCCTGGCAAGATACGGGCATAAAACCTCATTATAACATTTCTTGCAAATTCATAATTATTTATGAAACCAATCTTTTTTTGAAATCTTAGTATATCAAATTCATATTTAAAATAACTAAAATTTCTTCTTTGAAATAATTCAATTCCACATCGCATTCTAAGTAAGACATCATCAATATTTGCAAATTGATAATTATTCTTGAGCATTAATGACCAGAGGGCATAATCCTGGGATTTTCTGAATGCAGGATAACCGCCTACTGCTAAAACCGCATCTTTACGAAATATAGATACAGGATGACTAATGGGATTACGATATTTCGCAAATTTTTCAATTTCATTGTGTATTAATGGAATCTTGCGAATTGATATATAATTATTTTTCAAAATGAATTAACTTCTTCTATAAAAGCGCTGCTCACAGCGATTTGTGGATTATTATTCATAAATGCAATTTGTTTTTCAAATCGATCCGGCAGGGAAACATCATCCGTATCCATTCTTGCAACTAAATCATGTTTACAGTATTTAAGCCCTTCATTAAGGGCTGCTCCCAAGCCAACATTTTCAGGTAAATTGACAACAGTAAATATATCACTTAATCGCTGCTGCCATTCATCTATTACTTTATCTAATTCCGATGTTAACTGACCATCTTCTACTAAAACAATTTGATCCGGCTTGAGCGTTTGATCATCCCAAATACTAACAAGAGCCCGATTGAGATACTCAGGCTTTTCATTTTTATACACCGAAAGAAGGACAGAAAATTTCATAATGATATATCCATTTTATATAATTGTCTTTTACCTGAAAAAACCGAATCAAAAAAGATTGATTTTCCATCAGGTGAAAACCTTGGATGTAAATCACATCGTGTTTCCCCGGAATATTTGAATCCGTGAAAAAATTGACCAATTTCTTTAATTTCTCCTGATTTCCAGTTAACAAGGATTAAATGCTGCATCCGTGCTTTATCAGGGTATGTATCTGTAACAAACCAATCACCATGTACATGAGGATGTCCATCACCATAAGGGTCCAATTTATCATTGGCTATAGGACTGAAACATCCTGTTTCAATATTAATCAACCAATAGGCGTCTTTTTTATCAGGACCGCGTAAATATCCTAAAATT
>BNUV01000148.1 GCA_025997615.1 Spirochaetia bacterium
ATGATCGCCTTCTGGATAGTTTACTTAAAGCGGGGATAACGCCCTATGCGACATTGTTTCACTGGGATTATCCTTATGCCCTTTACCGCCAGGGCGGCTGGATGAATGCCGACAGTCCCCGGTGGAACCGTTTAATATGCGGCCCGGCTGTTTGCAAAACATATCCCACACCGATGGCCCGCGGCCGTCCTCGTTCACCGCACCTTCAATCTGATACGAAGCGCTGGCGCCTCCCCAAACAAAATCTTTTCGAAACGGCATTTTACTCTCCTTCGTTTTTTCTCCGGCTAAAATAATTCTAAACGCTTCCCGGCTGCCCGGCAAGTGGGTATCGGAGGTATCCAGGACCAGAATAGGCCCCCCGTCACCTCTTTCTTTCATAGTTATGCAGCACAATAAGCATCAGCAGACCAAGGCCAAAGAGTATAAAGCCGGTAATGTTTACCCACAGGGGATGCATAAAGACAGCCCCCCAGGGTTTTTCCGTGTAGAGCATATAAGTCGCAAGCACATTGTAGTAGGCATGAAGGAGCATACAGGGCCAGACGCTCTTATAGCGGCAGTAGACCCAGCCCAGAAAGAGGCCGATTATAAAAGTGTTTACCGCCTGCCAGGGGTTAAGATGCATGATGCCGAAAAGCGCGGCGCTGAGGAGTATGGCCTTGCGCCGGGAATATACCCGGCAAAAACGCCGCAGCAGTATTCCCCGGAAAAAGGTCTCCTCGGTAAAGCCCGGAAAAAGAGCGCTCAGCACAATCACCGCCGGCAATGATCCCTGCCTGCCGCCGAAAATCCCGCCCGGCACCGGAAACACTGTCACAAAAAGATTGAAGAATTCAGAGCTGAGGATTACAAAACCAAAGAACATAATAAGCAGCGCCGCCCATATATGCGCCGGCATGGTACGCCACACAAAAATGCGCCGCAGCTCGTCCTTACTGGTTCTGGCGGCGGTAAAAAGCACCACCCCAAGATAGGCGCAGGAACTGAAAAAACCGGAATTCAGATGAACAATCCCAAAAATCAGGTTTGCCGCGAACCAGAGGCCGTCCACAAAAAAACAGAGCAGCAGGGCTTTTTTGAAGGTAAAGGCCCCTTTGTCCAGAGCTTCACCGGCCGCAATGATTTTTTCTCCCAGCTTACGTTCTGCCATATTATTCGATCACTCCTGCGCAGGCGGCACCAAATTTGAGGGCACTCAATCAGCCGCCTTTGCGCCAACCGTTTAGTGAATTATAAATTCAATTTTAGTTTTTTTCCATCCTAAAAAATCGTCACATTTATATAGTACTATTTTATTATCCTCTATAAACCGATAATATTTTATCATCCCCATTTAACGCTTAACAAAGACGGTTCTGCCTTAGCCAATACCGCTGTCGGCGCCGGCCATCTAAACAAAAACGGTCACCGGATAATCGCCAATGAACTGTTCAGGCGGATAAACGAAATAGAAAAGGGCGGTTCCCTATAATGGCCTTTTCCAGCATCACTTTTTTTGTATTTTTTGAAATAGTGCTTGTGGCGATGATCGTTACCAAGTAGCGTAAAGCACGGCATATTATCCTGTTAATCGCCAGTTATGTCTTTTACGGCTGGTGGGATTGGCGCTTTTGTTTTCTCATGCTTGTTTTGACTGTCGTCGCCAATTTGTCGGTTTGTGCTGGATATTTTTCAGGGCGGATAATTTTTCAACCGCAGGCCGGATGATTATACGGATTGTTACCTGGCAAACAAGAATTATTCAAATTTATGCCTGGGTTATTGTGGGTATTATCGTTGTGTGACTCAATCCATGAAAAACCTCTGGTTATTCCCGGTCCGTCTTCCGCTTCCGCCGCCTGACCATGGTGCTCAGGTGATAGATGCTGATAAACGCCGTAAGCCCAAATGAAGTGACGGAAAAAAGCAGCAAAAGCCGGGGGTTAAAATGCAGTTGGGGAAAACGGGAAACCGTGCCGAAGACCGGTACAATGAAGACCAGGGCGCCTATTCCATAAAACACAATAACAAAAAACAGTATCCGGGACACAAAATGACTGACAGCCAAAATCTCGCCGAAACCGATAGTCTGGCTTCCCTGTATTTCCCGGTCCGTTTTCCGTTTTTTTCTCCGGACCATGGTGCTCAAATGGTAGGCACTGGTAAGTTCCATGGTCCCGAAGGCAAGCATGGCGGCCAGAATAAAAAACTTTGTGTCTATGCTTTGCTCTGGAACAAGAAAAAGAATCAGCAAAAGAGCAGTCATGGCGCATACCGCATACAAAACCACGATGAAAAAAATAATCTGAACCAGATACGGCCTTGTTGGAGATGATTTCCCGGAAATCAAAATTTACCCCCTGTTGTTACCGCCCATGCCGGGCGCGCCAAAAAAAGAACCTTCCTGAAAGCTAAACTTTCAGGAAGGCCCGCCATGCTACAAATTTTCCAGTGGTTCCTTGTCGTTGGGACAGGCCAGGGACTCAACCCGGAGCTCCGGCTTTGCCCATTTTACGGCGTTGGTGATAACCTTTTGGACATTTTCGTTGAAATAGTTGGGATGGGTCTCGTGACCGGGCTGGAAGTAGAAAATCTTACCCAGATCCCGGCGGAAGGTAAGGCCGCTTCTGAAAACATTGCCCCCCTTGTACCAACTGATAAAGATAGTGCTCTCCGGCGAGGGAACGCCAAAGGGCTCGCTGTACATTTCCTCATGCTCGATAACAAAGTTCAGGGGGACACCTGCGGCAATGGGGTGGGAAGGATCCGTCTGCCAGATGCGGACCCGTTCCCCCGCTTCCCGCCAGGAAAGATGGCCCGAGGTTCCCAAAAGGCCCTTAAAGGGTTTGGACTCGTGGGCCGAGTGGAGAAAAATAATCCCCATGCCCCGGCGTACCCGGTCGATGACCCGGCCGACATAGGCGTCCTCTATTTCCCCGTGATACCGGTGGCCCCACCAGACAAGCACATCGGTCTTGTCAAGTATGGTTTCTGAAAGACCCTGTTCGCTATCGGTGATAACCGATGTTCCGGCCTCAATATCCGGGTCACGGTTCAGAAAATCCGCGATGGCATTATGCAGACCCTGGGGATAAATGGCGGCGGTCTCACCGGTCATCTGATCGTCCCGGTACTCATTCCACACAGTTACCTGTATTTTTTTTGACATCTTATTCTCCAAAATAATACGGTTTTCCGGTTTCGGCGGATTTGTAAATGCCTTCCAAAATCCGTGTTACCGCGGCGGCCTGTTCGGGGAGAACCAGCAGTTTGCCCTGGCCCCGGACAGCGGCGGCAAAAGTCCGGGCTTCCAGGTCCGTGTCTTTGTCTCCGGAGCCGTCGTAGAAGGCCACTCCCCCGGCGGAAAGATCCGGGCTCAGGGTGTACTGTTTGCCGTGCTTAACACCGTTAATCACAACGGAACCGGCCTGGGGCATATCGGCGCCGGCCTTGGTGCCGCAGAGGGTCGTTACCGCCTCACGGGGATTGGCATCGTTCAGCGCCCAGGAGCTCTGGAGGATAATTGTAGCACCGTTCTTCATGACGATAAAACCGAAGGCGGAATCTTCCACGGTAAATTTTTTCGGATCCCAATCGCCCCAGGCATTGCCTGAATTCTTTTCCTTGTTCAATTTATGATAAACCGTACCCACGGCATAGGCGGGTTCGTAGTTGTTCATCATAAAGAGGGTCAGGTCCAGTGAATGGGTGCCGATGTCGATGAGGGGACCGCCGCCCTGTTTTTCACCGTCCAGGAAAACACCCCAGGTGGGAACGGCCCGGCGGCGGATGGCGGTGGCCCGGGCAAAATAAATTTCGCCCAAATTTCCGGCCTCACATTCGGCCTTGAGGAAAAGGCTGTCGGCACGATAGCGGCTCTGATAACCAATGGTCAAAAGCTTCTTGCTGGCATCCCGGGCGGCGATCATGGCCTGGGCCTCTTTGTAATTA
>BNUV01000149.1 GCA_025997615.1 Spirochaetia bacterium
TATATATATATATATATATATATATATATATATATATATATATATATATATATATATATAGAGAGAGAGAGAGGTGTGGAGAGAGAGAGTGTGTAGCGGTGGGTATATCTGGGGGGGCGGGGTTTATAAAAAAAAAAAAGCCCGTTATTTTATAAAAATTTTGGGGATTTTTTCACTGAAGTGGGGTTTTAACCAGCGGGGGGGGGAGGGGAAGGGGCCACCCCCCCCCCCCCCCCCCCCCCCCCGTCCTTTAACTTTACCGGGGATGGCGGCAAGGGGAAGAGCATCGCCATTCTCGCGCCGCAGTCAACGGGCCTGGCGGCGGATCAGGCCTATCTCCCCGCCTTGGTGCAGGGCGAGTTTGTAAGTAATTTTAAGGGATATTCCGCCATAAACGTACTGGACCGGGTGCAGCTCGACAACCAGTATGCCGAACTTCTTTCCGGCTATTATGACGACAATGCGAAAGCGGGGCAGGACTTGGGGCATTTGACCCCTACAGACTATATCCTGGGCGGGAATATCACCAAAACCGCCACAGGCTATATCATCCAGGTTCAGATTACCAGAAGCGCCGACAAGTTCACCGAGGCATCCTATTCAGGACCCTGTACTTTTCAGGAGCTGGACAACCTTACGGGCATCAGGCGGGCCTCTCTGGACCTGCTTCAACAGATAGAAGTACAAGTTACCGAACAGGCAAAGACGGAGCTTGCCGGGGCCGCCCGGGCGCAGACCGTGGCCGCCCAAACCGCAGATGCCAGGGGCTATACCGCCGACAGGGGCGGAAGAACCGCCGAAGCCGCCATCTATTACACCCAGGCCGCTGCTATAGACCCCGCCATGCTGCAAACCGCAAGCCGGGCCTCCACCTTAACCGCCCAGATTGCCAGCGGAAGCATAGGGGCGGGGACACGGGACCTTATTCAACAGCGCAAGGACTGGATAGCCCTGCTCACGGAAACCGAAGAAACCATCTACAACCTGATTAGTACCGCCTCCGGAAACCCGCCCTACGCGCTCTTTTATTCCAACGAAATAAAATGGGGGGACATCAACTATCAAACCGAAAGCCGAAACGCGCGGTTCGAGACAAATTTACGGGGGCTGGGATACTGGTTTGATTCGGTACGGGTAGCGGCGCAAAGCGTCTACGGCGCGGTGTACGACGGCCTGGGCAAAACCGGTCATAAAGACGAGTGGGGCCTGGGGAACTGGCCCGAAAGGGGCCTCACGCGGAAAAACCCCTTCGAACTGGTCTGGCGCCATGACATAAACGTGGTCTTTGAACTGGTCAACGACCAGGGTAAAGCAATAGCCAAACAAACCTACAGTAAACGTGCTGAATACGGGCCCCGGCGGAATGGAAACCGGGTTTCTATTTCACGCAATGAGAATGATTTCGCAACCCTCACCTTCAACACGGTGAAAGCGGCGGATATAAGCGACAGTGGAATGTCCATACGGGTGGCGTCGGTCAACGGATCGCCGCCGGAACAAACGCCCTTCCAGATAGCGATGATTTCCGATTGGGCGGAGAATACTTTTCTCCTTGTTCAAAACGGCGTTGTCAAGGGCTTTCGCTCCGACGTTGATCCCAGCCGCTACCGGAGACCTATTGCAATACAGGATGGCAGAACATCTCATCGAATTAGTCTTGTTATTCCGGCAACGATCTGGGGTGATCCGGTTACCGCCATAGGGGATAAAGCGTTTTTCGGTCAGTTATTGGATAACATTGTCATTCGTAACGGCGTTACTACTATCGGGAATAGCGCTTTTTCTAGTGCCAACAATTACTTGACCGGATTTGAGGGCCAACTTATCATTCCCAATAGCGTTACCAGCATCAAAAGTAAAGCGTTTTTCAATCATGTACATTTTGACATTGTCATCGGTAATGACGTTACAATCGCGAATGATGCATTTGAAATGAAATTTAAGAGGTTTTACGATCGCAACGGCAAGAAAGCGGGTCACTATATCGGCAGCCCCGGATTTCGTTGGAAATATCAGCCTGAGTAAGGGGCGTATGCCAATATATGCAGAGGCGCCGTGGAACGTCCTTTAGGCGGCGCTGTCTGCGTAAATTCACTTTGAAATAATGAATAATTAACATAATTCAAACAGAAAATTAACGATAATAAGATTATAATAGGTCAAAACAGGAGAAGGTATGGATAAATTAATATGTTCAGTATGTATATTTGACACCAGATCATTTACAGATAATTTAAGGTACTTTTCTAAAATTGATGATACTGATTTTATTGAGCTTATTAAAATATTATGTCAAAATGGATTGCAGTTAGCTTCAGAATTAGATAAAGGTAATAATTTCTACTTTAACTCAACGGGCGATGGATTTATAACGATTTTTTTTGGTAATAATTCTTCTATAAAATGCTATTTGTATAGCTTGATACTTAGTAAAAAAAATAAAGATGAATGCATTAAGTTTAAAGAAAAGAAGAACAGAGAAATAAAATTTGGTATTGGATTGGAATTCGGAACTGTAGAAAGAGTAGAAATAAATTCAAGCGAGTATAAAATTATTACCTATATTGGAGATGTAATAAATATTACTGCAAGAATTGAGGCAGAGACAAAAAACCATTTTAGTGCCAATATAATGATGGGAGAAAATATTAATAAAGATATTGTAAAAAAATTATATAATATAGACTATGATGACATAGTTAAAAAAGTAAAAATAAGCAATAATATTAAGAGTGTTACAAAGTATCTAAATATGTTAAATACAATAAATCATAAAATGCTATTAACGTTTTTATCCGAACATATACTAAAAGGAGTTGAAAAACAGGTAGCACTCTTTCGTGTGTCTCCAACACTATCGAAAAGAGATAGTCCGTATTTTCATAATTTTATAAAAAAATGTACGGAACACCTGAATATTGATTCAACAAATATTTATAAAATAATCAGAGAAGGGGAGACTGATTTAATAGGAACAGCAAAGGCGCCGTGGAACGTCCTTTAGACGGCGCCGTCGTGCGTAAATTCATAGTAAATTTGCTTGTAACATCGCCTGCCGAAGGATAGCGTTAGCCCGTGTTTGATAACCTTGGCCGGGCTGTTTTAGCCATTCAATTACATCAGCATCAAGACGTATTTGGACAGTTTTCTTAACAGGTTTATAAAGCCGTGCGTCAGGATATTTGGGCTTGAATTCCTGCAACTGTTCCGGGGTTTGAACTGGGCAATCGCTAAAATCCCTGGTCCTGAAATTCTGTAATTCCGCCATACGTTCATCATTCATAACCGGTAAGTTGCTTGTAGTTTTCATCATAACGCTCCCTTTCAAGCGGCTCGGCTAGCCGGGCGGATATTATCCTCGTCCTTTCTTTCCGCTCGGTATAAGATATAAAAAAATAGATACGCCGCTCAAAAGATGCGATACCTTTCCAGCGTATCTCGTCCAGGGTTGAACTGTCCCGGTCATAGGCATCAAGGAAGAACGGGTCGTCAAAAGCGGCCAAAATTTCCTCAAAATAAAAGCCATGATTTTTCTTATTGAGGATATTCTTTTCTTCTTCCCATACATAATGATATATGCATTTCTGTAAAGCGTCAAATGGCCGCATATTGCTGCCCAGGGCAAAAGCATTTAGAATTCCATGATATACTTCTATTCTTCTCTGGGAGGGGAAGAAGGAATGGAAGTAACGCAAGCCGACATTATCAAAATGACCGATTTTTTGGGGGAGATTCACGATCC
>BNUV01000150.1 GCA_025997615.1 Spirochaetia bacterium
CCGGCTACACCGTTCAGAGCATCGAATGGGACCCCGGCGTGAGCGGAACTTTCGCGGCGGCTACTAGTTATACGGCAACAATTACCCTTAAAGCAGGGGCAGATTACCAGTTTACCGGGGCCACTACCCCAGAGGTGAATGTTGGAACCCCCTCGGCGGGGGGCATCACCGGAGACGGGGCGGCTAATACCTTGAGCTTTACGGTGATTTATTCGGTAACCGCCGGAACGGTAACGGAGAGCAAGATTACCATTGCATTTGTCAACGAGGACGACACCCTTATGACCAGCGGGGGGAACGCATCCATTTCCCGGGCCGCCAAAGAAACCCTGACCGTTACAGCGGCAGCAGATCTTACGGGCATACAGTGGTCGCTTGACGGCACGGATATTTCAAAGGCACAGTCTTTCACCTTTAGGGCGGTGGATTACCCGGCGGGGGACTATAACCTGGGGCTGCGAGTGATTAAGGGTGGTATCCCTTATTCAACAGATCTTACCATTACGGTAATTGATTAAGGAGAGGACCATGAAAAAAACCATACGTTTATTGAAAGCAAGTTTACTTGCAGCGGCCTTTGGCGCACTGTTTCTGTTTGCCTGTACGAATCCCATGATGCCTCCGGAGGAATCGGGGAATAGTACTCCCACAGGGAAGGGCATAGTCCGTATTACTACCGGCACGGCTCTGACCGCCATGCCGACGGCGGCGGGGTTTGACCACTATGAATACTTTTTTTCCAAAAACGGGGCGGAGGCAGTGAAGCTTTCCCCTTCGGCGGGCATATTTGAGCTTGATCCGGGGAACTGGACCGTAACGGTCAAAGCCTTTGCCGGCCCGGAGGCCGACAGCCTGGCGGCGGAGGGAACCAGCGCGGCCTTTACCGTAACCGTCGGGCAGGATGCGGGGACGGTTTCCGTCACTCTCCATCCGGTGGTGGGCGAAGGGGCCGGGACCTTGGCTTATACCCTGATCTATCCGGCAGACGTAACGGTGGAATCCTTTACCCTGACCCTGCTGGCCGACGACAACGCCATCGATCTTTTAAGCGGCGCTCCCAGCGCAACGGGAACGGACCCGCAGACCCTTACCGGCACAAAGACCGGTATAAGCAAGGGTTATTATCTGGCAAAAGCCGTATTGACGGACAGTAACGGTATCAGCGCCGGAAAAAGCGAGGTGGTTCATATCTATAAGGCCCTGGAAACCCCGCTGGAATGGACTTTTACCGAGAAAAACTTTACCACCCTCCGGGTAACGAGCAGCGCCGATTCCGGCCCGGGCACCCTGCGCTCCGCCATTGCCAACACGGCGGGGGCGGCGATCTCTATTGACCTGCCGGAAGGCGACCGGGTTATCCGCCTTAACAGCTCTTTGTCCATAACCAAAAGCATAACCATCCAGGGGAACGGTGTGACCATTACCCCGAGCGCTTCCTGGTCCAGTAACCCTATGCTGAACATCTACAGCGACACAACGGTGAACATCAGCCGGGTACATTTTAAGGATGGGCGGAGAACAACAGGGGCCGGGGCGGCGATCTCCACGGGTACCGGCGCGATACTGAACCTTGAATCGTGCATATTCAGCGGCAACCAAGCAAACAATGGCGGCGCTATTATCAACAATGGGACCCTCACCGTCACGGGCTGCACCTTTTACGGAAACAGCGCATCAGGCTCCACTGGCGGGGGGGCTATTTATAACAGCTCTGGAACTCTTACCCTGGCGGGGAATTTATTCTATGGGAACACCGCTGGCAGTTATCCCGTGGTGTTTTATGGCGGTACCGTCACTTCCGGCGGCTACAATGTGGTAGATGTTGCTTTTGGAACCGGCACGGCCCAGAGCGGGTGGACTGCAGGTACCGGGGACAAGACCGTAATTGCCCCGTCCGTATCGCCCGTGTCGCTCAGGCTTCTTTCCGGCAGTGGCGCGGCAACTGTACTTCCCACCTTGCCGGAGGGCTACCCCGCAGTAGACTTCTACGGCAACGCCATCACCAGCGGTGCGGCGGCAGGGGCAGTGCAGGAGACAACGGCAAGCGGGTATTATTACCTGGACCTGTCGGTGAATAACAGCGCTTTGGGCAGCGTAAGTATGTTGCAGACGCCCAACGAAGAAGGGCTGGTGAGCGGCGATGTTACCATTACGGCGACTCCCACAGCGGGGATAAACAGCTCATTTGAATACTGGCTGGTGAACGGGGTTAAGTCCGACGACACCACCAACCCGCTGACCTATAACCCCATGACGGCCCATATTACAGTGCGGGCGGTGTTCGGCCTCGTGATAACAGTAAACGATCTGAGTGATACTGCGGGCAGCGCCTCTAATGTGACATTGCGCTACGCCCTGACCAACGCGCAGGACGAGGATACAATCCGATTCAGCGCGGGACTGGTAACACCGGGAACGAGCGTCATAGAGTTAAACAGCTCATTGCCCACTATAACCAAAAGCATAACCATAGAGGGGAATGGCGTGACCATTACCCCGAGCGATTCCTGGTCCAGTAGCCCTATGCTGTACACCTCCAACGGTACAACGGTGAACATCAGCCGGGTACATTTTAAGGATGGGCGGGGATCAAGCGGGGCGGCGATCTCCACGGGTACCGGCGCGACCTTGAACCTTGAATCGTGCATATTCAGCGGCAACCAGGCCGGCTACGGCGGCGCTATTGTCAACAATGGGACCCTCACCGTCACGGGTTGCACCTTTTACGGGAACAGCGCATCAGGCTCCTCTGGCGGGGGGGCTATTTATCAGGGCTCTGGAACTCTTACCTTGACGGGGAATTTATTCTATGGGAACACCGCCGACAGGTATCCCGTGGTGTTTTATGGCACTACCGTCACTTCCGGCGGCTACAATGTGGTAGATGTTGCTTTTGGAACCGGCACGGCTCAGAGCGGGTGGACTGCGGGTACCGGGGACAAGACCGTAATTGCCCCGTCCGTATTGCCTGTGTCTTTCAAGATTCTTTCCGGCAGTGGCGCGGCGAATGTACTTCCCACCCCCTTGCCGGAGGGCTACCCCGCAGTAGACTTCTACGGCGCCGCCATCACCAGCGGTGCGGCGGCAGGGGCAGTGCAGGAGACAACGGCAAGCGGGTATTACCTGGGCCTGTCGGTGAATAACAGCGATTTGGGCAGTGTAAGCATGTCACAGACACCCAACGCTGAGGGGCTGGTGAGCGGCAGTGTTACTATTACGGCGACTCCCGCAGAGGGGAGCGGCAGCTCATTTGAATACTGGCTGGTGAACGGGGTTAAGTCCGGCGTCACCACCAACCCGCTGCCCCTTAACGTGACGGCCCACACCACCGTGCAGGCGGTATTCACCCGCGTGGTAACGGTAAACGATCTGAGTGATACTACGGGCAGCGACTCTAATGTGACATTGCGCTACGCCCTGACCAAAGCGCAGGACGGGGATACAATCCGATTCAGCGCGGGACTGGTAACACCGGGAACGAGCGTCATAGCGTTGAACAGCTTATTGTCTGTAACCAAAAGCATAACCATAGAGGGGAATGGCGTGACCATTACCCCGAGCGCTTCCTGGTCCAATAACGTTATGCTGAACATCTACAGCGACACAACGGTGAACATCAGCCGGGTGCATTTTAAGGATGGGCGGAATTCAGGGAGCGGGGCGGCGATC
>BNUV01000151.1 GCA_025997615.1 Spirochaetia bacterium
GGCCGCATATTGATTGGCTACGGAGAGAGCCACCAGAAGTACCGCCACCGAATAGAGGATGGGGATAGGGAAATGTTTTTTTACATTTTTTTCTATGTTGATCATAACAATTCCTTTACTTTTATCGCCGCTTCTTTATATTCGGCCATCAGCACCAGATCGGAAATTTGTTCCATAGCTTCCCGGGTTTTGGAATCCAGGGCTTGTTGGGTTATTTCTTCAATGATATGGTCCAGGGCGTTCGCCGTTTGGGATTCCAGTGCCGCCGTCAGTTCCCGCAAAAGCGGTACTACTGCGGTTAAATCGGTGGTCTGGTTTTCCCCCGCATCTTCATTTAATGCATCTCCGATTTTCGCCGTCAGCGCCGCAAGCTGTTCCGCAAAACCAGGCAGCGCTTCGCCGATAAGGGCCAGGTCCTCTGCATTGCCTTGCAATGCACCATGGCCGGCGGCCTCAAGCCGCGCCGCCAGAGCAGACAGTTCCGTAGCGCCGATACTGCCGGAAGCGCTTTTTAACGCATGAACCTGGGTGGTAAACAGCGGCAAATCTTTTTCAGTCGGTACATTTTGCAGCAAGGCAAGCCGCTCCTCCGCGTCTTTGCGGAACATGGACAGCACCTTTTTATAGCCCTCAACCGTGCCGCCGGTCATGGCGATGCCCTTGGCCACGTCTACTCCGGGGAGGATCAGTGAATGGGGCTCATCTGACGATCCCCCGGCTTTTTCTTCACCCTTCTCCCGCTTTTCTTCGGGTATCCACTTTTCCATGATTTCGTCCAGCCTGGATACGTCGATGGGTTTGGACAGATAATCGTTAAAACCTTTTTCCAGAAACATTTCCTTCATTCCCGAAATTGCGTTAGCGGTCAATGCTATAATTGGAATCTGTTTACGCATAGCATTATTTTGTTGTTGTCTTTCCCACTCCCTGATAATAGCGGTGGTCTCAATACCGTCCATTTCGGGCATCATGTGATCCATAAAGATAATGTCGTATTCCTGGCGCTTTACCCGTTCAATAGCCTCGGCACCGGAAAGGCAGGTCTCCACCGAGGCCTTATAAGGCTCAAGAAGGCCGCCGGCTACTTTAAGGTTCGTGGCGATGTCGTCTACCACCAACAGCCGCGCGGTGGGGGCGGTAAACTTAATGACCGAGAAAGTCTCCGCACCATAGGCCGGAGCTTCGACCTTGACCGACATATCCAGAGGCGTGGAATCCCGCACATCCTGGGGAATGACCGCCCGGAAGGTGCTGCCTTTGCCGTAGACGCTTTCCACGGTAATGTCCCCGCCCATGATGCGGCAGAGGTTCCGGGAAATGGCCAGCCCCAGGCCCGTCCCCTCAATGCCCCGGTTTTTCCGGGTATCGACCTGTTCGAATTTGCCGAAAAGTTTTTCCATGTCCTCGGGTTTTATCCCCATGCCGGTATCGGAAACTTCGAGAACGAGGTTGATTTTTTCGGCGGACACCGCTTCGGCGTAAATGGCCAGACAGACCTCCCCTTCTTTGGTGTACTTCACCGCGTTAGTCAAAAGGTTCAGCAATACCTGCCGTATCCGCACTTCGTCTCCGTATAGAACCGAAGGCAGCGAATCGTCTATCCGGGTAACAAAGCGGAGTTTTTTTTCGGCAAGCCGCATACGGATAATGCCGATCGCTCCGTTGCAAAGGACAGCGAGGGAATAGTCAACGTTGATAATATCTATCTTTCCCGACTCGATCTTGGAAAAATCGAGGATGTCGTTAATGATTGCCAAAAGATTGTTTCCCGCCTGTTTGATGGAGGCCGCATCGTCCCGGGCGTCAGATGCGATATTCCGGCGGAGCAGCAGTTCCGCCATACCGATAACGGCGTTCATGGGAGTGCGGATCTCGTGACTCATCTTTGCCAGAAATTCACCTTTGGCCCGGGAAGCCTCCTCGGCCAGACGAGTCTGCTCCACCGCCAGGCGGGTCTGTTCCTCCAGTTTCGCCGTGCGCTCATGGACCGCCGCCTCCAGCGCAACATTGGATTCGGACAGGGAAGCGTTGGCGGTATTCAGCCGGTTGTAGAGGGCGCTGAAACGCCCCACCAGCCCGACGGAAATTACCAGGGTAAACATTACGGAAGTATACTGGGTAAGAAACAGGTCGTTATGGAAAAACAGGGCATCCAGCACATCGAACATTCCCGAAGCGTATATGATGGAGATACCAATAATAATATTGAGAATGATAGCCGAATCTTCGCCATTCCCTGTGGCGAGCCGCGATTCCCGGGTTTTCCGCCGGTCAATAATAAAACTGTATACTATACCGTAGAAGAAAATATAATTGATAAAAAGTATAAGCGATGCCTGGTAAATCGTTAAAAGATCATCGCCGAACTGAAGAGTAAAGAGTCCCTGGATGACCGAGCAGAAGATGCAGAAGACCAGATATATCCGGGTTATCTTTGTTATCCGCCCCCGCTTCATGGATTCGACAAACATCGCCATCATAATCATCACTAAAAAAAAGCAGGCATATTCTATCCGTACGGCTATGGTGGAATCGGGAATCAGTATATTCACCATGTTGCTTCGCATGATGGAATAACCGCAGATAAGAAGTGAAAGAAGGCCGTAGTACAGATTAAAAACTTCTCCCTTTCTTTTGATGGTAAAAAACAACAGAAGATAATAAAAACCGGAAAAGAAGAAAACGCCCCAGAGCGCTATGAGCAGGGGATTTTTTTGCCGCCCTTCGATAATGGAATAATCTTCTATGTAATGCGATACATAGTACAGGCCGGTTCCGCCATAGCCGGGGTCGCCCACAATTTTGAAGGCCAGGAGGTTTGTTCCCGGAACAAAGAGGGACTTGTCTACCGGAAAATAAACTCCCCGCCAATTCCGGCGGGACAGAATCTGTCCGTTTTCGTCCAGGTACATTTTCGACTGAACCAGAACTCCGTTCAGAAAAATTTCCCAGTTTTCCCCGATGTAGGAAAGGTAAATCCCCGGTATCAATAAAGGGTTGCCGGTTAGAGCGGTTATAGCTTGTTCATCCATTTCTACGGCGATAAGGATCGTAAATTCCCGGGCGGGAAATCCAAAGGGATAAAGGAAGGGCCGTTTGGGGAGATCCGGCAGACTGGACTCCGCAATTCGCAAGGGTCCCTTATGATCCTTGTCCGCAAAGAAATCCTGCCATGGCCCTGCGGAAGTGTCGGGAATTTTTTGGATGCTCTCCGGATCAAAGCCGTAACGCACGAAT
>BNUV01000152.1 GCA_025997615.1 Spirochaetia bacterium
TTTTTTCCTCCCTATTTAGCTACCGTAAAGGTAGTTTGGGCCGACCAGCGTGTGCCGCTGCCGGTGGTAACCGTAAGCCGCGCCGTATGTCCGCCATTGGTAAGCCCCGCGGTGTTCACCGTAAGGATATGGCTTGTTTCTGTCTGCGTTTTTCCGTCGATAGTCCAGGTGTAGCTTGCAAAGCCTGTTGGCGCAGTTATGGTAAAGTCGCCGCTGAACGGGCCTGTCCCGGGAAGGGTCAGGTCGGCATCGGTGATGCCGGTTTCGCTCTGCACGTCAACGCCGCCGCTCCCGGACTGCCACCGGGCGTAGAAGGTTTTGTCATCGGTGCTTCCCGCCGCGATTGCCGGACTGCCCGCCTGAGTAGTAAAGCCGCTGTCCGTATACCAGCCGCCAAAGGTGTAGCCGTTTTTCGTGGGCGTTTGCAGGGTGATGTTGTCGCTCTCGATGGTGTAGGCGGCGGGGTTGCCAGCGTGGTTCGTGCCGCCGTTCAGTTCGTAGATAATGTTGTAACTGTCGATCGTCCACTGGGCGTAGAAGGTTTTAATATCGGTGCTTCCCGCCGCGATTGCCGGACTGCCCGCCGGTGCAGTAAAGCCGCTGTCCGTATACCAGCCGCCAAAGGTGTAGCCGTTTTTCGCGGGTGCTTGCAGGGTGATGTTGTCGCTCTCGATGGTGTAGGTGGCGGGGTTGTCAGCGTGGTTCGTGCCGCCGTTCAGATTGTAGATGATGTCGTAACTGGCGATCGTCCATCGGGCGTAGACCGTTATGTCGCCGGTTACCGTGAGGGGCCAGTTTACCACCGCGCCGCCCGTTGCATCGGTGTACCAGTTGTCAAAAACAAAGCCCTCTTTGGTTGGATCACTGGGCTTGTTTAGCTGGGAATTGGCGTTTACCTCCTGGGCTGTCACCGTGCTGCCGCCCTGGGTGTTGTAGGTTACGGTGTAGGTGTTGATCGTCCACTTGGCGTAGAGGGTGGTGTTTGCGGTTACTGTGTCAACGGCAAAGTTCCACTGGTTAGTAAGCTCTACTTCTTTATACCATGCGGCAAAAGTGTTGTCCGCTTTGGTGGGGACTGCAGGGGCTGTAATCTTTGTGTTGTAATCTACGTTGGTTATGGCATCAATCGCTGTCCCGCCGTTGCTGTCGAAGGTTACGGTGTAGGTGTTGATATTCCACTTGGCGTAGAAGGTTTTAATATCGGTGCTTCCCGCCGCGATTGCCGTACTGCCCGCCTGAGTAGTAAAGCCGCTGTCCGTATACCAGCCGTCAAAGGTGTAGCCGATTTTCGTGGGCGCTTGCAGGGTAATAGCGGCGCTCTCGATGGTGTAGTCAGTGGGGTTGCCAGCGTGGTTCGTGCCGCCGTTCAGATTGTAGATGATGTCGTAACTGATGGCCGTCCACCGGGCGTAGACCGTTATGTCGCCGGTTACTGTGAGGGGCCAGCTTACTACCGTGCCGCCTGTTGCGGTGGTGTACCAGTCATCGAAAACATAGCCTACTCTGGTGGGATTACCGGGCTTGTTTAGCTTGGAACCGGCGTTTACCTCCTGGGCCGTCACCATGCTGCCGCCCTGGGTGTTGTAGGTTACGGTGTATTTGGGAATGTTCTCCCCCTCGGGGGTCCACCGGGCGTAGACCGTTGTGTTGTCGGTTACTGTAAGAGGCCAGCTTATTACCACGCCGCCTGTTGCTGCGGTGTACCAGTTGTCAAAGACATAGCCTACTCTGGTGGGGTTATCGGGTTTGCTTACCTGGGAACCGGCGTCTACCGTTTCGGTCGCTATCGGGCTGCCGCCCTGGGTGTCGAAGGTAACGGTATAGGTGTTGATCGTCCACTTGGCGTAGAAGGTTTTAATACCGGTGCTACCTGTCGCGATTGCCGGACTGCCCGCCTGAGTAGTAAAGCTGTTGTCCATATACCAGCCGCCAAAGGTGTAGTTGGCTTTCGTGGGTGCTTGCAGGGTGATAGCGGTACTCTCGATGGTGTAGACGGCGGGATTGTCAGCATTGTTCGTGCCACCGTCCAGTTCGTAGGTGATGTCGTAACTGTCGATCGTCCACTTGGCGTAGAAGGTTTTAATACCGGTGCTTCCCGCCGCGATTGCCGGACTGCCCGCCTGAGTAGTAAAGCCGCTGTCCGTATACCAGCCGCCAAAGGTGTAGCCGTTTTTCGTGGGCGCTTGCAGGGTGATGTTGTCGCTCTCGATGGTGTAGGTGGCGGGGTTGCCAGCGTGGTTCGTGCCGCCGTTCAGTTCGTAGATAATGTTGTAACTGGCGATCGTCCACTGGGCGTAGACCGTTATGTGGCCGGTTACTGTGAGGGGCCAGCTTACTACCGTGCCGCCTGTTGCGGTGGTGTACCAGTCATCGAAAACATAGCCCTCTTTGGCTGGATCACCGGGCTTGTTTAGCTGGGAATAGTCGTTTACCTCCTGGGCCGTTATCGTGCTGCCGCCCTGGGTGTTGTAGGTTACGGTGTATTTGGTAATGTTCGCCCCCGCGGTGTTCCACCGGGCGTAGACCGTTATGTCGCTGGTCACCGTGAGAGGCCAGCCTATCACAGCGCCGCCTGTTGCTGCGTCGTACCAGTTGTCAAATTCAAAGCCCTCTTTGGTGGGATTATTGGGTTTGCTTGCCTGCGAACCGGCGTTTACCGTCTGGGGCTCTACCGCGCTGCCGTCCTGAGTGTCAAAGGTCACGGTGTATTGGGTGGTCCCCCCCTCGGAGGTCCACCGGGCGTAGACCGTTATGTCGCTGGTCACCGTGAGAGGCCAGCCTATCACAGCGCCGCCTGTTGCTGCGTCGTACCAGTTGTCAAAGACATAGCCTACTCTGGTGGGGTTATCGGGTTTGCTTACTTGGGAACCGGCGTCTACCGTTTGGGCCGCTATCGTGCTGCCGCCCTGGGTGTTGAAGGTCACGGTGTAGGTAATGTCACCGCCCGTAGGTGAAGGGCAGCCGCCGAGGGCAAGGATCAGCGCCAGGCCAGACAGAACCCATAGCACATTTTTTTTCATAATTCACTCCTTATAAATAGAAATATAAAAAGCCGGCATGAAACCCTACGGATCCATCGAATCCAAGGTTCGCCGGCATTTTTTGAGGAAAGGGAAAAATTTGGTGCGAAAGTCGCTCCG
>BNUV01000153.1 GCA_025997615.1 Spirochaetia bacterium
CCTGAGTCGTATTCGTAAAAGCCGGTGCGAAAAGTGCCGGTAATGATAAAACGCGAATCTTCGGCGGCGGCTTTTTCGGGGAAAAGACCGGCAACGGAAATAAGGGTAAGTTCATCGCCGGGCCGGACCCCAAGGCGGCGGGCCAGTTCCACCCCCAGAAGAATTGTATCGCCTGCTTCAATATCAAAAGAACCTCTTTCAAACTCCAGCTTTGCCGCCAGTCCCGGATCACGGAACAGCGCGTCCACCGGAACACCACGAACCACCGCCGCCTGAACATTTCCTCTTTTACCCCGAACCATGGCCTGAAATTCCCTAAAAGGCAGTACCGATGAAACCGCCGGCAGCGTTAACAGGTCATCCGGGGGAAGGGGCGAATTTTCAATTCTGATATGATGGGAAGAAACTTCCAAAATACTTTCGATAAAACCAAGCTGGAATCCGTTCATCACGGCGATGATGATCGTCAAAGCCAGAACCCCCGTACCTATGCCTAACACCGCCAGCACCGGAGAGGGGGAATTCCGGCGGCCCTTGCGGGAAACATAACGGGCAGCGACAAAACCTATCCACCCAAGACTGCGCAAAGGGGAATTCTTTTTCACCGCTGCCCCCCGGCGGAAGGGCGGATGCGTTCTTCGGAAATTTTTCTGCCGTCTTCCCAAACTGCCCGCAACACTGCCGCGCCGTTCATGTATAAATACTCCACTTCCCGGGAACCTTCAAGGCTGACCATCCGTTCCAGAACGTCTTTTTTATAATTTCGTTCGGTGATACGATTTCCGTTTCCGTCATATTCATATTCGGCCCTTCTCTCTTCATCTTCGGATTTCCATTCTATGGCCACAAGTTTATCCCCGGACCAGGTGTTAATGATCTCCCCCACTACTTTACCGGATTCGTCCTGGCGTGTCTCGGTTAATACCCTGCCCCGGTCATCGGTAGTATATAATACACGAAAAGCGTCGGAAAGGATAAGATCCCGGAGAAACTCTGAGCCGTAAGCCACGGAAGGGAACACAAACTCCGTACCCTCAGGATTTTGCGGCGTTAAAGAAAATGACGGAAAACGGAATTGGTGAATTTCTTCATCTTCACTATCGCCGGCCTCTGCGGCGGCAGAATGAAAAATTCTTTCCACAAGCCTCAATGCGTTGGCCCGTGTATAACGGTATGTATCGGTACTGATAAGCCTATTTTCTTCTTCATCTTCATCGCCCTTTTTAACCCGCCGGGTCTCGGCTCTGACAAGAACCTGATTACGGTAAAAATAACCGGTGATATACGCCAACCCATCTTCCTGAATTTGATGCGTCTCCACAAGCAGCTTATTTTCATCAAATCGTTCGATAAATCCATGGGAACCGGAATCTTCCTGTACAAGCACCGCGTTCAGCCGTGTAGTTCCATGAGCATCAATAAAAATAAATTGCCGGCGGTCTTCTTTCGCATCTTTGTAAAGGGTCCGTAACTCTACGCTCCATGATTCATCATAAAAACCCTTAAGATCGCCGGGAATTTCGTCTGCCCCGAGCGGGATAATGGAGAGGCTGTATTCATTCCGCAGGGCGGCAGCCCGGGAATATTGGGCCTCCAGGGCCATCCCTGCGGAATTGGAGCTATACCACCGGACAGTCCCCTCCTGGGCGGCGATAAATCCGGAGAATAAAATCATCATCAAAAAAAAACAATTATTCTTAGGCAATTTACACAAGGCCTGAAAATTCCCTTGCATACCCGCCCGGGTCAAAGGCCCGGAGATCGCCGTATTTTTCACCCTCGCCCAGGAAAAAAACCTGCAGCCCCAGATCGGAGGCCAGCGAAAAAGCAACGCCGCCTTTTGCACTGGAATCGAATTTGGTAAGGATAACGCCGTCCAGTTTAACCGCCTCGTGAAAAATTTCCGCCTGCGCCAGGGCATTTCTGCCGGTGGTAGCGTCCAGAACAAGCCATTTCAAACAGGGAATTTCCCCCGCCCTGTTCTTTACCACCCGGTCAATTTTTTTCAGCTCCTCCACCAGAGCTGTTTTAGTGTGCATACGGCCCGCAGTATCAACGATAACGAGGTTTCCCCCTCCGGCCCTGGCCGCTTCCACTGCATCATAAACCACCGCCGCGGGATCGCCCCCGTGCTGATGGGACACCACCCGCAACCCGAGACGCTCACCGTGAATTTTTATCTGATCGATGGCCGCCGCCCGGAATGTATCCGCCGCCGCCAAAAGGGGCTGCCGGCCGTATTTGTCCCGGTACAGCGCCGCCAGTTTCGCCGCCGTGGTAGTTTTCCCCACACCGTTTACCCCCAGGAGAAGAATCATCCCCAGGGGAACATCTGAAAAATCCGGCGGCGGCTTATCCCCCGCGCTGCGGAGCTGCTCCTCCAAAAGCCGGGCCAAAACCGCGCGGGCACTTTCCCCATCAACGATATTTTCTTTCCGGCATTGCCCCCGGAGTTTTTCCGAAAGCTCAAACGCAGCGGACGCGCCGAAATCGCCTTCCACCAGCAGATCGG
The DNA here is from genome assembly GCA_025997615.1 of Spirochaetia bacterium. GTDB lineage: Bacteria > Spirochaetota > Spirochaetia > Treponematales > Breznakiellaceae > BNUV01. The sequence goes on from BNUV01000153.1 coordinate 2,513, forward strand.
AAAATTCTTCCAGCAGTTCATCGGAAAGCGGTTTTTTGAAACTAAAAAAATCTTTTATACGACTTGCAAATGTACCTGCCCCCATGGTTCCTCCAAAATTATTTTACAACAGGCGGCGTAACATTTTCACCGGATGTACGGATATACCGGAAAAGCTGGAAAAAAGTGACCGCCAGCGCTGCCCCGGCCGCTATTTTTGCGCCGGTGGAAAAATAATAATTAGGCAGTGCCATATCATACATTTCCTGCGTAGGCTGTATCTGATATGCATTATTATAGGCCATATAAATTCCATCCACTATAAAAGCCACCGGCAGAACGACCCAGAAAGCGCCGTAATATCCATAAAATCTTTTTCGCGCCTGATCCACCCGTTTTTCATCCGGATCCGGAGCTGTGGTAGTCCGCACGTCAAAAATCCCCGCCGGTTTTGATGATTT
>BNUV01000154.1 GCA_025997615.1 Spirochaetia bacterium
GATTAAAATTAAGCCGCCCCATAAAGGAGCGGCTCTTGAATGGCGGCGGATTACGCTGCTTGCTTTACGGCCTCAGCTTCCGGCAGGGGGATGACGGACAACGTTTAGCCGCCGGTTTCTAAAAGAACGGCATGTATCAACGAAGGGCCGCTCCAATTTGGGGCGGCCTATTTTAATCAATGGAGGATTATAATGTGGCAAAAAGAAAAGCTCTGCATTGACATTCACGAAAAGGCGGAAGCGGCGGGGATCACAAGCCCGGTGGTCATTGACAGCAGCTTGCTTAAACTGATGACGCCGAATCCGTATTTAGCCTCAATCGGCGTTTCACTTGAAGATCGGATAGAAAATCTATTGGGATTGGTGAAAGCCAATCTCCATACCGGGAAAGATTCAGAAAGAGTTGAAAAGAAAGATTATATACCATTTATGGTATTGAAAGGGCCGCTTGTAAAGGAAGAATTTCTGTCCGTTATCGTAAATGTTGAAACCAAAGGAGAGGACAGAACGGTCATCACGCTTTCACCGGCTGACAATGGTGATTGCGGCGAATGCGCCGTATAGACTTACTTCGCCCCATGTACTTGGGGCGTATTTCTTTCGGGAGGACCCTGTATGTTTCCAATATTAGGAATAATCGCAGCCGGTGTTGCATCGGCTTTAACTGCTGGAGAAGCGGTGGTTATCGGCGCAAGTGTAGGAGCCGCTGTTGCAATCGGGACAAATGAGTTAACCAAGAAAAAACGGGAAGTGTCTGATGAAAATTCAGATACGGATATTGACGATGAGAAAATTAAAGCGGCTGTTATCATGGCTTTGAAAATTATCAGGGAAAGTCAAACAATATAAATCGGAACACAGAAAAAAAAGAGCGGGTGTAAAAGCCCGCTCTCTCTATTTTTTTAATCATTTTCCAATCGTTGTTCTACATCGTTTTCCTCTTTGTCATTATCCGCGCAATTAGGTGGCTCTTCCCCTTCAGCCTTTTCCCTTTCTTCAATCGCTTTTAGCAATTTATGTGCGGATGGCATTTTAGGGAGCTTAAATCTATCGGGGAAAATCACATTCTCACCGAAACCGTTTTGATTCTTAATCATAAATCCTCCTTGGTGTTTGCACCAATGGTCAATACTAGATTGATGTGTTTCAAAAGCTTAGTATTGTCACCTTTCAATGCTTCAATAAGGTCATCAATTTCAACGATGACCTCAATTTCCTCACGTGAAAACTCTGATAGCTCACCTATAGTAAGTCTGTGTATCTTCCGCCAAACTCGTTCCCCTTCTGCTCTTTCAGCCTGCGTCTCCGCCTCGTGTATAAAAACATGTGGGCGTAGTTGCCCACATGTTTTTGTTTAGAACAAAACATTCGGGGCTTTATAATAACACCCGTCTTCTGCTTTGTAGAACTCCCTGGGATTTTTCACCTGGTGTTCTTCGATTTTTCCCTCCAAACATAAGCGAATATCTTCTGGTAGGTCTTCGTATTTTACCGGTTCTTGCTTGTATTCTTTTCGCCACCATTTACGAAACGCGCTTATTGTTTTTTCAGGATTACCTATGTTTAGTAACATAATAAACCTCCTTGGTTTGTATTCATACTATAATATAGATCTTTCATAAAAAGTCTATACGTCACAAATTGCTCGTTCTGATACATTCTATGGTTGCTCCATCTTTTGCCCCCTAAAGTTTAGCGGCTAAATCACCCAGCCCATCTGCGATACCGTCAAGGACATTACATACTGTACCTACGACTTTTTCAAGAAAAGGACTGTTCTCATTCGCCCAGGGTCCGTAAAGCTTGTCATGTGAGGATTCTTCACCATCTCCCCCATCATCCTCTGTATTTTCTCCAGGGTAAAGCAGGGTACTCACCTTCTCATGCAATGCCTTTTCATCGGCATCGAGGGTTTCAAGAACACCCACAACCTTTGAATAGGTTTCATCAGAGGCTTTGGCTTCATGCCGCTTTTTACCAAGGGCGACAATGGATTTAGCGGTTTCTTCCATTTCCGACAATACGGATTTATCTATTCCGGTGATACGGCAAAAATGGTTAAGGTATTTCTGCTTTTCACCGGTCAATATACCGGCGCTGACCGAATATATGACAAACCCCCAGAGGAACTTTCGGGAATTGAAAGTCGTAAACCCGGAATTAGAATCCGCAGCCAGCCGGTCCATTTCTTCAACGATACATTCATACCGTTCATCATCGGGAAACTTGGCAATTACCTCATCGTAATAGTTGACAATCTCTTCTTTTTCGTCAGAAATATCTACCAAGCTGGGGGAAAAGACAACCTCAAAATCCGTGGTGGGTTTCGCCCCGCATTTCCCCCCTAAAATCGTGGGAAATAATCGCTCGGAGGCATGAACCAGTGGCAGCCCTGCTTGTTTCAGCTTGCCGTTCAGATACTTCTCCAAATCGGCATCATCTTCCGGCAGCTTCTCCCCGGCGGTCTTCAACCCTACTGTAGAGAGATACCAGTCAAGGTTTTGTTTAACATCAACTAATGCCGTGAAATGCTTGCCCTTTTCTTCACTCTCTGTCTTATCCAAAGACAGGTAGCAGTAAAGGATGGCGGCAACCTTTGCGTCATCATTCCAGCCCAGGTTCCATTCACTCTTGCTCATACGATACTCCTTGTCATATAAAGCCCTTTGGATTTTCCCATAGGGATAGGGCTTTACAGCCTTTACAGATTTATAATATTTAAACCTGTAAAGGCAATGATACTTATGTAAACGTCAAAAGCGCCCCACCTTATAAAAAAACAGTCACGGCCCTAAACTTCCGGAAAACAAACTTTTCGGAGGAAAAAAATGAAGCGTTACAGCGAAGAGGAGAAGCGGATGTGGGTGGAGGA
>BNUV01000155.1 GCA_025997615.1 Spirochaetia bacterium
GACTTTTACGTTCAACCCAAACAGACCAGAAGCGAAGTACCAGACGAAAACAATTCAAGGCGGCGCTCAATCAAGATTTCCTTCATGACGTTTTATTTGGCAAATGTTAAATGCTTTTGCCCTGTATCCTTCTGTTCGTTGCATTGACAATCACGTATGATTTGAGTAATATATACGTGGAGGGTAATATGACCGGGAAATTGACGTTGAGTCTGGATGCGGGTGTGATAGAGTTTGCTCATGATTTTTCAAGAAAGTCACAAAAGTCGGTTTCAAAAATTATTGAAGATTATTTTGTGGAGCTGAAGCGTAAAAGCGAGCCTGAACTGCCAAAGGAAGTGGCGGAATTATGCGGGATAATTAAGGGGATGAATATTCCTGAAAAGAAAGAATTGAGAAGGATATTTCATGAAGACCGTATTAGTTGATCTCAATGTTATTCTTGATTATGAAGACGCGGTGATCGAGCAGTCTGCAAAAAAAATGAAGATTGATTATATCATAACAAAAAACATAAAAGATTTTGTAAAGGGTGAAATAAAATCATTGCGGCCCGAAGAATATTTGGCTATCAATAAGATCCGATAAAAAAGGCTGTCCGAAACCGGACAGCCTTTAGCATCCTTAACAGATTACCGCAGAATTAGAAGCTGTACTCAAGGACAATGGGGATGGAAAATAGGAAGGTTTTGCCATTGTCGTCGGTGGGAGCCTGGAAGGCGAGACCGCCCGAGAGAGAACCATTGCCCAGATCCTGTCTCACATAGGCCCCGGCGCCAAAAACGACACCGCCCTTGTCAACCTCGGTTTTAACGGATTTATCCAGCGCCTTGTTATAAGCCTCCGCTTCAACTTTGGGATCAAGCTGGAAGCCGATGTCGGCGCCAACCGTGAGCGTATCGCTAAGTTTGTACTCGGGGATCAGATGAGCGTTGAGGGTAAATCCGCCGGCGACCTCCACATAATCTCCTTTGTCTGCGTTAGCGCTGCCGGATTGTTCCACCCTAACGATACCACCGATAGCGGTGTCAATACGGCCGTAGAGAGAGAGGTCTCCAGCCGCATACTTTGCGCCAAGGGCCACCACGATGGGGTTCTGATAGGTAACATCTATATCAGAATTCGCAGCCAGGCTGATTGACTCTGTGTAAGGCAGGTAGTACTTGCCGCCCAGGTCGATGTTAAGCCCTTCCACACCGGTAAAGTTAAAGGCCGCTTCAATCCGCTGATTGTTGGTAAATGTATAGCCACTAGCGTTTGAACCCAAAACACTGGAAAAGCTCTTGGTAGAATTGGTAAAGGAGGAGGAAGTGGGCGCTGTATAAATTCCAAGACCATCCGAACTGCCAATGTACTGTGCCCGTATCTGACCGGTACCTTCGATGGTATAGCCGGCGCCTATCTGGATGTTTTTATAAACATCGTACGCATCGTTGGCAACTATGCCTCCACCAATTCCTGCGCCGGAAAGGTCCTGGATCAGGGCGCCGAAATAAAAGCCTTCGATGGGTGTAACATCAAGCAACAGCCCGGTGTTCCCCGGCTGAAACCGACTGAAGATATTATCTTCACCCTTCATTGGAACGGTGAAGTTATGGAATGCATTATCACCGAACTTACCGCGGAGAGTGTCGCCGTTGAACCGGCCCACCGAAAGCTTAATCTGCTCAATCGGTTTTACCCAGACATAAGCCCAGTCGCCGATTCCGGGGGTTCTGTTATCACCCTTGAATTCGATCTGGAAACCAATCTTTTCATTCCCCTGGCCTGAAACCGTCATGGCTATGCTGGGCTGACCGCCCCAGTTCACACCGCCGCCGGCCAAACCCTCTGAAGCAGCCGCATCCGTATCGAGCAACTGGAACGGCACAAACACGCCCCGTCCCCAGCCGCCGAAACCGATACTGGCTTCTTCCTGGGCGAAAAGGCCCCCCGCCGTAGCGAGGATCAAAAGAACAACGAGAATCTTCTTCATTTTAGAAGACGGGGAGAGGATGCTATACCGTATACTTGATAAAGGCTCAGAAATGATATAGTATACAAAAAGAGACGGTTTCGGAGGATTTATATGCGCACAAATGTCGATTTGGATGAAACACTGGTTAAGACGGCAATGAAAATTAGTGGAATTAACACCAAAAGGGCTGTTTTAAATATGGTTTTGAAGGAATATGTCCGGAAAAATAACCTCAAAAATATTTTAAAATACCGGGGGAAAAATATATGGGAAGGTAATCTTGATGAAATGAGGACGATGTGATAGACAATATTTTGGTCGATTCGTCCGTTTGGATTGATTTTTTTCATAAAAATAACCAATCTGTTAAAGCTGATGTTCTGCAAGAATTAATACTTAAGGAAAATAATATTTTTATATGTCCTGTAATTTACCAGGAAGTTTTACAAGGAATTAGAGATGATAAAACATTTGGAGAAATAAAAAATATTTTATTAAGCGCCTTTATGCTAAATAATGATATAATGCACGTTACAGAATATGCTATAGATTTATACAGATATTTGAGAAAAAAAGGTATAACAATCAGAAAACAATATGACTGTATAATTGCTTCTTATGCTATTTTAAACGATCTTCAAATATTTCATAATGATACAGATTTTGATAATATTGAAAAACTCAGTAAATTAAAAATCTTTAGCTATAAACAATAAAGCAAAAAACCGCACATAACTCGGCAATGCAATCGCTGCAGGACGCAGACCGATCGGACCTCTGGTTTGAGGTCTGCAAATGCCTTGGAAATCGTTTATAAAAAAGGGCCATGCTTTTGCATGGCCCCTTAAACATCCTTAACAGATTACCGCAGAGATCGGAAGATCGGCGTGTA
>BNUV01000156.1 GCA_025997615.1 Spirochaetia bacterium
CATGTTTCGCAGTACCTCTCAAACTCTTTTTCTGATGATGAGCGGGGTTCTGCGGAAAAACGGTAGTCTTTATAGACGTTTTTTGACATTGTTTCCTGATTTTTCTCTTTTCCGTCAAAAGTAAAAAGCAGTGTTTGGGGAAAGGTAAATTTTGCCTTTGTGATATTAGACGGTTTCTCTGCGATAAATGACAACTCCGTTGACATGGAAGCCCTGATGTCTCGTTTTAGCTGGTCAGCGTTATTCAAAGTAAATGAGTAAACTTCCCTTAAATCAAGGGAAAGTATTTTTTTGCTGTAGATATTTTTCTTTTCAAACAGTTTTCTGATGATGGTTAATATCTGGTCGTATTCAAGATTTACCTTTAAGCCGATTTCAGCTACATGATGGTGAAACTGTCTGCCGTGTTTATGGGTTTCAAGGGCGGTATGAAATTGTATATCATTCATGGCGGCTATTTTCTTTTGGGCGCCATCAAGGGTGGCAAGCTCACCTGATTTGGTAAAATCAAGAATATCAGAGCTAAAGACATAGCCTTTTGTTTCAAGTAGTTTTTTGTTTTCTTTGGCGGTTTTATCACTTGTCGTGCTTGTCTTGTTAGAGAAAAAAGAAACAGTATACGTGCTGGCAAAATAATTACTGATTGCGGATAATACTAGATGGCTGTCTGAATGGCTGGTTAAGCCTGATTTTTGTTCGCTGGTAATGGTGAATTTCTTATGTTCGGGTTTTAGCTGCAATTTGGCGGCATCAAGAGCGCCTTTCCTCAGAGAGAGCTTAACGCCCTCGGTAAACTTATCGTCGAGGGTGTAAAGGTAGCAACTGTCGAGAGTGTCTTTTTCGTAATGCTTGGCTTCGGGCATACGGCGAATTCTGCCTATGGTTTGTATCTCGAAGGTTTCGTCCATATTGTCCCGGAGTTTTACGAGGATATAGGCTCTTGGGCAGTCCCAGCCGGTGGCTACGGCTTGTTTGATAATAAGGGCTATGGGGGAAGCGGTATTGTCTTCAATATCGTCCAGGTTTTCTTTTTTATTGGCAAGCCATACCGCCAATTTCTGATTATCGTAGGTGATACCTTTACTTTCAAAATAGCGTTCTATTTCGTCCAATAAAACTTCGTTCTTGTTGGGAACCTGTACGATAATAAGCGGGTTTATATCAACGCCGGTTGATTGCAATTCGGCGTAGATTTCACCCTGTTTGGTAAGGGCTTTATCAATCAAATATGCTATTTGGTCTTTGGTGTGAATATTCTGCGCAAAATCCTCGTTGATAATCAGGCATTTTTTTATAAGGCCCTGGGCTATAACAAGGCTTTCGTCGATTTCTATTACTTCCGCATCTTTATAGCCTTTGGGAGTCGCCGACGTGCGGATTATTTTATCAGCATTGAAAAAGGAAAGAATATCATCGGATTTGATTGTGTCGTTCTGATGGCTTTCGTCAACGATGATTTTGAAATTAAGCCCCTCGTTATGGGCTTTTTGGATATACTCTATAAAATTTGTCCGCTCGCTGTCCTTGAGGGCGTTGTTTCCTTTCTTGGTCAGCTTTTCCCAGTTGATAAAACAAGCGTCATTTTCGGAAAAACCGGAGGTCATTACATCGGGCAATAATTTAGTCTGGCTCCAGTGGACATACTTGTCCATCTTATCTTTGCTTTGTTCCTCAAGGTCGCCTTTGCCGGGGGTTAGCCATGCAAATACGGTCTTAGCGTAACTTCTAAGATATTCATACATGAAATGGGTCAATATAATGGTTTTCCCGCTTCCGGTACAGCTTTTCAATACGATATCTCGCTTATCGCTTTCCATTGCTTCAAGCAAGCGGCTGATTGCGTCAAACTGAAACGGAAGCAGGCTGATTTCCATGTTTATATCTCCATTTCGCCGTAGTAATAATCGGGTATGACATTTACTTTGATCCGCTCTGATTTTAATTTCTGCGCCTGCGCGCCGGAAACAAGAACATTATGTGCCCGATAGAGTTTTCGGCAGTTCTTGTTTTTCTTTATGTTCTTAAAAAAATCGTCCAATTCCTCATCGGCAAGGACTATGGCTATTTTATCGTTGCCCAGAAAGTTTATGCCGTTTTCCAGTTCTACCAGTTCACGGATATGTTCAAGAAGTTCATCGGCGTATTCATAATACAGTTTGTCGCTGATGGGGATATAATCAATTTTGTAGTATTTGAGGCTGGCCTCGTATTTTTCCTTTTTGATTACACGCTTAATACGTTCATAGGTAACATCACGGCAAATATTGTTTTCGTTATTGGTACATAAAATGAAACGTCTTTTCCCGCCAACCTTGTTTAATTCTAAGGTTGCATGGCCGGTAGTACCCGAACCCGCAAAAAAGTCAAGAATAATACTGTTAGGATTTGAAGTTACCCGAATAACATCTAACAGTAAATCTACTGATTTGGGAAAATCAAAAATTTTATTAGAGGTTTCAAAAATTGATTTTAAGGCAGACGTGCCGCCAACAGAAGCATATTTTGGTTTATGCCAAATTGATTTTGCCCTCTCTCCTTTATTATCTGATTCCCGCTCTTTCACATATAAATCAATATTTCCATTTTTAATTATAACCTCAATATATTTATCTTTCTTTTTCATAAATGTTTCAGCGTTCCAGCGCCAACATCTTTCAGTACCATCAGCGTCTATTGGAAATAATTCTATGGAATTTTTACTTTTTTGAATATCTAATATACAGGGCAAAAGCATTTAACATTTGCCAAATAAAACGTCATGAAGGAAATCTTGATTGAGCGCCGCCTTGAATTGTTTTCGTCTGGTACTTCGCTTCTGGTCTGTTTGGGTTGAACGTAAAAGTC
>BNUV01000157.1 GCA_025997615.1 Spirochaetia bacterium
AGCGTCCGGATCGCATCGGCCACCACCGCGAAGCCTGTGCCCGATTCCCCGGCGTGGGCCGCTTCAATGGCGGCGTTCATGGAAAGCAGGTTGGTCTGGCTGGCGATATTTTGCATTACCCCGTTGATTTCCAAAAGCCCTTCGGATTCCTTGGCGATTTCCTGAATATCCGCGGCAACGTCCCGCAGGCCCTGATGCCCGACATCGGAAGCCTCCGCCAGGGACTGAACATTAGTGGCATTCTTCACCAGGGTTTGGGTAACGGACTCGATATTGGCCAGCATCTGTTCAATGGCGGAAGAAGAGCGGGACACATTCTCGGTTTGTTTTTCAATGTTTCCGTTGAGGCTGTCGATGTTTCCCGTGATCTGTTCCATGGTGCCATTGGTCTCGATAACCGCGGCGGACTGATTCATCACCCTTGTCTTGATGCTCTGGATGTTGGCGGTAATCTGGTGAATCGCCGCGGCGGTCTCTGTCATGCTCGACGACAGGGCCGAGCCGGTATTTGAAAGTTCACCTGTCTGGTTTTTGATAAGGGTTATCAGGTCTTTCATGTTCTCAAAGGTCAGGTTGAAGACCTCCGCAATTTCTACAAACTCGGTGATGCCCCTGGTGCGCCGGGTATCTATCCGTTTGGTCAGGTCCCATTCTTCCCGGATTTCACGCAGGGTTTTCGTGATGCTTTCCAGGGGCCGGACCAAACTCCGGGTAAAGAGGACCAGTATCACCGCGGCGACGAACAGCAGGGCCGCCGCCAGGATAACCGATATGAAGAGCAGGCGGTTCACTTCGGCAAAAACAGCCTTCCGGGGAAGCAGGGACACCAGAACCCAGTCTGCCCCAGGGATGACTGCGGAATAGATAAGGGTCTCCCTGTTTCCCCCGGAGAAATTGGCCGATGATAATATCTGGCTTTTATACTGGGTAAGGGCGTACTCCTGGAAAAAATCCTTGTTCATCACCGCGCTTTTGTCGGGATTGGTAATAAAAAGCCCGTCTTTGGATAAAAGAAAGGTCTGCTGGGAACCGCTCTGCCCTGTGTGCACCAGGGTGTCCAGGGAATCTGCGGTGATCTCCACACTTATAGCCCCTATATCCCTTCTGTCCGAATCATACACGGTCATGGACATGGCTACGGTAAGGACATTTTCCGCGACGTCGATATAGGGTTCCTGGTACGCAACCTGTCCGCCGGCTTTTTTTGCGTCCGTAAACCAACCGCGCTGGGTCTGATCATAATCCGCCCCCGGTGTCCAGTCCATATTGAGAATAAAAACGCCCCCGGGAAGGTCCCATTTAATGTTATTGGAATAGTAGAGAAAGGACACACTGGGCAGGGTTTTCGCGGCCTCGATAAAGTAATTCTGCATTGGTTTCCGGGGCGCTTCGCCTCCGCTTGCAGTGAGCAGGCCAGTCACGGCCGCCGCGCTATGTTTTAGGAGGCCCTCATGCTCTTTCAGCATGGCGATAACCCCTTCCTGCATACGGCCCATGGTTTCGCTGGTGGACGTTTCAACCTGCCGGTTTGAAACATTCCTGAAATTGACGAAAAACACCACCGACAGGGCGGCGGTGATACAGATAACAATTGCCAATGAAACGGCGGTGAACAATGTGGCGAAAGACACTTTTCTGGTCATACTAATCTCCTAAAAATCACGCCCCAAGGCCTCCAATTCGGCCTCCGGGCAGGGCTATTTAAAAACGGGCCAAGGGCCCGCTCAATTCCTTCACTTTTACCGCCGCCGCCTCGTATTCGGCCATCAGCACCAGATCGGAAACAGCGTCCAGGACTTCCCGGGTTTTGGAATCCAGGGCTTGTTGTGCAAGTATATCAAAAATACGATCTATTGTTTCGACTTTTTGGGCTTCCAGGGCATCGGAGAGTTCGCGTAACAGAGGAAGATTGTCTGCGTTGGTTCCGGCTTTTTCCGGGGAGTCTTCACGGGGAGCCCCCGGCAAGGCGGCCCTTTCATCTAAAGCATCACCGATTCCCGCTGCCAGTTCCGCAAGACCCTTCGCAAAACCGGGCAGCGCTTCGCCGATGAGGGCCAGGTCCCCCGTCTTGCCGGCGGACTCAAGCCGCGCCGCCAGAGCCGATAGCTCCGCCGCGCCAATGGCAGCCAGCGCGCTTTTCAGGGCGTGAACCTGGGTGGTAAATACCGGCAACGATTCAAGTGCAGGCGGCTCTTGTAACAATACAAGCCGCTCCTCGGCGTCCCTGCGGAACATGGACAGCACCTTTTTATAGCCCTCAACCGTGCCGCCGGTCATGCTGATGCCCTTCGCCGTGTCAACTCCGGGAAGCGTGAAGGGTGGAACGCTGCCTTGCGGGTGGCTGCTGCCCACAGGGTAGCTGCTACCCTGTGGGTAGCTTGGGGGTGTGGAATTTGCTTCCTCCCGCTTTTCTTTGGGAACCCACCTTTCCATGAGCTCATTCAGTTTGGCAATCTCTATGGGTTTGGACAGATAATCGTTGAAGCCCTGGGCCAGATACATCTCCCGCATACCAGACACGGCATTGGCGGTTAAGGCAATAATCGGGAGTTCTTGATAATACGTTCCTTCCATCCCCCGTATCGCCGTCGTTGCCTCAATTCCATCCATACCCGGCATCATGTGATCCATCAGCACAAAATCAAATGGTTCGCCCGCAGAAGCGCCCTTTACCAGTTCCACCGCTTCCGTTCCCGACATACATTGGATTACCTGCATCGAATAGGGGGCAAGGAGCCCGGATAGAACAATCAGATAGGTCTCAATATCGTCCACCGAGAGGATGCGCACGCTGGGGGCGGTG
>BNUV01000158.1 GCA_025997615.1 Spirochaetia bacterium
CTGTGAAGGGCAGGGATTCTACGCCGTGGTATTTCTCGATTAAGTCCTGGTCGATTTCCGCCCGAAGAGTTTTTGCCAGTTTGTCCCAGCCTTCGTTCTTGCCCTCCATCGGAAAAAATACCTGTTTGGGTTCGATTGACATTCCGTCATAATCGGTGTCGAGCATCCACATGGCGATTTTTTCCGTACCGCCGGATTCTACTATGCCTTTTTTTACATCGTAGTAATCAAAGCCTTTTACCTTGACTTTGTATTTGCCCTTGTCCGGCCCTTTTTCGATTTTGATGAGATCCATATCGGGCTGACCGACAAGCCAGAAACTTTGGCTTGTGGAACTTTTCTTTTTTAAGTCGGCGGTCATCAGGTCGGTGTTCATTTGGACTTTCAGCAATGTTACACCGGGCCATTTGGTATCGTATGATTTATTCTTTGCATACCAAATTAAAAAGTCAACTCTGCTTGGGAGAAATTTTGTTGTAACACCACTTGTTTTAACAAATGGAATAATATTTAAATAATTTTCATCTCCAAACACCTCATCACAAATACATCTCACCAGATGCACATTCTCATCGCTGATCTGCACAAACACGCTGCCGGTATCCGACAGTAATTCATGCGCCAGCAGGAGCCGGTCCCGCAAGTACGTCAAATACGAATGTATCCCCAATTCCCAGGTGTCCCGGAAGGCCTTTATCATCTCCGGTTCAGATGACAGGTCTTCGTCTCTTTTGTCTTTTACATCCCGCTTGTTGACAAAGGGCTGGAAGTTGGAGCCGTATTTTATGCCGTAGGGCGGATCGATGTAGACCATCTGCACCTGGCCGGCCATACCTTCTTTTTCCAGCAGGGAATTCATTATGACCAGGCTGTCCCCGGCAATAAGGCGGTTTGTCCACTTGTCCTTGTGCCGGTAGAATTCTATGGCATCATTCCGGCGTTTTGCCCGCTCGCCGTCGGACTCAAAGAGCCAGCCCTGCTCATCCTGATAATCGTCCCCCATACTTTGAACGGAACGGATTATTTTATGGGGCTTTATGGATTCGTGTATGTGGATTGAAGATGTGGGAACGGTGAATGATGTCCCCTCTTTTTTCCCGGCCCATTGCAGGGAGGGGTCTATGTGGGGGTCGTATGCGTATTGACCCTCGGGGCTTGCAACCATGTCGTACTGCGCCATGCCTACCGGGGGGATGTTGGCCCGGTCGTATTCTTCGTAGGTGTATGCATCTATCTGGTTGAGTTTGGCGGTGTCGGTGGTTTTTTTAGGGGTGGGCATGGGGCAATCTCCTGACTTCCCTTAATATTGATAAAGAAACAGTTCTTGTTTCCTTTTATTTGCGCTTCTTGTATACATTTCTATCTGATCACTAATATATCTTTTTACAGGTATTAGTTCTATCCCCAATTCTGACTTCTCAACAATTGATAAAATATTCCGCCAATCAGAGGCATCGATTTCTTCAAGAATTACGTCACCCATGCCAAATGTACTTTGTCCCCTCCAATAAATTTCAGAAAAAAACATAACATCATAATTTAAAGATAAGAAAAATAGCAAATATTCTTCAAAATAATCACGCATTGAGTGTAGTATTATATCTACTACCAGATTAATTTTGACAGTGCTGTTTATATTATTTTTGCTATATTCAAATAAGAATGATTTTGCTCTTATTTTTGAATTGTCTTTCTCATCAAAATAAAAGAAATCCTTGATGGGATTTTCCGAAAAACTATAATTTTGAGCGTCCAAAATCATTGTATCAAATATTTTATTAAATACAGTATCTGTTTTACTATTCTGCCAGACAAATCCTAATTTTGTTATAGTAATAGAATGATATTTGTCATTAGCTAAATAATATTTTTCTATGTATTCGTAAAGAAATGAAATATCCAGAGCGATTATTTCTTTAAATATTTCCTCCCCATAATCGTAGTTTGAATCAATATCTATCATTTGAAAATAGAATTCTTTTATTGTTTCTATGTTACCAAATAATCCTATGAATTTAGAGAAATCACTTTGAAATATCATTATTTTGTTGCCATTTTCATTTAATTTAATAATTACTTTTAGTAATAGTGTAAACAAATCATTTCCGAAGCGGCAATATTTTTCAAGATGCTTAAAAGATAATTCAGCAAATCCCGTTAATTCATTTATGGCATTAATCAGATTACAAACATGTTCAGTGTTTATTAATTGTTCCCCAAGATGATAAAAATAGACTATCTCCCAAAAATATTTATTTTTGAAATTGTATAATTGCATAAGTTCCCATAAATATTTAGCTTGTTCATGATTATTTAAATGATTGATAAATAAACCAGATGGAACGAAATTTATTTCGTTGTTTCTTTCTATTATCGCAATGATTAATTGGCAGCCCAGGTAGAAATCAATGGATGAATTTTCATTAATTATTATATCAAGAGAAGATTCCATGGTTCGATTATCTTCTAAATGCATAAAGACATAAAAATAGTTTTCAATGAATTTAGTTATTTCTTTTTTATTATAAAAGGTAAATTTTCTAATAAGAATATCTCTTTTCCATATTCCAAATTCATTATAATTCATTTTCTCAAAATCATCATGAAAATAATTAATTTTTACATTGGCATATAAATCATAATACTTATTATTAAAGCGTTTCTTGATTTCATCGAATTTGGGCATATCTATCCCTTGTTTTTTCCAATTTTTTATTTGATGATGGACATATATACTATGTGTTAACGAATTTATATCTAAATGTTCGTTTATCATTGAAATAAT
>BNUV01000159.1 GCA_025997615.1 Spirochaetia bacterium
GCATGGTTTGTTTTGATACTGGGCGCCCCAGCGTATTCGGTGATGGTTGTAACTATTGGTATAAGTGTTGTCATGTTTATCATTCGGTTAGTAATTACCCGGTATCTTGTTGTTTTTTCACTAACATCGCTTGAGAAGACAATCGTTTTCCCATGCAAAGCCCTATAAAGCCATTCTTCCTTTTCAAAAACTCCAAGTTGTAACCGATTTTCGCTATAGGTGATATAGGGGCGGATAATCGTCCAGTTTTTCCGCCCGGAATTACGCAACACATCTTCCTGCCGGGCCTTTGCCAATGAATATTCATCGGTTGCCAAAAACTCGTTATCGCGGGAAGATTCAAGCAGCCGGGGCGATGTTTCGGAAACAGGTAATTCTTCATTACCGTAAACCCGGGATGAGCTTAGAAAAACATACTGCGATGTCGCATTTAATAAGCGGCCGACCCGCTCTTTGAAGGCTGCGGTTGTGTAAACCATAAAATCAACAATAGCGTCCCAGTGTTCCCGTAATACCTCTTGCAGGAATTGTATATCCTGAGCATTTCCTTCTACATATCTGAATTTCCCTTCAGGTGGGTGTGCTTTACGTGAAGTCATGACAGTATCGATGCCGTTATTCGACAAAAGCTGCACCAAATGCGCTCCCATCGCCCCGGTTCCTCCTAAAACTAATACGCTCATATCAAAATCACGTCCTCTTTATTCTGTTCATAATAATTTCATGCATCCTTTTCCGCTCCGCCTTGTTCAATCCAAGCGTATACATACATCCGCATACAGAAAAAACACTTACCGCCAGTATGATACATAGCCGCACTATGTTTTCTTTTAATACCATATATAATAAAATCGGCAAACCCGCTGATACTACAGTTACCATAAAAGCGGGAAATATGGCTTCGAATATGAATTGCCTGATAGAAAAACCAACAAGATACCGGGTAATTACTAACCGAATGATAAACATGACAACACTTATACCAATAGTTACAACCATCACCGAATACGCTGGGGCGCCCAGTATCAAAACAAACCATGCGATAAAAAAACTGGCTATTTGTATACTGCCAAGCACGGATTCATATAATTTAACCTTACCCGTTGCGCGTGCCGCAGTCATTAATGGAAAGCTGATTGAATTAACAAGTACATCAATCAACGCCAGCCGGGTAAATATAACCGCATAATCAGGCGCCCTTTTGAGCCATATCGAAAGGACTGCGGGCATTTCGATCACAAGGGGCAAAACAAAAAGATACATCAAAAAATAAGTACTTTTTGATCCCCGGGACACAAGGCGGATCATTTCCGTTTTTTGTCCTGCGGAATAGCTTTTTATAATTTGTGGTTGTAATGCGGTACTAAAGCTATTTGAAAAACTGGAGACCGCGGAATTTACTTGAGAAGCAATGCTGCGGGCAGCTATCACCACGGGATTAAAAATCTGATTGAGTAAAATAGTTACCGCCTGATTTCTGACAACGGTGGTTAAGCTGCCGAATAAAGACCAGCCGATATAACCGGTAATTTCCCTGAATAAATCTTTATTCCAATAAAATCCGAACTTACATTCCTGATATTTCCTTGTACAGATCGTCCTATAAACTGCGGTATTGATAATAGTAACTATGCATAACAAAAATCCATATAATTGCAGCTTGTCCGTTGGGATAAATCGTAATATAAATACAATTCCTAATTTTAATATTACTTCTACAATTGACACATACGCATAGATGTTCATATCCTCGTGTGCAATAATCGCTGCCATATACGGCGTGGTCAAAACCGTGAACAAAAACGACAATATCGAAAACTGGTACACCCACCTTGCCGCGTCCATGCGTTCCGGCGGTATTACCATCTTGTTATTAACAAACCACAAACCAATCGTTTCTGATAACACTAAAACTGATAGTGCAATTACCATAAATATAGTAAGATTTAAACTAAATATTTTTTTTAACTGTTCAAAATCCCCCCGCCCAATCTCAAACGAAAAATACCGCTGGCTCGCGCTTGCCATCGACCCGCTTAAAAAACCAAACATGGTAACGACTCCGGCTACCACGTTGTAAATCCCGTAATCCTCCGCCCCCAGTGTATTCAGCACTACCCGCACGGTGTACAAACTCACCAGCATAATCAGTATCTGGCGGAAATAGAGCATGAGGGTGTTGCGAGCTATGCGCTGGGTGTTTGATGACATTTATTACAATACACTATGCACATAAAACTTCTGCCGCATATCGTACAGCTTCTGTGTCGGCGTTAAGCGGGAAAAGCACACAAACGCTAAACCTTCGATAAGACTCGGGTATAACTGTTTGTACTTACGCCAATAGTTTTCACAATTCGGCGGCAGCGAGGGTCGGCCCGCAGAGTCCCGCGAATCTACGCGTAGATACCCGCCATCGGTAAGTTCCTGGATAACGTTTGTAATACGCAGCATATTTTCGCATATCCGCTCGCAATGCTCAACAAATATGGCGCGCCTGGAACGATCTTCATTAGGCTTGGCGTCGAAGACAAACAGGACCGGTTTATTTTTCACCTCAAAGTACACAGTAAAGGGCATTCGTGGATCAAAGGCGCCGGTAAAGGCGCGGAAATACGGCGCAAGGGGATTGTTCAGTATCCGGCCTTCGGCTGCCGCCGCGAGTTGATTAATAATGTCTTTTTTAAAAATATTCGGAAGCATACACGCTACACCCTTCGCACAAAGGTATCAGG
>BNUV01000160.1 GCA_025997615.1 Spirochaetia bacterium
ATAATGGGAATAAATTGCAGGATAATATAAAAAAGGTCGAACTGCGCCTAACAAACGTTATGTGCAATTTGGACTTGAATTTAGTGTATAAAAAATCATACATATAAAGAAATTATTGAAAAGTACTTGCAGTAAATTGAAAAAAAGGTTACACTTTATTTATGCCAACGATTTCAATGTTTTTTGGGATATTAATAAGAATGTATTTGGGGAAGAAGGAACATAATCCACCCCATATTCATGCCATTTATCAAAATGAAAAAGCTCTTTTTGATATAAAATCTGGTGAAAAGATAGAAGGGGAGCTTCCCCGTGATAAAGAAAAATTGGTTTCCGCATGGATAGTTTTACATAAAGATGAGCTTTTAGCCGATTGGGAATTAGCGCAAAATGGCGAGCTTCCGTATAATATTGATCCATTAAGATAAAGGATAAAGGAAAATGTATTTATCTGTAAATAAAGTTCAACCTTTGCACGATTATAAACTGGAACTCACCTTTGAAAAATATAGAAAATAATCCCCCCTGCCGGGCCGGTATCGCCGATTTTATACGTTGTGGGAGCTGGTGCAGGCCCGGATGCGCCCGGATCTTCTACGTTACGTCCAGTATCTGCTCGTCTATGGGGGCGCCGCCGGGGACCATGGGGAGGACACGTTCGTCTATGTCGATAAGGGCTTCGATGAGGGCGGGACTGCCGCGGGCGATGGTTTCCAGGGATTGATCGAGGGCCGCTAAAAAAGCGGGCTCGTCCGCGGCGCGATGAGCGCTGACGCCGTATGCCCCGGCAAGGCGGATGAAGTCCGGGGGACGATTTTCAAGATCAGTTTCGGAGTAGCGGCTTTCGTAAAAAAGTTTCTGCCACTGGCGGACCATGCCCAGGGTGCGGTTGTTGAAGATGATGATGAGGACGGGGATCTTGTACGTCACGAGGGTGGCCATTTCGGCGCAGTTCATGCGGAAGCAGCCGTCGCCGGTGAAGAGGACCACGGGACGGCGGGGGCTGGCGATCTTTGCACCGGCGGCGGCGCCGAGGCCGAAGCCCATGGTTCCCAGGCCTCCGGAGCTGAGAAAAGATCGGGGACGGTTAAAGGGGAAAAATTGGGCGGTCCAGATTTGATGCTGGCCCACATCGGTGACGGCGATTGCTTCATCGCCCATGCGTTTGGCGGTTTCCTGTATAACGAAACGGGGATGGAGCTCTGTTTTGCGGTGATGATCTTTGGGGATCACGTCTTTCCACTTTTCCACTTCACCGTGCAAAGGTTGAACTTTATTTACAGATAAATACATTTTCTATCTCCCTTTATTTTAGATGTTGTGTTATTTTTGTACAACGCAAAATAAATTGCCGTCGGGGTCTTCCAGAACGACATAGTCGGCCCCTTCGGGATAACGCCAGGGGTACTTCTTTGCGCCGATTTTGCAGAGGCGTTCAACTTCGGCTGCCTGTTCTTTTTTACCCTCTGCATAAAGATCCAGATGTATCCAGCTTCGGCGGTCCCGCTTTTTGTCCCTTTTCTGGAAGGACATATTCGGCCCCTGTTTTTGGGGATCGGTCAGTACCGCCCAGTCGGCGGAAATTTCCCCCCGCACTTCGTAATGCAGGGCTTCTTTCCAGAAGGCGACCATCTTCGCAAATTCATAACAGTTGGTAACGATTGAACCGATTTTCATTTCAATAATTTTTGTTAAAATATTCTTCCGCAAGTATTCCATATTCACTATAATCACAAATTCCCTGATTATTTTTATCCGCCTGCCTCATTGTCCCTTCATATTTTAGCCCGCATTTTTTCATTACTTTTCCCGAATTTGGATTGTTTGGATCATGTCTGGATTCTATTCTGTTTATGCCTATTTCTTCAAAAAAATATTTTATAAGAACCGCTAATGCTTCCGATGTTATCCCTTTATTCCACCATTTTTTCCCTGTGCAATAACCAATATGTACCATTTTTATTTCATCGTTTTGCTTTACAACACCAATACTGCCAACTGGTTCATTAATGCTTTTTAATACAATGGCCCAATTATAAAAGTCTTCATTGTAATATTTTGAAGTCCATTCTTCCAGAACACTTTTTGAAACATTGACATTTTCATGCGTTTTCCATGTTAAAAATTTTGTTACGTCATTATCATTTGCCCAATTTTTGTACATATGTTCGGCATCGTTTAATGAAAATTTCCTTAAAATAAGACGTTCTGTTTCCAGCGTCCTTGTTCCAAAATGTTTCATTTTTTTCTCCTTTTGTCATTACAATACCACGTAACTATTTTTATGCCAAGCTCATTGAGTGGTTTGTTGAAAGATGTTATAAATAATATCGATGAAACAATGAAGGAGAAATACTATTATGTATTATATAAACATACGGTAAATAAATTAGAAGAAATAAAAATGGAACAAATAAAAAAAATGGGCTACTGTACATAACAGGACTGTATATACTGCGCCGCCAGCAGGCGGCTCGACGGATGGCGAGTGTGTTTCTTTTTTACCCCTGCTCCCCACTCCGTCCAAACCACTTAACCCTTTCGCCTACTCCCCCCCCTCCCTTTCTGTTCTTACCTTTTTTCACTATACACCTCTTTTTTTTTTTTTTTTTTTTTATTTTCTTTTTTTTTTTTTTTTTTTTTTTTTTTTTTATTTTTTTTTTTTTTCTTTTTTTTTTTTTTTTTTTTTTTTCTTAAT
>BNUV01000161.1 GCA_025997615.1 Spirochaetia bacterium
GGCGTTGTAAAAGCCGCCGCCGTTGCTGAGAGCCCATACTTCAAGCTGCCAGGTAAGGTTTTCCACCATGGCGCCGTACTGCCTGATGGCGTTGGGGCAAAATCGAAGTCAAGGTCATGAATATTCCCCACGATACCTACATAGAGAAGCTCAACACCATGGCCACTGCCAGGCAGCTTCCCGACGCAGGTATCATGAGTGAGGCCGGGGTTTTGCAGTTTGCCACCAACGGCTATCTGGCGGATATTTCCGGAATGTACGGCGCGGGGGAGAGCAAGCCCCTGGAAAGCATCGCCTTTAAGGGCCCGAACGGCAAAACCGTGGCTTACTCCGCCGCGAACGAAGTCCTGGTACTCTACTATAATAAGGATATGTTCGATAAAGCCGGTGTGGCATACCCGCCCGCCACTGCGGATAATGCCTGGACCTGGGATGAATTTGTGGCGGCCGCCAAAAAACTCACCCTTGACTCGAACGGCAGAACCCCGAACGATGCGGATTTTAACCCCAACGCCATCAGGCAGTACGGCGCCATGGTGGAAAACCTTACCTGGCAGCTTGAAGTATGGGCTCTCAGCAACGGCGGCGGCTTTTACAACGCCAACGGCACCCAGGTAACCATCGATCAGGCGGCGTCAGTGGAGGCCATCCAGAAAGTGGCCGATCTGTACCTCAAGGATCGGGTGGCTCCCCTGTCCACCGGCCTTACCGATGACGGCATTCAGCGCTCCATCATCGCGGGAACCGTTGCCATGGCAACTGGCGGCACCTGGAATGTGGGCACCTGTCTGGCCCAGGCCCGGGACAAGGAAGGGCTTAACTACGGCATCGCGGTTCTCCCCTACATGAAACAGAAAGTTACCATTTGTACCGGCGGCCCCAATGTGGTGTTTGCCCAGTCCAAGCACCCCCAGGAGGCAATGGAATGGCTTAAGTGGTATTCAAAAGAAGAGAACAACTGGGGCCTTATTGAAACAGGCATCTGGATGCCGACTCTCGAAAAATGGTACACCGACGAAGCCTTTACCCGGCGATGGGTATCAACCCCAACTTCCCGCCCTATGCGGACTACAAGACGGCGGTGGTAGACTATGCCATGAAGAATTCAAAATCCACTTCCTGGTATTATGTGAATAATACCGTTGATTTTAACAACCTCCTCAGCTCCGCCCTGGGCGAAGTCTGGACCGGTACCAAAACCGCGAGGGATGTTATTAGTGCGAATCTTAATGCGTTAAAGAACGCATGGCAGGGCAACTAGGAAAACTGAAGGAGAGACGAAGATGGCGGGAAGCGCAAAGCGGACACAGACTGCATCACAAATCGCGGCTCAGGAGACCCGCACCGCATACCTCTATCTGACACCGGCATTGGTCGGCCTATCGGTACTTACCTATGGGCCGCTCCTTGCGGTGTTTGTCCTGAGTTTTTTCAACTGGCGGGGAGCCCTTGCGCCGTCATTCACCGGAATCAGCAACTACATCCGCCTTTTTACCAGCGATCCCTATTTTATCGATTCTTTGCGGGTAACAATCTATTTTTCCGTAGTCGCCGTAATCGGCAGCATGGTTTACTCTCTGGCGGTGGCGATACTTTTAAACCGCAAGATCCCCGCCAGAGGGTTTTTCCGCGCTATTTTTTATCTTCCGTATATTCTGCCCGCGGTGGCGGTTTATATAGGATGGTCCTGGCTCTATGAAAGCAACTTTGGCCTTTTTAATTATGTGTTAAACCAGATCGGCATTCACAAGGTTAATTTTATCGCTGATACCCATCTGGTTGTTCCGTCTCTGGCGCTGATCGCGGTGTGGCTGTCCGGGAATCTGATCGTCATATTTCTGGCGGGACTGCAAAACGTGCCCCGGGTCTATTACGAAGCGGCGGAAATAGACGGCGCCAACGCATGGCAGCGTTTCCGCCATGTAACTATCCCGGCCATGACGCCGATTATTTTTTACAATTTATTAATGGCCCTCGTTACCAACCTGCAGGTGGTGACTCCTGCCCTGGCGCTGACCAGCGGCGGTCCCGGCAATTCATCCATGTTTATCACCTATCTGATGTACCGTTATGCGTTTAAGTCAAGCCAGCTTGGCTACGCAAGCGCCATATCGTTTATATTTTTTATCATAGTTGCTATTTTTACCAGTATTCTTTTCGCGACATCAAAAGAGTGGGTTTTTTATGAAGGGGGAAAGGAATAATGAACAGACGCAGCAACATACTGGACACCGTATCATTTGTTGTTTTAATTGGTGTTGCCCTTGCCGTCATTTTTCCCGTCTGGTGGATTTTCCGCTCCAGCCTGATGAACAACGCCGAGTTGTACGCATGGCCGCCAAAGCTCCTGCCCCGTGACTGGCTTTTCTCAAATTACGCCGCAGCCTATAAAAGCTTTCCCTTCTGGCGCTACTTTTCCAACACGATGATAGTTATTGCCCCTTCCGTACTGGCGGGTACGTTTACGGCCACCCTCTGCGGTTATACCTTTGCCCGGCTCAGATTTCCCGGGAAAAAATTGCTCTTTTCACTGTGCGTGGGCTCCATGCTGCTGCCCACCATGGTAACCCTGATTCCGCTTTATATTATGTGGACCAGGGGCCTGGGTCTGGTCGATTCATACTGGCCGCTGATTTTGCCGTTTTTCTGCGG
>BNUV01000162.1 GCA_025997615.1 Spirochaetia bacterium
TTACAAGCAACGCCCCCGCTTCTTTAGATGCCGCACAAGCGGTTTCGATTGGCGGGGGCGCGTTGTTAATGGGGTATAACGGCACATAACCAGAGTTAGACGCAATACGCCTATGCTGTAAATAGAAATATTTTGGATAAAACCCACTTGATAAAAAGAAAAAAATCCCATATACTGGTAAAAAGGGGGTTAAAATGATAGATGAAGACATTATAAACGATATTACTATGAATATTTCGAGCATTTTTGACCGAAATAATGAATATTTTTCAATGACCCGTGATATATTCTCGGCAAGAATGCAAAGTTACATTATCGAAAGTAAGAAATATTTGGAATCGGCAATTATTAGTGAAATAGGCAACAATACATTTGATCATAATTTTATTTATTCTGAAAAACGTCCATGGGGTGTATATTGCAATTTATCATATGATCAAAAACATACGGTACTTGCTGATTTTGGAAGAGGTGTCAGACAATCCTTGTTGACTGTTGTACCAGAAATTAAAACAGATATTGAAGCGGTGGAAATAGCATTCACAAAAAGAATTTCTGGAAGGATGCCGGAACAAAGGGGGAATGGCTTAAAATTTGTATCAGATATAATAATACAGAATAATTGGCAATTATTTTTTCAATCAGGTACAGGTTGCTGTTCAATTAATAAGTCTGGTATAGAATTTTATACAAAAGAAAATAATTTTACCGGTTGTTTGGTAATTATTAAATTTGAAGGAGAAAAATAAAATGCAAGTAAAGATAAGTAATTTTGGTGATATTCTTCTTTCTCGTCCTGCAGGAAAAGAGGCTTTCTTAATGGCACGTTCATATGTTTTTAAAAACATTAAACCAGTAGAGGAAATAACTTTAGATTTTAAAGATATAAAAGTAATGACTCCATCCTGGCTTGATGAATTTATTAGTGGGTTGAAATCAGAATATACAAATAAAATAATATTTGAAAATACAGAAAATGAAACAGTGAATGCTTCATTAAAAACTGTATTAACGATATAGCAAAAAAACGGCGTACTGCGTCTAACATACGCTATACGCTGCGCCGCAGTAGCGGCTTGGCCTACGAAAAAACGCAGTCGGCCTAGGGCCTTTGTGCGTTTTTTCTCCGGCACATTTTTGCGGTTGCTGGAAACCTACGGTTTCCTTTATCGCAACCGCAAAAACGTCGTATAGCTTTCACGTTATGTGCAATTTTTCCTAAAATTTATTGAAATGTGTATGAAAAATCATACATAAAAGGTACTTGACAAAAAACGGTTTATAATATATTGTAAGGATTGTAAGGAGCCTTAATGTGGAAATTGCAAAAGTTACTTCAAAAGGTCAAATAACGATCCCTCGTGATATAAGGGTAAGAATGGATCTTAAAAAAGGGGATAAAATATTGATTTTTGAGGAAAATGGAAAATATTTTTTCCAAAATTCTGCTTCAATAGCATTAAAAGCATTGGAGAATTTTCAGAATAGCATGAAAGGTGAAGCAGAAAAAGCTGGATTTAATGATCCTGAAGATGTTGTACAATATATAAAATCCCTCAGAAAAGAAAGAAATAACTAATATGCAAATAATGGTAGATGCCAATATTTTAATTTCGGCAATACTATTTCCCCAATCGACCGTAACAAAAGTGCTTAGGCATATAGTTTCTAATCATCTATTAATGTTAAGTCAATATACTATTGATGAAACAAAAAAAGTTTTTACTAAAAAATTTCCACATAGAATTGATGAAATGGATAAATTCATGGAGAAAATACCTTATAAATTATTTATCTTAAACGAAATAGATAATGAAAAATATCCAAATATAAGGGATATTGACGATTTACCGGTATTGGCAAATGCGATAGAATCAAACGTTGATCTACTGGTAACTGGGGATAAAGATTTTGATGAAATAATGATAAAAAAACCAAAAATAGTAAAACCAAGAAAATATATAGATGAATATATGAAATAAAAGCAGGCAAAACTGCACATAACACACGCTATATGCATCGCCGCCAGTAGGCGGCTCGGCCTCCACAAAAACGCAGTCGGCCTGCGGCCTTTGTGCATTTTTGTTCCGGCACATTTGGGGCAGGGGTCAATGCTTCGCATTGCCCTATTACCTGCCCCAAACGTCGTATAGCTTTCACGTTATGCGCAATTGCTTTTTGAATATTTTTCAAAAACTCTTGACATTTTTATTGTAAATATGTATAATAAAATAAAAGGAGAATAGTAATGAAAAGAAAATACTGTATTAGGATTTTTACTGTAATTTTACTAACCGGCTTATTAGTCAGTTGTCCTAATGGTAATGATGAAACCGTATATAACAAAATAAAAATTGGCTATATTTCCAGAGGGGAGATATCAATAAATTTGCACGATAAAAATGCCTATGATGGTTTACTGCGTTATGGAAAAGACACTGGATCAGATATAATACTTGTTGAATCGGATACGGCATCCTATTTATCAAGCATAATGAACCTTATTAATCAAAATTGTGATCTAATAGTAAGCGGTATTAGTCTTGACAATGGACTTAAAGATTTGGCAATTGCCAATCCAAAAATAAATTTCTGCTTTTTGGATAATTATGTAGACATAAAT
>BNUV01000163.1 GCA_025997615.1 Spirochaetia bacterium
GGGGCTGGGGTTAGCCCTGGTGGAGAACCGGTATTACGGCACGGCAAATATAGGCATCACCCTGGTCCGGAGCTTTACCGCTGCCCGCCTCCACGGCGACTGTGGAGCCCGCATCGGCCAGGACGCAGGAGCCATCAGGAAGGCCCCGGCAGCGCGGCGGTAAAAATCAGCAGCAGGAGCACCCAAAGTCCGTCCATACTTATGGTATAATACGGACAAGGTAAGCTAAACTAGAGCTATGTTGGACCGCCATAGCATCGTCCTTTTTACCGGCCCCAAACATTCGGGGAAGACCAGCGCCGGCCGGGCCCTGGCTGCGCTCTGGGGATCTTCTTTCACCGATCTGGATGAAACCGTGGAAACAATGACCGGTAATCCGCATTGACTTAAATGCGGGGTTGTATACAGAAGGCCCAGAGGCCCTTCGATCGGTTTTGTATAATACACTGAGTAACATTGCAAGAACAAATAATTTGACATTGCGGGGGCAATTTGCGCCTGAGCAATTTTCCAACCTTATTCAGGATCTGCGTGAATATTACCAGGAAGAAGTTGTAATCATTATTGACGAATACGACAAACCCTTGCTCAGTACTATTGATATGCCGGATATACATAACAAAATCAGGGATATGCTTAAAGGCTTTTATGGCGTGCTAAAATCCTGCGATGCCTATTTGCGTTTTGTGTTTATTACCGGTGTTACAAAATTTGCCCATGTAAGTATATTTTCCGATTTGAATCATCTTGATGATTTGACTTTAGACCCGCGCTACGCTGATTTATGCGGCATAACGCAGGAGGAACTGGAACACGAATTTGTTCCCGAAATAGAATCGGTTTTACAGGATACTGGTGAAAATAAAGAGGTCTATCTTGAACGGCTGCGTACGTTTTACAATGGTTACCGGTTTTCAGAAAGGCCGCTTACGGTATATAATCCTTTTGGTTTGTTACAGCATTTTGATAAGCGCGGCAAGTTTATCACTTATTGGTATAATACCGGAACGCCTACCTTCCTTGTCAAACTGATTGCCGCTCAAAAAATCAATATCCTTGATTTGAATAATCTGCGTGTCGGCGGGTACGAATTCGGCAAGTATGACGCTGCAAGCATGAATGCGGTGCCGCTGTTGTATCAGAGCGGATATTTAACCGTAGTTGATTATGATGAAGAGTTTGACGAGTACGAACTTGATTATCCGAATGAAGAAGTACGCTCGGCCTTTGCAAGGTCGCTTATAGAAGATTATTTACAGGCGTCGGATGATAAATCCAACGCTTTATATACGCAGCTTCCCAGGGCCTTGGTTAAGGGTGATATTGACACGGTGATAAACACGATAAAGATATTTCTATCATCAATTCCCTACGACATAATCAGGGAAAGTGAAAACTATTACCAGACTGCTGTTCATCTGGTATTCACGATGCTGGGAATGAACTGCCGCTCGGAGGTGCGTATAGCCCAGGGCCGCATAGATACGCTGGTAGAAACAAAAAGTTTTGTGTACTGTTTTGAGTTTAAGCTGAACGGCACCGCGGAAGAAGCGTTGGCGCAGATTGACACAAAAGATTATTTACTCCCATGGACAGGCAGCGACAAGAAGCTATTCAAGGTTGGTGTTGTGTTTGATGCGGAGAAACGTAATATCGGCGAATGGAAAGCGTCGGATTTTTCTTAACCTTTCCACCGTGGCCCTTTTTGCCCTGGCGGCTTCGGTGCAGGCCATTCATGCTTCCAGATCGTTTGTGTAAAGCGAAACGACCTTTTGGACGGCTTGTTGGGCGGCTTCCCTGACGGCATTGCAGACCTCAGTGTTGATGTCGGCCAGGACATTTTCACTAAGTTTTTTCAATTCACCGGCAGGGGAAGGAGGTTGGGAGAAAAGTTCGGCTGCTTCTATTTTAAATGCGGCGGCGATGCGTTCCAATGTTTCGGGGCTTGGGAACTTGCGGCATACCTCAATCATGGCGAGATATTGGGTTGAAATATTGGCCTTTTCGGCAAATTTTTCCTGGGATAACTTTAATTTTTGGCGATTCGCCTTGATGTTTTGTGCTAATAATTCTCTTAAGCTTTTGTCTTTCTTGCCCATTAGACAATCATAATGATTATAATCCACTTGACTTATTGCTTAATAGTAGTTTATAATATTTTATTATAAGCATCTAATAAGCAATATATAATTTAAGGAGTAAAGTATGAAAAAGACCATACTATGGATTTTGATCACCCTGGTTCTCACCCTTACCGGATGCCCACAGCCCACGAATTTGCCGACAACCGGCGCGATTAACGGCAAGGCCCTGTACCAGAACGGTACCAGCCACGCCGGCATCACCATCATTCTGGAGCAGACCGACGGCCTGCGCTCGGTCGCCGTGCTTTCGGCAGCCCGTGGCGCGGCCCCGGCCAGCCGCTCCGTGGCAGCAGCCACGATCACCAAAGATGACGGCTCCTACGAGATCTCCGCCGTGGCGGCGGGGACCTACACGATCTACGCATCCTCCAAAGATTCAACAGAAAAGGCCGTGGCAACCAACGTTACCGTGGCCGCTGGGCGGTCGATTACCGCCGCCGACCTGAACCTGACCGCCACC
>BNUV01000164.1 GCA_025997615.1 Spirochaetia bacterium
AAAAAACGTTCTTCCAGGGTGCTCATCTGGTAAAAAATCACCAAAATCAGGGCCAATGCCACTGATATAACCTTGGCGGGCCAGTTTTTTACCGCTTCGGCGATCAATTTGCGGCTATTCAATGAGGACATCCTTTTCATCATCCAAAGCCCCGGTAGAACCGAAATTTAAACCTTCATGGGTTTCCTTCCGGCCGCCGTGGCCCAAAAGCTCCCGGAGTTTCCGGGTAATTTCGATGGGGGAAAGATCGTAGTAAAGCTGCCCATCAAAAGCGATGGACAAGGCGCCGGTTTCTTCCGATACCACCAGGATCACCGCATCGGATTGTTCGGACATTCCCAGCGACGCCCGGTGGCGGGTGCCGAAACTTTTTTTGATATCCTGCTGTTCCGAAAGGGGAAGGAAACATCCCGCGGCGGCGATCTTTCCGTTCTGGATCACCATGGCGCCGTCGTGGAGGGGGCCGTCAAACTGAAAAATCGCCACGATAAGGCTGGAAGAAATTTCCGCGTTGAGCCGGGTGCCGGTATCGCAGATATGTTTGAGATTTACCTTTCGGGGAAACACGATAAGCATCCCCCGCCGCTCCTGGGAAAGAAGTTCCGCGGCGGTTACCGACGATTCAATGTGGCCCAGCCGGGGCCGGGAGTCGGGGCGGAAAAAATCCCCCTGACCCAACCGAAGGAAAAGCTTCCGCAGTTCCGGCTGAAACACGATGGCCACGGCGATAAAAAGCCCCGGCGCCAAAAGGTTGAGGATCCACTGGACCGTGCTTAATTTCAGCAAAACCGACAGGCCGTAAACCAGGGCCAAAAAGCCGACGCCTTTTATCATCTGGGCGGCCTGGGTCCGGACCAAAAGATCGTAGGCCCGGTAGAGCAAAAACGCCAGGATCGCCACTTCCAGAACCGGACGGATGAGATTATAAATCATAAGGAACCGGTGCAGCCAATCCATTTACGCTCTCCGCTTTATCTCGTACAGAACCTTCACCAAATCCAGATGTTCCGCCGGATCGTGGACCCGGATAATATCCGCTCCCCCCAAAAGGGCCGCCGCATTGGCCCCCAGTGTTCCCGGAAGCCTTTCGATAGGATCGCGGGGCACCGAATCCCGGCCCGTCAATTCCCCGATGAAGGTTTTTCGTGATAAACCTATCAATAGAGGATAGTCTTTCCCGGCGATTTCCGCAAGCTCAGGCAGAGCGGCCAAAATTTCCAGGTTTTCCCCCGTGGTTTTCCCAAACCCAATCCCCGGATCGATGATGATACGGTTCCGCCCTATTCCCGCTCCCAAAGCCCGGAGAGCCGCCGCCGCGAGGTATCGCCCCACTTCCGCCGTCACATCAACATAACCGGGCGATTTCCACTTTTCTTCCGCCCTGCCCTTTTTGTGCATCAGGATCACCGCGGCCCCGGCCTCTGCGCAGAGAGGCCCCATGTCCGGATCATCCTCCAGAGCGGAAATATCGTTGATGATGTCCGCCCCCGCCTCCAGCGCCGCCTTTGCCACCGCCGCCTTCCGGGTATCCACCGAAACGGCCGTGCGACTGTTCAGCCGATCGGACTTTTCCCGGAACGCCTTTATCACCGGGATGATCCGCCGCATTTCTTCATCCGTATCGATATACGAAGCGCCGGGCCGTGTCGATTCCCCGCCAAAGTCGATTATCGCCGCCCCCGCCTCCGCCGCAGTGAGGGCTTTTTCCACCGCCTCCGCCGCCAAAGCCCGGCTGACCGGGTAAAAAGAGTCGCCATTACAATTAACGATGGCCATCACCAGAGCTGGTCCTGAAAAATCCAGGCTCCGGCCATTTGGCAGCGGCATCAGCCCCCCGCGGGCTCCCGAAACCGTCATTTTCATTTGAGATAGGCCGTCACCGCCCGGGCGATCCCCGGCCCGTCCAGGCCGTTGTCCCGGAGCAGTTCTTCCCGTTTACCCAGGCTGATAAAGTTGTCCTCCACCGCCAGACTGAGGAACCGCACCCCGCAGTTCCGCCTTAATGCTAATCCGGCGGCGTATTCCCCAAAGCCCCCGCAGCGGATCCCCTCCTCGGCAAAAACCATGAGCTCATAGCCCTTCATCAAATCCGCCAGATAATCTTCATCAACAGGTTTAATAAAACGCAGATTGTAAAGGTCGGTTGATAGTCCTGCATCCTCAAGCCGGTCCGCCGCATCGAGGACCTGGGGGTAAAGGCTCCCGGTAAAGGCTATGCAGATTTTTACGCCGCTATCTGCACCGCCGGTGGCACCCCGCCGGACAAACACCCCCCGGCCTTTTTCCAATGGCGCCGCCAGCGGCCCTGCAAAGGCAGGATCCTCCGGGGGGCAAGCCGCCTTGGGGTAGCGGATCATCACCGGGCCGCCGGCGGAAAGGGCCCACTCCAGCATGGCGAAAAGCTCCCCCGCCCCCGCCGGAGCGAGGATGTTCATGTTTGGCGCTGCCCGGAAGAGGCTCATGTCAAAAAGCCCCTGATGGGTTTCCCCGTCGTCGCTGACAAAACCGGAACGGTCCAGGGTAAAAATCACCGGAAGA
>BNUV01000165.1 GCA_025997615.1 Spirochaetia bacterium
CTGATGCTGGAAATGTTCTGCAAAGAATACAAGAGCCTTAATATGCCGGTGTGTATGTATTTTCAGCCGGTTAATGAAGGGGCGATCATGGTTTACCCCCTGGGAACTGAACTTACCGCCAATGGGCAGGTCTTTAAATTGATGAAAAACCACTCGGGCGGTTTTCTGGCGGATCTTGGTTCCGGCGATGGAGATCTCCATTGCCTCTGTACTACCGACATAGAGAAACGCCGGTTGACTCTGACGCTAATTAACCGTTCCTATGAGCGCGCTATATCAGTATCCCCGGGTAATGGGCTTGGCAGTATCAGCAGCGCTATCCTGCTTGACGGCAGCGGGCCTGTTTTCCATGGATCAAAATTCATTGAGCGGGATGGTTTTGAGATAAAAAATGCTGTCGGGGAATTTGTAATTCCTCCCCGATCAATACTGCAGTTGAAACAGGGGTGATAATGAACGGCAATTCAACATTGAAAGATTCTTCTCTGGTGGTGGATCATCCTTTCCTCACAAAATATGAAAAAGAGGCCGGCTCCCCGGTGGAGATCGGCGCGGTGTATTATCGCCGGTCCAATCCGCCGGCAGAGGACTGGGAGCGGGACTACCGGGCGGCCCGGGAGGATGGGCACACCATGTTCCGTCACTGGTTTACCTGGGCCAGCGTTCATGTGGCTCCCGATACCTTCGATTGGGAACCTTTCGACAAGCATCTGGCCCTGGCGGCCAAATATGGCATCAAGACCATTATCGCCGAGCATATTTACGAAGCCCCGGACTGGCTCTACCACAAGTATCCCCATGCCCGGCGGGAATTGGCCAACGGGAACAACCATGCCAGCGCCATGGGGGGTTCCAACGGGACAGGCCTTGCCCGGATGTGCCTGGATAACCCGGAAATTCTTACCGAGGCGAAACGATTCCTTTTTGAGCTGGGAAAACATTACCGGGATAATCCGGGGCTCTACGGTTACGACATCTGGAACGAGTGCTCCCTCTACAATGCCAAAGATATGTGCTACTGCCCCGCCACCCAGGAGGCTTTTCGGGAATGGCTCCGGGAAAAGTACGATGATAAACTGG
This sequence comes from Spirochaetia bacterium, assembly GCA_025997615.1. Classification (GTDB taxonomy): domain Bacteria; phylum Spirochaetota; class Spirochaetia; order Treponematales; family Breznakiellaceae; genus BNUV01. Next base: position 1,081 of record BNUV01000165.1, read on the forward strand.
ATAATCTGCGGAAGGCCTGGCGGCGTTACAGCCTTACCGCCTGGGAAGAAATCGAGATGCCCCGGCAGATACAGCCCTTCCCGGATACCATCGACATGATCCGTTTCCGGAACGACAAGGCTCAGGAATGGATGAAGATGCGCCGGGACGCCATTCGGGAGGCGGATAAAAAGAACTTTATCGTGGCCCACGGCAACGCTAAAACCTTCTGCGATCTTCCCGCCTGCGGGGATGATTACCGGCCTGTCGAATTCTGCGACATCTACGGTTATACCTTCTGGTACGGCAATCGCAGCCACTCCATGCTGGGGGCCGATATGATCCGCATCGCCGCCGCCGGTAAAGAATTCTGGCGGGCCGAGGCAATCGGTAATGCCGACTGGCAGGACCGGGGCGGCCATACCAGGCCGATCCTTGAAAAGGAAGAAATGGCGGACCCCGGCAATATCCGCCTGGACTGTATGATGTCCCTGGCTGCGGGATCCCGGGGTTTCATCAATCCCCGCTGGCGGGCTTTGCAGGACGGCCCCCTTTTTGATGGTTACGGCTGGTACAACCTGGATGGTTCCCGCAGCGAACGGTCCGAAGAAGTTAAGCGGCTTGCCCTCTGGGCCAATGATAAGAAACTCCTCCCCCTCTGGAAGGCCCAGCCGGTCCGCGGGCAGGTGGGACTCCTCCTCCTAAGCGAGGCGGAGATATTTTGCTATTCCTTCTATAACAGTACCGATTACTATTCTTTGTCTTACCAGGGGGCCTACGAGGCTTTTCTGGAATCCGGCATCCAGGCCGATCCCATCCAGCTTACCCATATTGATGATTACAAGATCCTTTACCTGCCTTTCCCCGTTGCCTTGGGGGATGAAACCATCGCAAAACTTACCGCATGGGTGGAAAAGGGTGGGATCCTGGCTGTCGAGGGCTGTTTTGGTTATTTCAGCGCCGAGGGGCACGCCTTTGAAAATCAACCTTCCCGGGGGCTGGACAAACTCATCGGGGCGGCGCAGGACCAGGTTTCCTTTGGGCCGGATATGTGGCAGAACCTGGAATTCTCCACCCTTTATGGCCGAAGCGGCGGCGGCGTTTTCCGCCAAAGTTACCGGCCAACTACCGGCAAGGCGATAGCCTGGTACGACGATGGCCGGGTAGCCGGGGTGGAGAACCGGTTTGGCAAGGGCAAGGTCCGCATCATCGGCACTATGGCCGGATACGGTTACAAAACTTCCCGGGAAGGGACCTGGCATTCAATTCTGACTTTTAACCCCGGCAAAACCGAATACCTCCGTCTCTTTGCCTCCCTCCTCCCCTTTGCCGGTCAGACGCCCCTGATCCGCGCCGATTACAACACCGGCCTTATCCCCCGGCTCTGGGCCAACGAAAAGGAAACCTTCCTCTGGTGTATCAATCCCCAGGGCTATGGGCAGGA
>BNUV01000166.1 GCA_025997615.1 Spirochaetia bacterium
GAAAAGGCCTATTTTATCCAGGGGGACGATGGCAGCGCAGGGCTGCCCGAAAAGGAAGGCCCTATTCCGGATGAGTTTAAGGATGCCGCCGCCGCCGCCCGGGAACGGCTTATCGAGGCCGCCGCCGAGGGGGACGATACCCTGATGGAACATTATATCAACAAGGGTTCCCTCTCGCCGGAAGAAATGCACACGGGCCTTATCGAAGCCATGGCGGAACATAAATTTGTCCCCGTCTTTGCCGGGGCGCCCCTGAAAAATTCCGGCCTTATCCCCCTTTTGGAATTTATTTCCGATATTGCCCCGAATCCCCTCAGTGCCAAAGACAAGGGCTTTGATGCCGGTGGCGCCCAGAAGGACATCCCCATAGATCCGGAAAAACCCCTCTCCGCCCTGGTGATAAAAACATCCTACGATCAATTTTCCGGAAAGCTTTCGTGGATAAAGGTGATCACCGGAAAACTGGCCGCCGATTCCGAGGCCTTCAACGTGACGGAAAATAAAAAAGAGCGGATAGGAAAAATCTACACCTGTCAGGGCAAAAAGCTGGAAGAAGTCCGTGAGCTTTACGCCGGCGACGTGGGGATCATCTCCAAATCGCCAACCCTGAAAACCAACGACACCATCAGCTCAGGCGATACGGGCATCAACTTTGTCCATCTGCGGCTCCCCGAGCCGACCCACTCGGTGGCGGTGAATGCTGCGGCGAAAAAAGACGACGACAAGCTGGGGGAATTCCTCCTCAGGGCCGCCGAAGAAGACAAGACTTTCCGTTACGCCTTCAATACCGAAACAAAAGAAACGGTGATCTCCGGCATGGGCGAACTCCATGTGAACATCATCCTGGACAAGATCAAGACCAATCAAAAGATCGAGGTGGAAACCCACATTCCCCGGGTGGCCTACCGGGAAACTATCACCAAAAAATCTTCCGCCGAGTACACCCACAAAAAGCAAACCGGCGGCCATGGCCAGTACGGAAAGGTGGTTCTGGACATTGCCCCCCGGGGCCGCGGTGCGGGATACGAATTTATCAACGCCATCTTCGGCGGAGCGGTTCCCAAAAACTACATCCCCGGTGTCGAAAAGGGTGTCGCCGAAGGTATGGCCCGGGGCACCATGGCGAACTATCCCGTGGTAGACGTGGAAGTAAAAATCGTGGACGGCAAGTACCACCCGGTGGACAGCTCGGAACTTTCGTTCAAACTTGCCTCCCGGAACGCCTTCCGCGAAGCCATGCGCCAGGCCGCTCCCACCCTGCTGGAACCCATCATGAACCTGGAAGTTTTTGTGGAAGAAAAATACCTGGGCGATGTGATGAGCGATCTTTCGGGCAAACGGGGCAAGATCCAGGGCCAGGACGAGGTAGGCGGCATCAGCGAAATAAAGGCCCAGGTTCCCCAGTCCGAGCTTTTGCGCTACTCAATTGACCTGCGCTCCATCACCAGCGGCACGGGCTCCTTCAGCGTCACCTTTGATCACTACGCCCCCATCTCGGGCAAGATCGCCGAAGACGTGATCAAGGCCGCCGAAGCCTTCAAGGTGGAGGAGAAGGACGAGTAGGGGGAAAATTAGCCATGCAAAGCACATCAGATCTTTGGTCTGATGTGCCTTATTTCCCGTATACACCAGTCTGTAATCAGCAATTCTCTTTATTAACCAGGGAAGCCTCTGCTATCTTCATTAGATCGGTCTCCGGGGCGGGGAGCGGGCCCGGGCTGGCAAAAACGCCTGTAGAATTCACCTGCGCAGCCCTTGTTAGGGGCGCGTTTCAGGCCTCTACTGAGGGGAGTGATGGAAGATTGCGGGGTGGGTAATTGACTTGTGGCGGCGGAGGGGCAAAGGGTCTACTCCGGTGATGAATTCCAGAAATGTTTTTGCCAGCCCGGGCCCGCTCTCCGCCCCAGGGCTAATCTGGTGGGGGTAAAGGATTGTGGTCAAAAATGAGAATAGCATACAGCCGCCGGTGCCTGGCACTCCTACGCTCCCTTGTTATTATCTGAAATCAAACATACGCTTATGAGTATTATCATTTATATCTAAAATACTTGGATTATACATGACAATAACCATGTCCGGCTTGTTCTGCCTGATATAAGTTTTGACGCTGCCGGTAAAATGCCGTATATCCAACACATCAACATACTCTATTCCCAAGCTTAAAAACGGATTAACACAATTGACAAAAGAATCCTTAATTACAAGGACTCGCTTGTTATCATATAAGAAGTTATTGTGTATAATTACATTTGAGGCATCTGTGTATAAATACGCCCCATAGGGATTCAGATTATAATAATTTTTTTCATTAACTTGTCTATAATCATAAAATATATCAAATGCACCTTCTGTATCAATATCCAGGGACGGAATCATTAACGAAAGATTCGTGTTAAACTGAGGGTAGATCAAACTGATATCTTCGGGTTGTGCGTATTCCAACGTAACTTTTTTACCCAATGATCCCAAAAACCAATTTTTATATACATC
>BNUV01000167.1 GCA_025997615.1 Spirochaetia bacterium
CGCAGCCCTTCCGTTGGGGCGCGTTTCAGGCTTTTGTTGACGGGAGTGATGGAAGATTGCGAGGGCTTATTCGGGTAATGGCGGTTCAAGGGCAAATGGTCTGCTCCGGTGATGAATTCCAGATCATTTTTGCCAGCCCCGCCCCGCTCCCCACCCACACTGATGCGCCGGTGGCGGAAGTCTCCTTGGTGTTAGTCACCTTTTGGGCTACAAGCCTTGACAAGGCGTAGTCGGCTTGACGTATTTTTTGAAATAGGGTAGTTTTTTAATATAATGAGATGGGATAAAGGGCAGTTAAAGAAAAACGCCGGTTTTTTGCGAATTCTTTCTGAATTTGCCGGACTTGGCATAGTTCTTGCTCTCTCTCTCTCTCTCTCTCTCTCTCTCTCTCTCTCTCTCTAATATACTCACCTGAATCTTTTTTCATACACCTCTTCCCCCTGCGGGTTATTTTAGGGGATAGCTGTGCCCGCTGGGTACTGGCCCAAAGGACCTTAATCCTACGGGCTTCCGCCTGTCCTCATATATTCAATGTGGTCATAAAAAGCCGGATGCCTCTGTACAGGGGCGCACCGGCTTTTTTTATTTCACTCAAAGGAGCATAGTATGAAAAAGAGCGTATTCGGAATGATCATCCCGGCTGTTCTGGCCATCGGTCTGGCGGGGTGCCCTACAGAAGGCCCCGGCGAAGAGACCATATCCCCGGCCACGGTAACAGGCGCGATAACAGGCAGTGTTTTTAATAAGGATGGCAGTGCAAATAACGACGACCTCACTGCTGCCTTTACATATATTGGCTATGATGATGAACATCCAATAAGCGGCTGTACCACTGGTTTTGCCATTAATAACGGAACCATAACATTTACCTTGGAGACTCCGCCCTCAGGGTGGTTAGAATCTCTTAGTGAAATGTCGTCCGCCGGACTAAGCGTATCAAACTCGGCTGCGAGCGTTTTTATTTTCGGCTATTTCTCAAATTCGAATAGGGATGATTGGTTCGAAGATAATTTGTATCTGGAGAAGGATGAAGACCATCGTGCCAGTTATTGGTATGTAGACAGAGACGTAACAATAAAGGGGACACTCCAGGGCCGTGACGATGACGATGAGGATGCACTCCCCTACAAATATGTCTACAATTTGAATCTCGAAAAGGGCTGGAATTCGGTCCTTAGTGGGTACTCATTAAGCGAATCAACCGAGACTGGGACTATAGAATCAGGAAAACCCGACAGTAGTTATAAATGGGTCTATTATCACTGATCTTACGGTGATTACGACGGTTACGACGATTAACCGTTTGCGCGGGGAGCCCTGCGGTTACCCCAGATCCTCCGCCCGTATACCTTCCCCTGCGGGGGGCAGGGTAGACGGTAACGCAGTGGAGGAGGCATACATCGGGGCCGCCGCCCCCTAGGGGGTTGAGAATATCCAGAGCTGCCTCAATGTCGGAGATTGCTGAAGGCATCCAGCAATTTTCATTTTAACCACAAGCCTTTACCCCCACTCCCCACCTGGAGACTGATCTAATGGGAACGGCAGAGAGAGCCCCGTGGTTTTTCTTGAATTATTGAGCTAAATTGAGAATTGCTGAGGCACTGCGTACCCTTTCCTTTCGAGGCCTTTTAGGGTATAGTTAGGGGATGGAAAGCCTTATTATAGACAGGGGCCTTTTGCCGGAGCCTATTACTTCGTATATCCATTCGGATCGGATTGCGGTATCCAGAGAAAACGGAAAGGTTGTCCTTTCCCCGGTGCGGCAAAGCCCCGATATGAGTAAAATCTTTGGTCGTTATACTGATGGCAAGTTGTCCAGCGAGGAATTTATCCGGGAAAAAAGTATTGAGCGGGAATTGGAAGACCGATGAATCTCTAGCAGAAAAATTACAGGTTCGCTGGATTAGATAACAAGCTATGCAGGGGATCATTGGGTAATGGCGGTAGATAGGCAAATGGTCTGCTCCGGTGATGAATTCCAGAAAAGTTTTTGCCAGCCCCGCTCCCCACCCACACTGGTGCGCCAGTGGCGGAAGCCTCCCCCGTGTGGGGTATTATTATGATAGGAGATAAGATGCCGAATATCACGCAAACCAAGCCTGTTTCGGACTTTATGAGTATTGATGCCTGTGAACACGATATATTTCAGGCCGAGGTATACCGCAAACTAAGGGAAGCGGAAATTCAGGCTGGCTCTACCACAAAGCGGTATACCCACAATGAAATAATGACACGGCTTCAGGGAATCATTGACGGAAAATAACAGTTGTATATTCCAAGGCGTAGTCGGATTGACGTATTTTATGAAACATGGGCAGTTATAAATGGGTCTACCATCCCGACGATTAACCGTTTGCGCGGGGAGCCCTGCGG
>BNUV01000168.1 GCA_025997615.1 Spirochaetia bacterium
AAAGACCCTGGCCCCGGTGGATCTGGCCCGGGAGCTTAAAAGCGACTTGTCTTTTCTTTCGCTTCAATGGAAGCGGTTCTGAGCCGCCGTTCCGTTTCCAGAAGATCCTTGGATAAAAAAGATTCTATGGTGATATGTTTAATCCGGCTTATCTGCACGGGATCCTGCGCAAAAGCGCGGGCGGGATAAATAGTTTTATACATCGTATAAAACCACTGGGCCAAAGCCGGATCAACATCTTCGGTCCGGGGTTTATAAAACTTTGCATATTTATTTTGGGGGAGCTCTTTCTGAATCTGCCGCAGCAACATTTGCGCATCTGTTTCATTCTTGGGATCCCCCGCAAGAAAGGATATCACCTTGTTAAGAACATCTTCCGCCATATAAACCCCTGTTTAAGAAAGGGCCTGGCCCCAAAGCCAGGCCCTTTCCTGTAAATCTACAACCTAGAAAGGCCTTTCGGCAAGATACTTATACTCTTTCCAAACCCGCTCGGACTGTGCCTTGGCTTTGGCCAAAAGAGCATCCGCCCGGTCGGGGCTGGCGGCCTTGAGGCTCTTGAACCGCACTTCCTTGTACATGAAATCTTCAAGAGCCGTGGTGGGATCCTTGGAGTCCAGCTGGAAGGGATTCTTGCCCTCGTTCTTGAGCCGGGGATCGTAGCGGTACAGGGGCCAGAGACCGGAGGTAACGGCGCCCTTTTGCTGATCGAGCCCCTTCGACATATCGATACCGTGGTTGATGCAGTGGGAGTAGGCGATGATGATCGAGGTGCCGTCGTAGGATTCCGCTTCCCGGAAGGCCTTGATGGTCTGGGTCATGTTCGCCCCCATGGCGATCTTGGCCACGTAAACGTAACCGTAGCTCATGGCCTGGGCCCCCAGATCCTTCTTGGTGATATCCTTACCGGCAGCGGCAAATTTTGCGATGGCCCCCACGGGGGTTGCTTTGGACATCTGCCCGCCGGTGTTGGAGTACACTTCGGTATCCATCACCAGAAGATTCACATTACGCCCCGATGCAATGACGTGATCCAAACCGCCGTAACCAATGTCGTAGCCCCAGCCGTCGCCGCCCAGCACCCAGACCGACCGTTTGATAAGGTAGTCCGCCAGGGAGAGGAGGTTTTTCGCCGTGGACTTGGAATCGCCCTTCAGCGCCGCCTTAAGCTCATCCACATATTTCCGCTGCTCTTCGATAGCGGCATCATCAGTCTGGGCATTTGCTAAAATCTTATCCACGAGTGCCGCCGCGATGCCTTCGCCCTTGGCCTGGACCGCCACTTCACGGGCGTGTTCCGCCAGTTTGTCGCTGGTAAGCCGCATACCAAGGCCGAATTCCGCCGCATCCTCAAAGAGGCTGTTGGACCAAACCGGACCCCGGCCGTCGGCCCGCTGGGCGTAAGGGGTGGTGGGCAGGTTTCCGCCGTAAATCGAGGAACAGCCCGTGGCATTGGCGATAACCGCCCGGTCGCCGAAGAGCTGGGAAAGGAGCTTCACGTAGGGAGTTTCACCGCAGCCGCCGCAGGCCCCGGAGAATTCAAAGAGGGGCCGCTTGTAGGCCAGGCCCTTGGTGGTGCCCAGGTTCAGCTCCGCTGCGGGCGTTTCCGGCAGGCTCTGGAAGAAATCCCATGCTTCGGCCTGTTCCGCGTGATAGACAGGATCATCCGAATAGGACTTCCAGGAAAGAGCGCAGGGCTTACTCTGATCCTTCGACACCGGGCAGGCGTTAAGGCAGACCCCACATTCCATACAATCTTCCGCCGCGATGATCAGGGCCGCTTTCTGGCCATCCACCGCCTTGGGCTTAATCGCCGCGGTTTTGAAGCCCTTGGGCGCCTTGGCCGCATCGGCATCGCTTAAATTCTTCATGCGGATACAGGCGTGGGAACAAACCGCCGAACAGACGCCGCACTGTATACACACATCGGGATTCCAGGTGGGAACCCGTTCGGCCACCGCCCGCTTTTCGTACTGGGTAGTGGCGCTGGGGAAGGTGCCGTCTTCGGGAATTTTGGAAACCGGCAGCTTGTCGCCTTCCTGAATCGACATGGTTCCCAGCACATCCTTGATCCACGAATCCCGGGCCCCGGCAAAGGGCTTTTTCATATGGAGGCTGCCTTCAACGGCGGCGGGGTATTTTACCTCTTCCACCGCGCCCAGGGCCGCATCAACCGTTTTGTAGTTCTTTTCCACCACATCGGCGCCTTTCTTGCCGTAGGATTTTTCGATGAATTTCTTCATGTACTTCACCGCCTCTTCCTGGGGCAGAACACCGGAAATTTTGAAGTAGGCGGCCTGCATCACCGTGTTGATACGGTTGCCCATGCCGGTACTGCGGGCAATTTCCGCGGCGTCAATCACATAGA
>BNUV01000169.1 GCA_025997615.1 Spirochaetia bacterium
TGGGTCTTTTTCTTTGTCTCTCGGCGCTTGTCTTAATGACGGTGTCCTGTAAGAAAGCGGCTCCAACCGTTGTTCAATCAGCGGAGGGAGAAATTTCCGGAAATCTTTCCGTATGGATGGATAATGACGACTGGATCAAAGCGGTGGGCGATGCTTTCAATAAGAAGTATCCCAAGGTAAAGATTCAGTTTCAGAACGTGGGCAATGTTGACAGCCGGGGGAAGGTTTCCCTTGACGGTCCTGCGGGTATAGGCCCGGACGTGTTTTTGATGCCCCACGACCACATCGGGAACGCCATTATCGATGATATTTGCGAGCCCTTCTCCGCGGAGGATAAGGCCCGGTATTCGCAGTTCCTGCTGGATGCTTCCATAAAGACCTGCACATCATCCGACGGAAAGCTCTACGCCCTGCCCATCTCCACCGAAAATATCGCCTTTTTCTACAACAAGGATCTTCTGGGTAATACACCGGCGCCCAAATCTTTTGAAGAAATCGCCGCCTTTGCCCGGACCTGGAACAATCCGTCCCAGAACAAATATGCCCTCCGCTGGCAGGTTGACGACGCCTATCACAACTACTTCTTCCTGACGGCTTATGGTATGTCGGTCTTCGGCCCCAACATGGACGATTACAAACACCCCGGTTTTGACAGCGACGCCGCCCGCAAAGGTGTGGAATTCCACCGCAGCCTCCGGCAGTACTACAATGTCAATGTGGCGGACGCTACCTGGGATACCACCGTGGCGGCATTCCAGCGGGGCGAAGTGCCCTTTACCATCACCGGGCCCTGGGCCATCGGCGATGCGAAAAAGAACGGGGTCAACTTCGGCATTACGAAAATTCCCACCATCGAAGGTAAACAGCCCCGGTGTTTCGCCGGCAACATTGTGGCGGCGGTTTCCAGTTACAGCAAAAATTTTGACGCGGCCTTTGCCTTTGTGGATTTCCTGGCCAGTGTGGAAGGCGCCTCCATTCAGTTTGACGTAACGGGAAAATTAGCGGCCTACAAAGACATAAGCGGCATCCCCGGCCTGCGGGACGATGAGCTTCTGGCGGGCATCATGGAACAGGCGCCATTCGCGGACCCCATGCCGGTGATCCCCGAAGTGAACCAGATGTGGGATGCGTTAAAAAATCTTTTCACCTTTACCTGGGATAATCAGCTCAGCGCGGTGGAGGCCCAGAAAAAAGCCATGGAGACTTATGACACCGCCCTGCAAATGGCGGGAAAATCGAGGCAGTAAATGGAAAAGCTACCGGCAATTTGTTCTGCAATCATCTGGGGCAGCGGTCAGTTTATCAACAAGCAGAAACTTAAAGCGTTGATGTTCTTTCTTCTTCAGATTGTTTTTGTCGGAATCGAATTGCTGGGCGGCAGCATCAACATTATTTCCGGCGCCGCTCCGGCGGAACCGCGGAACGCGGGGTTCTTTATCCGGGGGCTCTGGGGGCTTTTTACCCTGGGAACCATCCCCCGGGAAAGTTCCCGGCAAGCGGTGTATGATCATTCGATCATGCTGATGCTGGGCGGTATTATCGCCCTCCTGGTGCTGCTGATCTTTGCCGGCCTGTGGCTATTGAATATTGTTGATGCCTACAGAACCCGCAGGGAGCATATCCGCACCGGCAAAGTTGAATCGAGTATTGCATTTTTCAAACGGATGTGGGACCAGGCTTTTGAGTACATCATGATTACCCCCGGCATGATCCTGGTGATCTTCATCTCCATCGTGCCTATTCTTTTCGCCATCCTCGTGGCCTTTACCAACTACAACGCGAACTTTATTCCTCCCCGGCGGCTGGTCGAGTGGACCGGTTTTAACACCTTCATTGATATTTTCAGGATTAAGATCTGGGGCAGCACCTTCGTACAGATTTTCATCTGGACGGTTATCTGGGCTTTCCTTGCCACCTTTTCCTCCTACGCCTTCGGTCTTTTGCAGGCGCTTATCATCCGGGCCAAGGCGGTAAAGCTGCGGCCCATGTGGCGGGGCATTTTCATATTGCCCTGGGCGGTGCCGGGCCTGGTGTCCATGCTGGTCTTCCGGGCCATGCTCCACTCCGAAGGGGCCATCAATCAGACCCTCCTTAACCTGGGTATTATTCACGCGGCGATACCGTTCCTGTCGGATGTATTCTGGGCGCGGCTCTGTCTGGTGCTGGTCAATGTATGGCTGGGCTTCCCCTATTTTATGGCCCTTATCTCCGGTGTCATGACCACCATTCCCCAGGAAATGTACGAGGCCGCTCAGATCGACGGTGCAAATGTTTTCCAGCAGTTCTCTAATATCACCCTGCCCTTCATCATCGCATCCACCGCGCCGCAGTTATTGATGCGCGTTACCTTTAACTTCAACAAC
>BNUV01000170.1 GCA_025997615.1 Spirochaetia bacterium
ATCAATCTCCCCGGATGAATTCGCCACTGCCATGAATACCCCCATTCCAAATTATAATTTGATCATACCACTTTCCATGAATTTTAGCAAGGATAGTTGGGGCATCTTCTTGAAAATCCCCCCAGCGGGGAGCGGGCCCGGGCTGGCAAAAATAGCTGGGGGAACCCCCCTACGCAGCCCTTGTTAGGTGCGCGTTTCAGGCCTTTGTTGACGGGAATGATGGAAGATTGCGAGGGTCAAATCGGCTTGTGGCGGTTCAGGGGCAAAGGGTCTGCTCCGGCGGAGACGCCCAGATCATTTTTGCCAGCCCGGGCCCGCTCCCCGCTGAACCGTTTTCGATTTATTCTTTTTCTGGCATAAATGCAAGGATCAAACGACTGTGGTGGTTCGGGGGGAAATCTGTCGATCTACCAGGAGACTTCGTAGACCAGGGGGGTTTCCAGGACCAGAAAATCCACCAGGGGAATGTCAAACACGGCCCGGGCGCCTGAGGCAGTTCCACCGGAGATCTGTTTGATGGGCCGGGGAAAATCCAGCGAAAGGTGAATCCGGGCGGCGGCCATTTCGTCCGCCACGGTTTTGCCGTAGAAAGACCCAACCAAAGACAGATATTCCGCCCGGGTTATCCGGTCGCCGGTGGCCGCCGGAGCCATCAAGGCCTCCAGATAGCCAATGATGTCGGGGCTGATAAGGGCCAGAATTCCCGGCGCCGAATCGTGATCAATGGCGATTTTAATGCTTCCGCCGGTAGCACCGCCGCTGCCTGTTTCCTGCCAGGTGATAAAACGGCGGTTACTATCCCCCGCAATAGCCAAAAACTGATCGAGCCGGGAAATGGCGATATTGCCCTCCACCGCCGTGGAGCTGGTGTTATTCAGGACAGCCGAGCTTATGCCCGGCGCGGAGGCCAGGGAACGGGCCAAAGCGGGACCGTCGATGATCCGGCCCCCCGGAGCGCCCCCCATGAGGGCCTGCAGGGAGCGGATAAGGTCCGCCGTTTTTGGTTCCAGGGCGGCTCGGATTTTCACCTCTGTTTGACCGCCGGACCGGATCGTGCCGTCCAGACGAACGGAACAGGAAAAGAGCAATGCCGCAGAAAGGGCTATATAAAAAAATCTTTTTATCATTATAATCATTATGTGATAATAACAGATTTGCACTTCCGGGGATATGGGGTGTAGAATCAATAATCAGGAGGATTGACATGGCAGTTCCTTACATCGACAAACCTTGGACTTTTTTGGCTGATTACAAGGGAAAATACTTTTCCGGAGAGTGGCCTACCCTGCCCCAGATGTTCCGGATCACCCACGCCCGTTACGCGGAGCGAAGCTGCTTTACCATTTACGAGCCGGATCGCATTAGCCTCAACTACGACGAGGCCCTGAAAAAAATCGAGGCCATCGCCCGCTGGCTCCACAGCCAGGGCATACGCCGCGGGGACAAAATTGCCCTGACCGGGAAAAACGCCCCGGAATGGACCGTGGGCTATCTGGGCATCCTCTTTGCCGGCGCCGTGGTGGTTCCCATCGACTACCAGATAACGGTTGAAGAAACGGACAATTTGATAAAAACCGCCGGGGCGAAAATGCTCTTTGTCGATGAAGAAAAATACGGTCATTACGCAGAAAATCCCGGTGAGCTAAAAGCCGTTATCTCCCTGGCAAAAGGGACGGGGACTTATCTTTACGATCTGGACGGCCCGGCGGCGGAGTGGGAAGAGGCTGAGGAAACGGACCTGGCGGCAATTCTCTTTACCTCCGGCACCATGGGAAATCCCAAGGGAGTCATGTTGACCCATCAGAACCTGGTATCCGACTGTTACCTGGCCCAGGGGACTCCCCTCATCGTGCTGCCTACCGATGTGTTCTACGCCATCCTGCCTATACACCACGCCTATACCATGCTGGCCGTTTTTATGGAAGCAATTTCCACCGGCGCAGAGGTGGTCTTCGGCAAAAGGATGGTGACCAAAGCTATTTTGAAAGACCTTAAGGAAGGCAAAATCACCATGCTTCTGGCGGTGCCGCTGCTTTTCAACAAAGTTCTGGCGGGTATACTCCGGGGCATCAAAGAAAAGGGCCCCATTGTCTACGGCCTCATCTCATTTTTGATGGTCATTTCCGGGATCATCAAAAAGGTTTTCAAGGTAAACCCCGGCAAAAAGATTTTCCATTCGGTGCTGGAGGTAAAGAGAATTGCCGCCAGGTCCGTTTCCTCAGCCTCTTCCCACTCCGCCGCCGTGGAGCTGGTGTTATTCAGGACAGCCGAGCTTATGCCCGGCGCGGAGGCCAGGGAACGGGCCAAAGCGGGACCGTCGATGATCCGGCCCCCCGGAGCGCCCCCCA
>BNUV01000171.1 GCA_025997615.1 Spirochaetia bacterium
CGGGATACTTTGACGAAAGCAAAAGATTAGAAAATGAGATAAAGAAGCGGCTTGCTAAAATAGGTTATAACCTATTTTAGCTTAGGCGATTGGGTGGGAGATTGGAGGGATATCGGATGTGGCAACGCCGGAGGAGAGAAAAGACTGAAGGAAATTATGAATACAAAACTTGATCTTTCATCACTTGAAGGTGCTATAAAAGCATTACAGACCAGTATTGAGGTTTATCATAAATATGATAAAGACGATGCAGATCTATCCGAATCCCTGCGTTCCGGCGTTATTCAAAATTTTGAAGTCGCCTATGAGCTGTGCTGGAAATTTATGAAGCGTTGGCTTGAAATAAACATTAATCCTGATATTGTGTCGGGTGTCACCCGAAAAGAATTTTACCGGATAGCGGGAGAAAACAAACTTATCGCCGATGTCGAAAAGTGGTGGGCCTTTCATGATGGGCGAAACAGGGCATCCCACGTTTACGATGGTGCGGTAGCAGATGATGTTTTGGAAACAGCGTTTCAATTTTTACCCCATGCAAAGACTTTTGTGTCAGTACTGGAACAGAAATTATGATATGCGTTTCGGAAGCTGATTTTAAGACAATACAGGAAATCATCGCCAGGTATGCCGCCGGTTGCGAAGTACACGCCTTTGGTTCACGGTACAAATGGACATCAAATGATTATTCCGATTTAGACCTTGCCTTTGTCGGCGATAAAAAATTAAGTCTTGCGGAAATAGCCAAAATACGCGAGGCGTTTGAGGAATCGGACTTACCCTTTCGGGTTGATGTTTTGGATTGGCATGGTATTTCAAAAGAATTTCAAGCAATTATTAACCAGGGATATGAGGTGATTTATTCACCCCAAAAAGGCGCGTCAAAGGGATGGCAGAAAGTACGGCTGGGGGATGTTTGCGAATACCGCAACGAAAAGATAGAAACCGATTCTTTAGATACAACAACGTATATATCTACGGAAAATATGCTGCCTGAAAAAACTGGAGTAACATTTTCCACCGGATTGCCAGCAACGCAATATACTCAAAAATATTCTATCGGTAATGTATTAATTTCAAACATACGGCCATATTTCAAAAAAATTTGGTTTGCCGTCAATGACGGTGGGTGTTCTAATGATGTGCTTGTATTCAAAGCAAAAGAAAATTATTTGCCTAAGTTTCTGTATTACATTCTCTCGAATGATAAATTCTTTAATTATTCAACTCAAACTGCAAAAGGAACAAAAATGCCCCGTGGGGATAAAACTGCCATAATGAATTTTATGGTACCAGATATTCCTCTCCCCACCCAGCATTCTATTGCCGCAACCCTTTCCTGCCTTGATGAAAAAATCGAACTGAACAACCGGATTAACGCCAACCTTGAAGCCCAAGCCCAGGCTATTTTTAAAAGCTGGTTTGTGGATTTTGATCCGTTTAAGGGCGGGGAGTTTGTTGATAGCGAGTTGGGGAAGATTCCAAAGGGGTGGAATATTAAAGCATTAGATGAAATATGTAAAATAAAAGGTGGCAAACGCTTGCCAAAAGGCGTAAATCTTATTACAGAACCAAACACACACCCATATATTCGAGTTAGAGATATGAACAATTCAATCTTTGTCCAAAATAATGGGACACTTGAATATGTGGATGATGATACACAACAATTCATTTCACGTTATATTGTCTCAGGTGGAGATATTATTATTTCAATAGTTGGTACAGTAGGACTTGTATCTAAAATCCATAATTCACTTGATAAGGCTAATTTAACTGAAAATTGTGTAAAGCTAACTGGTTTTGATAATAAATTTTCAGATTATATTTATTTATTTCTAACCTCAAAAGAGGGACAAGATTGTATTAAGCGAGGAACTGTTGGTGCAGTTCAGGCAAAATTACCTCTTAAAAATATCCAGAGTATCCCCTTAATCATTCCACCACAGGATATAATCTGCGATTTTTATAATTTCACTTTCATAGCTATGCAACAAATTGCTAATAATTTATCTGAAAACGTAATCCTTGCCGCAATCCGTAATATACTATTACCAAGGCTGATGTCGGGTGAGATTGAAGGGGGAGAAGAATAATGGGTATTACGAAAAATATTCTAACCGTTTTTATATCTTATTCACATGACGATGATATTCATAAAGATTGGGTATTACAACTAGCCACAAGGCTTCGTTCAAATGGCGTAGATATTATTCTTGATAGATGGAACTTAAGATTAGGTAGCGATCTTGCTTCATTCATGGAAAGAGGGCTTTCCGAATCGAATAGAGTTATTTGCGTCTGTTCTGAGCAATATGTGCAGAAAGCAAATGA
>BNUV01000172.1 GCA_025997615.1 Spirochaetia bacterium
GCGCCGACGAGGCGGTGATCCATGGGGTGTGCAGCCACGGTTACGGGCTTACCGCCACGGACGCCAGGCCGGAACATCTGATGGAAAAAATTCTCTTTGCCGCGGATGAACTGACGGGGCTTATCTGGGCCTGCGCCATCATACGGCCCTCAAAAAGCACCCAGGATCTGGAATTGAAATCGGTGAAAAAGAAATACAAGACTCCGGCCTTTGCCGCCGGATGTTCCCGCCAGGTTATCGAAGAAGGGGCGTCCATGCTTGGCTGGGAACTGGACACCCTCATCGAAAAAACGATCCTGGCGATGCGCTCCTGCGAGGCGGCGGTGATGGCTGGCAGTTAGCCGCCGTCGGCGGTTGGACGCTTTACAAGTCTCTTTTTTTCCCCTATTCTTTAACTATGTTATTATCAGAAATGGGGGCGCCCATCACCGGACTGCGGACGCAAATCGAAGAAACCTGGAGGCGTCTTTGAGGACGCTTCTTTTGGGCATCGCATAGCGGAACTGGAGCGGATGGCCGGGGAAGAAAATTTCTGGAGCGATCCCGCCGCCGCCGAAAAACTTATGGGGGAGTTGAAAGCTCTCAAGGGCCGTCACGAACCCTGGAAAATTCTCCGCGCGGATATTGAAGACCTGCAGATCCTCCACGAGCTGGCCTCCGAAGCGAAAGACGAGTCCGAGGGGCCGGACATTGAGGCGGGTCTTAAAAGTTTGGCTGAGCGTTACGAGAAACAGAATATTCTGGAGCTGATGTCAGGCGAGGTGGATAAGAATGCCTGCTTCCTCACGATTCATTCCGGGGCCGGGGGGACTGAGGCCTGCGACTGGTCCCAGATGCTTTACCGGATGTACCTTCGCTGGGCCGAACGGAAAGGTTTTTCCATCGAGGAAGTGGACAGGCTTGAGGCCGAGGGAGGGATCAAATCCGCCACCTGCCGCATAACCGGGGACTATGCCTACGGTTATCTCAAGGGTGAAAGCGGGGTCCATCGTTTGGTGCGGATCTCCCCCTTTGATGCCAATGCGCGGCGGCACACTTCCTTTGCATCGGCGTATATTTTTCCGGTGATCGACGATTCCATCGAAGTGGATATTCGGCCCGAGGATCTCCGGGTTGATACCTACCGGTCCGGGGGAGCGGGGGGACAGCACGTAAACAAAACCGATTCGGCGGTGCGTTTTACCCACCTGCCCACGGGCATTGTGGTGGCCTGCCAGAGCGAGCGGAGCCAAACGATGAACAGGGCTATCGGCATGAGCATCCTCAAGTCGAGGCTCTACGAATATTACCGCCAGGAAAAAGAAAAGGAAAATGAACGGTTTGCCCAGGAGAAAAAAGATATTTCCTGGGGCAGCCAGATCCGCTCCTATGTATTCCAGCCCTATACCATGGTAAAAGATTACCGGACCAAAACGGAAGTCGGTAATATTCAGTCGGTGATGGACGGTGATATCGATCCATTCATCGAGGAGTATCTGCGTTTTGCCTGGAATAATTCCCGTGTGTAATTTTCGGCGCTGCCTCTGCATCTTTTTATTTCTCGGGGGAAATTTATTTTTTCTTTATGCGGGCGGAAAAGTTGAAGAAGCGGAACCGGAAATAAAAAACAGCGAATGGATCCTTACGGTAACAGCTTTTGATGTTTCGGCTTTACCGCCGGGCCGCCGGCTTTTGGGGGAAACACTGACCCGGAATTTGCTGGAATCGCTCAGGATGGTGGCATCCCGGCGGCGGACGGATAAAGAATATACCTACTACGAGGAATACGCGCATTTCCGGCGGCGGGGGGACACGGCAAAAAAACTGGCGGTAAAACGGAATGAACGGGATCAACTGATTTACCGGGGGGAACCGGAATGGCAATATCAAAAAAAAATTAAAGCCATTGATGCGGAAATAAAAAAGCTGGAAGAAGATTACGCCAAGGCCGAAGGAGAGGTACCCTTGGTCAGCGCCAAACCGGTTTTTAAATTTGCCGAATCCAATAGCTCCGGCGTTTTTCCCGCAGCGCCGGCTCCGGGAAGTGAATACCGTTTTTGTCAAAATCAAAAGGCCGATGCATTTTTGGCAGGAGTGGTTTCGGAATTTCATGGCCGGATGTTTATCAGCATAAAAATATATACGATTTTTACCCGGTCTTTTTCTCATGAGGATAGTATTATTTTCCCCGCCGAAGACACAAATCAGGCCATGAATGAATTGGCGGGCCGGCTTGTGGCGGCGGTCACCGGAGAAGAATCGGCCTTTATCGCCGTTCACGCGGGTCCCGAAGATCCATCGGTGGTGATAAACGGCGCTTTTGCGGGACGGGGCGAGGTGGCGCT
>BNUV01000173.1 GCA_025997615.1 Spirochaetia bacterium
AGAACAACAAATATCCGCTATGATCCAACCTTGACCGGATTATTGGGAAAAATCAACCCCGCCGATCAATGGAAATATCAATGGCTCTATGCCGGTTTTAGTGTTGGTTATAGTGCAACACTTAAGGACGGTCTTACTTATGATGAATCGGAAACTCAGTATTATAAGCAGTGGGGGTATTATCGTATCGAAAAAAGTTATGAAATGGACATACCTTTTGGATATGGCATCTATCTGAGGATCCAGCCTTTTGACTTGTTTGGACTTGCAATTGACTTTGGTGGAAATATGTATGACGGGCCTATACTTTCAATATTCCCAACGTTGACAATACGTCCGGCCAGGTTTGAAGTGGATCTTTCTTTTGGAGTCGGATATTTTATTCTCCCCGACACTTATGCTGATTTTGCTATTCTTGGGGGGGTAAAATTGGGAATGAATGTCGGCCCGGGTGTACTGTTTACCGAAGTACGTCCGATTGGCGCTATTGGGGATGATTATTATGCCTTCTTTCTCAATGTTACCCTGGGGTATCAAATTGGCTTTCTTCCCAAGAAAAAATATAACTAAATAGAATAGATTAACAAAGGACGAAGGGCCGCCCCACAGGGCGTATGGTCCAGCCTGATTATTTGCCAACCGCCGCCAAGACCGGTTCTGTGGCGGCTTTCCGATTAACAATACCCGCCGCCCGCATGGCCCGCGCCCTCTCTTCCCAGGAGGCAAAGTTAACCGGCCGGAATTCCGCGAGCTGCTCTTCCGTTAATTCCGGGCAGTCATCGTCAAACACAATGGGATATTTCTTCGCATCTTCAATTTCCGCGAGCTGTTCAATCGTCAGCCCGCTCCCAGCCGTATGGGTATGCCGTACCATCTCCGCCATGATATATCCTCCGTTCTTGAGCCGTGGCCAGCCGGGCGGTTATAAACCGCGTATCATCCAGGCCTTCTTCTGTGTAAACCACGAACAATACCGCACCGGCCTCGCCGATTGTTTGATAACGTTCCTCGGTAATGGAACTGTCATCATCCAGTCGTTTTACGCGGAACGGGTCATTAAAGATGTGTTCCGCCGTTGAAAAATGGATGTGGTGTTTCCGGAAGTTTACCGCTTCCTTCACCGGGTCCCAAACAAACGCCATATCATCCGCCTACTTCAGCATACGGCAGAAAGAACCATTTTGCAAGCATTATTTACCCCGACATTGGTTGTGTTTTTCCTTTTTTGGTTCAAAATAGTGGTGTACGGGCAAATGGCGTATAACAGGTCTGTATAT
Organism: Spirochaetia bacterium; assembly: GCA_025997615.1. Lineage (GTDB taxonomy): Bacteria > Spirochaetota > Spirochaetia > Treponematales > Breznakiellaceae > BNUV01. The sequence continues at coordinate 1,278 of BNUV01000173.1, forward strand.
GCGCAGACCAAAGGCCCCTGCCGGAGTTACCGTTGCGGCGAGTCTGCCGCCCAAACAGGCGGTACCATAGTCCCATTTTAACAATTTTTAAAAACTGTAGTTTAATGAGACTCTAACTGCCGTTCTTCCATCATTATCAGGCATTAAACCAATATTGACATGATCAATTACATTGGCAACTGTCTGTACTGCCTGTGATTTATCGTAGAGAAAAGGTCTTACAAAACCCCAAGTCCATGATAATGCCAATCCAACACCGCCTATTATTATGCAAGTATATCCAGGCTCTTTGTTTTTTTCCAAACTTGCTTCCCTTTTCTTATTAAGATCAATTCTAGCATCGAATTCACTACTTCCATAACCGACTATTCCTGCATCCGGTTCTGCCGTTGCAACAATAATTATTCCTGTAACAAGTAGTCCAACTGATATGCCATCACCAACCAGCGAAATTCCACCGCCAAAGGGATCGCCCATTTTAAATGACCCCTGTCCAAACAGCATATTTCTGAATCCTGCCGCTGTTTTTCCTCATTAGTAAAACGATATTGCTGCTGAATTTTTATATCCAATAATGCCAGCAACTGTCCGTCCTGTTTTACACTTAAAGTTGTACCAGCCTGAATTTGTTTTGTTTCAACTGCTATAGCCTGTATTCTCAGCCGGTATGTATTATTACTTGAGGATACCATTGATCCCAGAATAACAGTCTGCACGCCCACATCATGCCCATAAGCCTGTGCCGTACTATCATCAACGGCACCGGTAAAACCATGATAAATTTCCCTGTTTACTTCGGTTAAGTTACTTCTGTCAAAAACATTCATTCCCGTATTAGCCAATGCTATTGTGAGTTCATTGACTATATATTCAGACACTTTTGAAGAATCTGATGAAAAATTAAAGACCGCCACACTTACTCCCCGGGGAAGCCTCTCATTCAAAAAGACTGCGGCATCTTCGATACATTCATCAATGGTTCGTTCAGTTTGGGCGAACACGCTATTTATGCAGATAATGAATACCATTAACCCTAAAGCCTTC
>BNUV01000174.1 GCA_025997615.1 Spirochaetia bacterium
TGGGCTGAAAAATGAGCAGGGGGTGGTGTTTTTCCTGGTTGTGGGGCGGAGCAAGACGATTAACGGGATCAGGATGGCGCCGCTTCATCCCTGTCTGAAGTATTTTTTGGATGGGAGCATGGTGGAGCGGGGTCCTGGCGACACCGACTATTTGTTGGCGGAGCTTAAGAACGAGAAGTTCTGCACACCGGCGAAGGAGGCGAATGATTTTATGGGGTCGCTGCTGAACCGGAGTCCGTCGGAGCTGAGGAGCGCCAATATCACGTTTTACTCAGGAAGGCATTTTTACAAGACGATGCTGAACAGCCGCCGGCTGGGGGATGTGGAGGAGCTTTTCATGGGGCACAGTGTCAGCCGGGAGGTGAGCGAGCGGTACAACCACAAGGATAAACGGGGGGAGGAAGAGCTTTTGCGGGAAGCGCGACGGGCGCTTGAGGTGGTTGACGAGTGTCTGTTCAGGTAGCTGTGTTATTTTTGTGTGTTAAGAAATTGAGGGCGGCTTAACTCGTTATGTAGAACAGACTTAGCGTTACAGGGTCTTCTAAAATGAAGAAGATTCTTGTTGTTCTTTTGATCCTCGCTACGGCGGGGGGCCTTTTCGCCCAGGATGAGGGCGGAATTAAGATTGGCGCTTGGGGCCGCGCAGGCTGGGCGCCTTTGGTGATTCAGGGTAATCAGGATGTGGAAGGCGCCGCCGGTGATACCAAGAACTATATCGGCGTAGGTTCAGGTCCGGCGTGGACAGGCGACCACAGCGCTGCGGTGGGCTTTACGGTGTCAGGCTCCGATGAGTCAGGTGTTATCGGATTCCAGGTCGGTATCCGCACCAATGGCGATGATGCCTCATTGTATATCGTTGACCAGACGGCCAATGCGTGGATAAAGCCCTTCGGTGATATTCTTAAATTAACCGGCGGTCTGTACCAGGTTGATGACCTCCGCGGTAAAATCGGCGGGACGAACGAAAACTTTGATATCGGGTTTGCAAAAACCGGTGGTGAAGACGGGATTTTCACCCGGTTTGAATCCAGCAAGTTTGGCTTCCACCTTAAGCTTGTCCCGATTGATCCCCTCCAGATTCACGTTTCCTTAGGTGAAAACATGGCATATGGCGGTGATGTACCCCAGGACAAGAATGGTATTGGTGATATTCTCACCACCGGGCAGTATGCCATCGGCTTCACCATTGAGGACATCGGTCTGGCCCGCGCCCAGTTCATCGGCGGGAAATATGGTAAAGCCGGTTTCTATGGCGCTAATCCCATAAATATTGGAGCGGGAAAAGCGGCTTGGTACAACCAGTTCCAGCTTGCTTTTAACCTGACTGCGGTGGAAGGGCTGAACCTTGATATCGGCGCGACAATTCCGCTGAAGGTTACCGCGAAAGAAATTGAGGATACAGCGGTGTATTACCCCTATGGTACTACCGGATTAGGCAAAGACGGCTACGTTCAGGAGCCCATCGTCATCGCTGCCGGTGCGAAGTATGAAACCGGCGATATCGGGGTTTATTTCTACGCAGACGCCAAAGTTGGCGGGAAAAAGAACTACCTCGGTGTGGGGGATGATACCGAAGACGGCATCGGGATTGATGTAACGGTTGAACCTTCCTACAGCCTCGGCGACATCGGTAAAGTAATTGCTGATATTTCCTTTAGGTTTGTCGGCAATGGAAAGACCGCAGGCACTGATGCGAAAGACGGACACATGGACCTTGGTCTCGGCGCCTCATACCACAAATCTGTTGGTGGCGGTAACTTCTCCATCGGTCTTGCCACCACCATCCCGCTGGGCGGCGACGGCTACGACGGCGATGCCAACAAAGTTGCCAAAGCGCAAGCTTTTAAACTGGCTGTACCCATCATCTGGACCTACAGTCTGTAAGAACCCCTGGGTTCCTACGTTCTAGCATCCGGGCCGGTTCTCCGGTCCGGATGTGGAAAGGACCATGCCGAGGCATGGTCCTTTTTTTATGCTATAACCGCAGTCAACGGCGCGGCCTTTTCAGAATTTCCTTCTTTCACTATTTCCTTGTACTGTTGCACGGTTGCCTGTCCAAGAGATCGTAAATCTTTTCCTTCCGCAAATGCCCTGCGAGCTTCATTAAGACTTAGGTGATTTGCCCCGCCGTCATAATCAGGATTTTTTCGTTGAATCGGATCATCTTCCCATCCGCAGACCGGACAAACATCAAAAAACTTTGCGGAAGCATCCAGCGTATCCTTCCCGCAGCAAGCGCATTGTTTATATTCCATTTTCTTTCTCC
>BNUV01000175.1 GCA_025997615.1 Spirochaetia bacterium
CCCTGGCATTACTCGAAGAGATGAAAAACCGGCATCGCTTTCAATCCGGCAAGGAGGCGGTGTTAGGGATAACGGAAGAGGCCCTGGATCTTATTTCCACCAACGTGAACTGGCTGCAGGTTTTGTTTATTGAGCAGGGTGAAATTCAGTTTCAGCAGAAAGTATTCAGCTTTATACAGCAAGAGGGGATGATGCAATTCCATGAGGCTTTCGGTCAATACCTTTTTGGTATAGCGGACTTTACGATTTTCCTTTGATTTTTCCATTTTTTCTCCCTTTTTTCAAAAAATCCCAACATTTTTCAGAAAGATACCGGGAAACCAACACCAATAGGTTGTTGTGTTTGAATTGCGACATATTTAAACCAACTGTCTGTTGTAATCCCGTCTTGGTGTTACTATAGTCGGAAATAAAGAAAGCATCTAGGGGAAAAGAACATGGAAAAAATTTTCAAGCATCCAAAACTCATTGTGGGAATCATTGCCCTGATCACCGTTTTTTTTGCGCTTCAATTGCCGCGCCTGGTTTTGGACAATAATAACTTCCGGTTTCTGCCGGACAAACACGAATCGCGGATTATTTCAGACCATTTTGAAGAAACCTTCGGCAATTCGGTGTCCATTTTCGTCGGCCTGGAACGGCCCGTCGGCACGGTTTTTGAACCGGCTTTTTTGAAGCGCTTACAGGATTATATTAAAGAGATAGGCCGCCTCGAATTTGTCGGCGACGTGTCCTCCCTGATGACGACCGATTACATAAGCGGCGAGGGAGACACCATTCTGGTGAACGATTTGGTGGGGGATGATTTTGCCGGGACCCCGGAAGAAATTGCCGACCTCCAGCGAAAAATTGCGTCCTGGGATTTATACCAGGGCTCCCTTGTATCGAATGATCTTTCATCGACCCAGATTCTGATACCCATTGATGTACCCCAGACCGATGCCGGAAAACCGGCGGTGATTGCGACCCTCTATAAAGTCCGTGATACGGCGCGGGAAATGTTTAGTGAATACGCCGCCGTGTATGTTACCGGAACACCGGTGATAAGCGCCACGGTAACCGAAGCCATGACCGATGATATTTTTCTCCTTATTCCCATGGTAGTAGTTATCCTGTTGGGGGTATTGTTTTTTTCCTTCCGCCGCGCATCGGGGCTTATCCTTCCATCCCTTACGGTAATGATTGCAACCATTTGGGCTGTCGGCATTGTGCCGCTTTTGGGAATGAAACTTTCCCTTATTTCGATGGTGGTTCCGGTGATGCTCATGGCGGTGGGGAGCGCCTACGGGATTCACCTCGTAACCCATTATCTTGCAGAAACAAACAAAAGAGCATTAACAATAGAAGAACACAAACAGGTGATATTCGCTTTGCTGCGGCGTCTTTTAAAACCGGTTTTTCTTGCCGCGCTGACCACCCTTGCGGGTTTTATTTCTTTTTGTTTTACCCCGATTGTTCCCATGCGCGAATTCGGCGTCATGACTTCTATAGGCGTCCTCGCTGCGTTTATCATGGCGGTTACCTTTATCCCCGCCTGTTTGTTAATCAGCGGGCCCCTGCCGGTAAAATTAAAAAAAGAACAGGTACAAAAATTTAATTTCGATCAAAAAATCGGTGAATGGTTTTTTGCGCTGGTACAAAGGAAGGGACGCATATTATTTTTCATCCTTATCCTGACGGGCATTGCCCTTTACGGCACTTCCAAGCTTATTATTGACAATGTGATTGTTGAATATTTTGATGAAAAATCTGATATCGCCCGTTCCGACAAATTTATCCGTGAAAAATTCGGCGGCTCAAAAAGTGTAACCATGGCGCTTGAAGCGGACAGCACGCCTGATCTGCTTGACCCAAAGGTGCTTTCCGCCATGGATGAACTTTCTGCAACCCTTATGGAACGGGAGCCGCTGGTTGGAAAAGTGGCCGGATTCACCGATATGATAAAACGGATCAACCAGGTGTTTAACGTGGATGAAAGCCCTGAGGGAATAAAAGCATCTGTCGTACAATTTGACGATAGCGGTGAATTCGGATTTGGTTTTTTTGATGACGCGCCGCCGCCTACGGTAAAGCGTACCGTGTCGGGAAATAATTTTTCCCCATAGGACTTAATGGTGTCAATCACCTGCACCGTATCGTTACGGCCAAGGGTACGCATCTGCACATCGGATCGTATCGCCGTTGGTTCAATGGGATCATTGGAATAACCGGTGTCGTCGCCGGACAGTAAGACCAAATAATTGGCAAT
>BNUV01000176.1 GCA_025997615.1 Spirochaetia bacterium
GATATACCAGGAACCGTTACGTGGGCTTCTCCGCAATGTATACCTCCTCCCTATGGTGGTACTGGTGATTGGCTCTACATAACCAGCGCAGTTGTTAATGGGGTATAACGGCACATAACCAGAGTTATGTGAAATTGGGGCTAACATGGTCTGGAAGATAAAATAAAAAAATATAATAGTAAGCGGCTACGCCGCTAATAGGAAAAAAATATATAGGGAAGGACATTACCCAATTATTTAGGACATTCTATTTTTTGCAATTTCACAATATTCTTTTTCAATTTCCATTCCAATAAAAAATCTATCATGGAAATTTTGACAAGCAACGCCGGTGGTGCCACTTCCGCAAAATGGATCTAGTACAATATCGCCTTCATTGGTGGAAGCAAGAACAATTCTTTTTAAAAGATCATAGGGTTTTTGTGTTGGGTGCTTGCCATATTGTTTTTCCGAAGGCTTTGTAAGGTTAATTGACCAGACAGACCTCATTTGCAAATTGGGTTGTTTAATTTTATCTTCAGGGAAATCACCGTTTTTCATTAGGTCATAATTAAAGGTGTGTTTGGCCTTTTCGTCTTTTCGCGCCCATAACAAAGTTTCATGGGAGGCGGTAAAAAAACGGCAGCTTAAATTGGGGGAAGCATTTGGTTTAAACCAGCAAATATCATTGAGCATATGAAAACCATTCTTCTGTAATACATACCCGCAAGAATATATACTGTGGTATGTGCCGCTAATCCATATCGTTCCTTCGGGTTTTAAAACCCGTTTGCATTCAGAAATCCATAAATCATGGAATTCAAGATCATTTTCAAATCCGTTGCTTTTATCCCATTTGCCTTTGTTTACCGAAACCATTTTTCCACCCTGGCAGGTGAAACCATTATTGGAAAGGAAATAGGGGGGATCGGCAAAGATCATATTAATACTATTTTCAGGCAATGCCTTGAGTATGGTTAAACAGTCTTCATTGTAAATGGCCATTTTTTCGGTATTGTAATAGGGCTTATGTTCATGTAAATGGTTTGAAATTAACGTGGTAAAAAAACTGTTCGGATTTAATGTTTTTTCCACAAAATCAAGATGTTGCTGTTGCGTCATTTTGTACTCCCGGTTGGCAACCCCAGCCAGGCCAGCGGTAATTCATTAAATTTATAATGGCAATTTACCGAATTAATGTAATCTAGCACATCTTTATATACTGGTTTTTTAAACCAGTTGTTCAAGGCATACACATATTCGACTTTTAATTCAAGGTATTTATAGAACTCATGTTTTTTAAAGCACCGGGCAACTAATTTCTGGTTAAAAAATACTTCCGAACCGGCTTTTCCGGTTAGGGTATTAGCCCCGCCTTTCCCTTTTTCAATCATAACATCATCTTATGGTTTTCTATTTATAAGGTCAACTACTATGTTTTAGGATAGTTGCAATCGATCTGTATAAAAAAATAGACAGTATTCTGTAGAAGGACCATGGGGCCTATTTTCTGGATAATCATTCTATAATATAAAAACAAAATAGTATTAGGAATAATATAATAAAACAAATAAAGTACGCCCCAACATCGTCTAACGAGGCTGTCGGAAAAGTCAGTTTCATTACGCCCGAATTTTTAGTCGCACCTTAATTTTCGGGAATTCAGCGCAAGCAATTGGAGAATTACTGCCTAAAAGGCGATTTACGACTGGCTTCGTTTGCCGAAATGCCCCATTCATCATCCAGCCCTCCTGCTGACGGCTATTTTCGGCACACATTTCCCGATATTATGAACGATACAAAATAATAACCACTGGCCGGTTACTTTTTCTTTGCCCCTTAAACTAAACCGATTCATCTTTTTGCAATATTCAATGTCTGCAAAACACGGCTCGATAATCTGCATCAGGAGGGGAACCTCAGCCTGTGGCTTCGGCTGAATGTTCCGGACTTTCAGTCCGACGTGAATACATCTTTTATCTTTTCGCTGTTCTTTAATATCGGCAACACCGGCCCGGGCGGCGGGGTAATTTACTATTACGATGCAGTCGGCTTTACCGTAAACGGCATAACCTGCCACTACCTTGAAGCGGCTCCGGAGGATATACCAGGAACCGTTACGTGGGCTTCTCCGCAATGTATACCTCCTCCCTATGGTGGTACTGGTGATTGGCTCTACATAACCAGCGCAGTTGTTAATGGGGTATAACGGCACATAACCAGAGTTA
>BNUV01000177.1 GCA_025997615.1 Spirochaetia bacterium
CCGCAGGCGCTTGTTACAGTGGAGCTTGTCCCCACCAAATCGAAGGGGAGCGCGGCGGCAACCGCCTTGTAGGCGCCGTTCTCCGCGTATTCGTAAAAAAAAGCGGCAACACCGATGGTGTTTTTCAGCATGTTTTTCTCCGGCTTAAGCTGTCCGAGAATTTCCTTTACCGCCGCTTCCGGGTCGTCAATTTGGTTGGTAAAAGCCGTGTACATCTTTAACATGATTTTTCTCCTCATGAATATTGAGGCGATTTCAAATTTTTTTATTTTGAAATCACCTCTATTTATTTAATCCACTCCGCCCTGCCTGAAACTCAGGTGCAGACAGATGGCTATGCCCGTTCAATCAACATCTGAAACTATACGCAATATTCCCGGCATAACCATAACCCTTTGGCTAGAATTTGCTAAACTCTTGGACATTTTTTTGGTCCCCCATGGCTATTTTTCTAATCAGGTAGTGGAAGTAAAAACGACCTTGCGCCGTGGGGACATAGACGATCATCTGGAACGCATGAGAAAAGTACGCAAGTATGCCGATGACCACGGCGACAAGCGGGAATTTCTGGGAGCGATAGCCGCAACGATAACCGACAAGGACACAAAAGAATACGCCCTATCAAAAGGCTTTTATGTTATTGAGCCGTCAGGGGAAGATGTAAAGATAACCAAACCTGTTTCCGAGAAAGTTTGGTAAAGGCGGGGGGGTGCTTCGGCGTTAACCATTTGCCCGCTATTATCCATTTACATGGTCTCCAAAAACGGTATGCAGACAAGGCCCAGGGCGTCCCGGAGGACCAGCAGCACGGCGCGGCTCAGGGCCAGACGGCTGGCGGACAAATCGGCATTTCCGGCGCTGAGAATCGGGCAGTCGTGGTAAAAACGGCTGAAGGCTTTGGAAAGATCGTAAATCCAGGCCGCCAAAAGGGAGGGGTCCATGAGAGCGGCGGCGGCGGCCACGGCATCGGGGTAGGTGTAGAGGGTTTTAACCAGCTCCCATTCGGCATCCCCGGTCAGGAGCGAGGGATTAACCGTACCCGGCGCGGCGGCGTTATCATCAGTATGATGGGCGGAATCCTTGCGCAAGCGTAGAATAGAGGAAATTCTTGCCCCCATGTACTGGAGGTATGGGCCGGTGTTGCCGTTAAATGACAGCGATTCTTTGGGGTTAAACAGCATATCCTTGGAAGGAGACGTTTGCAGGAGATAGTAGTGCAGCGCCCCCAGGGCGATTTTTTCAGCGGCGCCGGCGGCGTCCCCCACCGCTTCTTCCCGCTCCTTCCCACGGATTTCAGCCAAAGCCAGATCACGGAGGCTGTCCAAAAGGTCGTCCGCATCGACCACCGTGCCTTCGCGGCTTTTCATTTTCCCCTCGGGAAGATTCACCATGCCGTAGGAAAGGTGATAAAGATTTTTCGCCCAGGAAAAACCCAGCTTGTCCAGCACGGAAAAAAGCACCTTGAAATGGTACTGCTGTTCCGAACCGACCACGAAAACAAGCCGGTCAAAGGGCCAGTCGGTGTGACGGAAAATAGCGGTGCCAATATCCTGGGTGATGTAAAGCGAAGTGCCGTCTTTGCGGAGAAGCACCTTTTTATCGAGATTTTCCGCCGTCAAATCCACCCACACAGCGCCGTCGGCCTCCTGGTAAAAAAGCCCCCGCTCAAGGCCTTTGAGAATTTCATCTTTACCCAGGAGGTAAGTCTGGCTTTCCCGGTAATACTGATCGAAGGAGACCCCGGTGCGTTCCCAGGTTTTTTTCATACCCTCCACGGCCCACCCGTTCATCTTCTTCCAGAGTTCCACCGTAGCGGCATCCCCCGCTTCCCACTTCCGCAGAAGCTCCTGGGCCTTTTCATCGGCGGATGTATCTTCCTGGCTCATCCGGTGGAAACGGACGTACCAGTCCCCCACAAAGCGGTCGCTCTTGACCCCTTCGGATTCAGGGGTTTTGCCCCCGCCGTATTCCGCATAAGCCAGCATGGACTTGCAGATGTGCACCCCCCTATCGTTGATGATGCAGACCTTCCGTATCTCAGCACCGCAGGCGCTTGTTACAGTGGAGCTTGTCCCCACCAAATCGAAGGGGAGCGCGGCGGCAACCGCCTTGTAGGCGCCGTTCTCCGCGTATTCGTAAAAAAAAGCGGCAACACCGATGGTGTTTTTCA
>BNUV01000178.1 GCA_025997615.1 Spirochaetia bacterium
ATATATATGGCACGACCGTTCATGGCGCTTTATCGAATCCTGAAAAAAGTGAAAAATAATTTTACCTTCCCATTCCTCAAAACGGCGCTACCCGCGCCCTCCGGGGAGCCTCCTCCGCTTACTCCCATCCGTCGCCGGGTATGGCGCCTGAATAGGCGGCGTCCAGGTTTACCCCCGGCCCGGCGTCGCTGTTGCGTACTTTGGGGCCAGTGGCTGTCACCACTGAGTTCACAGTGGTTAAATTCTTACTCCCCGCCGCTTTGCATCCGCGCTGTTTTTGTGCTATGCTGGGGGCATGGATGTTGTCATTAAGTTCAACAAATCCGCGTTTAAGCATGGTATCGGCGAGGATGATATTCGCCAAAACTGGGCCTGTAGGAGATGATTATGGCTATGATGACCGAAGAAGAAGCGGACGCGCTGGACGAGTTCGTTACCAACAACGAAATCACCCTGGGCCCGGATGGCTCGGGCTGGCTTTCACAGCGGGAAGCGCGGCTGGTAGGCATGGACGAATTTGCAACGGTCTGGCTGCGCTGTAAAGCGGAGGCCGCCCATACCAGCGTAGGACAAATCATCAATGAGCTTGTCCGTGAGAAGATTACCGCCCAGTCCGCCTGATTTCCTCATAATCTCCTTTTTCTTCTTGCGCTGCCGATATTAACCACAGACCTCACGGACTCCTGCTTTCCTGTCCTTTCCTTGGGAACCCGCTGCGCGGGGAGTCCCGTGGTTCATTATTCTTACTCCCATCCACGTTCACCCAGAATTAGAACGAAGAATTTATAACCACAAAGGACACAAAGTTTTAGGTAGAATTCCCATCTTCCCTTCGTGTTCCGCGAACCGAAGGTTCGATGTGTCCTTGTGGTTCATTATTCTTACTCCCATCCGTCGCCGGGTATGGCGCCTGCGTAGCTGGCGTCCAGGTCTGCCCCCGGCCCGGCGTCGCTGTTGCGTTTGGGGCCGCTTGTCCATACATACACCTGCCGCCCGCTGCCGGACGCCGTATTGCCGGTGATGCTGCTGCTTCCGGTCTTGGTGAAGGTCGCGGCGCTGACAAGCACTCCGCCGCCGCTGTCGATGGCGTTATTGCTGCTGATCGTCCCGCCGCTCATGGCAAAGCTCCCGCTGCTGTTGACAAGTACACCGCCGCCGTTGTAGGCGGCTTTATTGTTGCTGATGGTCCCGCTGCTCATGGTGAATGTCCCGCCGTGGACAGTCACCCCGCCGCCGCTGCCGCTGACATCATTGCCGCTGATGGTTCCGTCGCTCATGGCAAAGCTCCCGATCTGGACATACACCCCGCCACCGCTGGCAGCTTCATTACCGCTGATGGTCCCGTCTGTCATGGTGAATGTCCCGCTGCTGCCAAAATACACCCCGCCGCCGTTGGTGGCGGCTTCATTACCGCTGATAGTCCCGCTGCTCATGGTAAAGCTCCCGCTGCTGGTGACAAACACCCCGCCGCCATTGGCAGCGTTATTGCCGCTGATGTTCCCGCCGTTCATGGTGAAGTTTCCGTTGCTGTTGAAATGCACCCCGCCGCCGTAGCTATTGGCGTCATTGCCGCTAATAGTCCCGCTGTTCATGGTAAAGTTCCCGCTGCCGGCGACAGTCACCCCGCCGCCGCTGCCGGCTTTATTGCCGCTGATGATCCCGTCTGTCATGATGAAGTTCCCGGCGTTGAAATACACCCCGCCGCCGAAGGTGGCGGCTTCATTGCCGCCGATGGTTCCGCCGTTCATGGTATAGTTCCCGTTGGAGACATACACCCCGCCGCCGTTGCTGGTGGCTTTATTGCCGCTGATAGTCCCGCCGCTCATGGTATAGTTCCCGTTGGCGAAAATCACCCCGCCGCCGGTGGTGGCGGCTTTATTACCGTTGATGCTCCCGCCGCTCATGGCAAAGGTCCCGCTGTTGAAATACACCCCGCCGCCATTGGTGTCGGCTTCATTACCGCCGATCGTCCCGCCGCTTATGGTAAAGCTCCCGCCGTTGACATGCACCCCGCCGCCATTGCCGCCGGCTTCATTACCGC
>BNUV01000179.1 GCA_025997615.1 Spirochaetia bacterium
GTCGCCCCCAATTCAACGATATGGTCGAGGCCGGTGGAAAGGCCGTTTTCGGGATTCACCGTTCCCCGCTCGGTCAGGGCCGCATATTTCCCGCGGTTTTTTATGCCCGAATGGGGATGCATGGAAATGTCCCGCAGGTGGGTTTCGTAAATCACCGCATCAACGGCGCGGGTCAGGGGCGGTGCAGGGTGTGTTCTAAAACCGGGGGGATCGGTTTCCGCAAGGTCTGCAATCATGCCCCGCAATCCGTTTACGCCCAGCGCTTTTGCGTAGGGGTCCACAGCGGTTTTTGTGATGCCATCGCGTTTTATCCGGTACACATAGTATTTGTTTTTGAGATCTTTTTTTATTTCCGCTGCCCAAAAACCATCGCTTTCGTGCTGCATTGTTATAACTGATACGGGGTTTCCTTCCGTACCCTTATCGTAGAGCAAAACTTCAAGTGAATTTTCACCGGGATCTCCGCCGGAACTTTCACCGGGATTCCCGCCGGGCGACCATACCCGGAACGATGTTTTTTCAGGGCTGTAAATTGCCCCCAATTCTTTCATTTTGTTTCTCCCGTCTTTTTCATTTCTACAAGGACCGTACAATAAGCGCCTAAAACAAGGGTATTTCCCTTAAAAAAAGGCTTCTCCTGTCCCGCTCCGGCGTAAAGCCCGCCGCCTATTTTTTTTCGCAGCGGAAGATCGATTTCTTTTTTTTCAGATGAAAGGTTGTGAATCACCGCAACACATCCTTCCGGAGAATTAAGCGTATAGGCAGCAAGGGAACGATCTCCTCCATCTATTTCTTCAAGCTTTCCCGAAAAAACAAGGGGATATTTGTTTTTAAGTTTTATCGCTTCGATATAAAAACGCGCCAGGGAATTATCATCCGCCAATTGTTTAGCCAGTTCATCCCAGACGAAGGGCAGCCTTTTATTTTCGTCCCGTCCGGAACCTTCCATGGCGATTTCTTCGCCGTAATAGATAAAAGGATTCCCCGGCATGAAGAGATACATCGCCGCCGCCATTTTTCGCCTAACCGCCGCGTCTTCACCGGAAAAATACCCGGCGGAACGATCGTTGTCGTGATTGGAAATAAACGGAGCGTCTATGGCGCCGGCATTACGGCGTTCCATGAGCCGCTGCCAGCGGATAAGTCCCTGGGCAAAACCTGCACCGTCTCCCCGGGAAAGGGTGCGGACAATAAGGCCGTCTTTTGTGGCCGCCGGAAAGTTAAACAGCGACGGGATGCCGCTTTCGTAAAAGGCCATAATGCCGGCATCGTCGGTCCATACTTCGCCCACGAGGTAAATATCACTTTTTACCGATTGACAATATTCGGTGAACCATTTCAAAAAGGCAACGCTCTTTTCGCGGTTTTGATACACATGCCTGACGGCGTCGAGCCTGAAACCTGCCACACCTTTATCAATCCAGAAATTGACGATGTTTTTAAACTCTTCTTTTACGTCCTCATTATCAAAATTCAGATCCGGCATATCGGGAGAAAAATCGCCTTCGTAAAAAATAGCGCCGCCGTTGGCGGAATGCCAGGACGACAGGGGCCGTGTTTCGCTTATGTTGTAGTATGCCGCATACTTGCCGGGTTCACCCCTGCGGTACTCCTCCAAAGCTGCAAGAAACCAGGGGTGCAGACGGGAGCTGTGGTTCATCACCAGATCGATTATGACTTTGATATTTCGCTTTTTACATTCGGCAATTAAGTTTTCAAAATCTTCCATGGTTCCGTAGAGAGGATCTATTTCATAATAATCGGTCACATCGTATTTGTGATATGATGGGGAAGGCATAATGGGCATAAGCCATAATCCGTCAATATGGAGGCTGTTTTTTGAACCATTTTTTGTATCGTTAAGATAATCGAGCTTTTGTATGATCCCCCGTAAATCTCCTTTGCCGTTTCCGTCGCTGTCATAAAAAGAGGCGACAAAGATCTCGTAGTAATTGCCATAGGGTCCCCCGGCGGCGGGGTTTTTATTTTCACAGCCGCACAAGAGCA
>BNUV01000180.1 GCA_025997615.1 Spirochaetia bacterium
ATGGAATATGCTAAATTGTGCCACGAAATCGGCGAGCCGGTGGGGGCGGTAACCATTGCCTGGCAGTTGGCTAACCCGGCTATATGCTCCTCCATCATAGGCCCCTGTACGCCGGAAGATTTACAGGAGCTTATCCACGCCGCGGACATCACACTGGACGATTCCGTCATGAAGCGGATCGATGAAATTTTCCCCGGTCCCGGTGGAACTGCCCCCTGGGCCTACGAGGGCTGGGGCGAGCTTAGTAGCAGTATATGAAAATAACGGTCAAGGCCAAGGAACTGGAAATTGCCGAAAAGGTTGATGTGCTGGTGGTGGGCGGCGGTCCTGCGGGAATTGGAGCGGCGGTGTCCGCAGCCAGGGCCGGGAGCTCGGTACTGCTTTTGGAAAGGCGCGCTTTTCTGGGGGGGAATATCACCGCATCTTATGTGGAAACCTGCAACTGGTTTCTCCACGGGACGAAATTTTCCGCCCACGGGCTTTATTCAGAAATCGAAAAGGACTACCGCGCCCGGTACGGCCGGAGTCACGATATCCGGGAAAATGCGCCCCACCGTTTTTCCAGTGAATACCTGAAAATATTTCTGGATGAATTGATGATTAAGGAAAAAGTCAAAGTCCTGCTCTACTCTTTTGTGAATGATGTAGTGGTGGAGGGTGATCACATCCAGGGGGCTATTATCCAGACAAAACAGGGACCCATGGCGGTGGCCGCTTCGGTTATTATCGATGCCACCGGGGACGGGGACGTGGCCTTTGCCGCCGGGGTGCCCTTCAAACAGGGCCGGGATAAAGACGGCTACTGTCAGCCGGGAACCCTTAACTTCCGCATCGCCGGTCTTGATGCCAGGGCCCTGACCGAAGGCGGCGATAAGCTCAAGGAAATCGCCAAACAATTCACCCAGGATTATCTGGCGGGGAAAACCGGCCTTGACTGTAAACGGAAGGATCTTCCCTTTGGCAGGCTCACCTCTGCGGGGATCATCAGCTACATCAACTATCCCTGTTCCTACATGATCGATCCCACCAGTAACGTGGATCTTACCAAAGGTGAAATTGAGTGCCGGGGCTATATCAAGCAATTTTATGGGTACATGAAGGATCATTTCCCCGGATTTGAAAAGATAGAAATTGCTTCTATTGCACCGGAAATCGGGTTCCGGGACTCCCGGCGGATACAGGGGAAATATACCCTTACCCATGAGGATATCGAAGGCAGTAAAACCTTTGACGATGTTATCTGCATATTCCCCCGGATGTATGATATGCTCTCTCCGGATGGATTTATGGGGGGAGATGGTTCCCTGGAAAGCGGGGGAAATCACGGCCATATTTATGTGCATATCAAAGAAGATGATACCCGGAGCTTTGGCGTGCCCTACCGTTGTCTGGTGCCGGAGCGTATCGACAATCTTCTGGTGGCGGGCCGTTGTATTTCTACTACCCATGTGGCGGAATCCAGTATCCGGGCTATTTACGCCTGTATGCTTACCGGACAGGCCGCGGGGGTTGCCGCCTCCCTTTCCGTCAAGGCGAATGTAATGCCGGAACAGGTGGATATTACCAACGTTCAGGGGACCCTTAAAACCATGGGAGTGCTTTAGCCCAGGGGGAGTATGCTGTTCCCCCAAAATTCGCTTGACACAATTATTTTTTCTTATTACCATATCTCCATTATGTTGCAGGTACATACCGTCGGCAGCGTGGAACTTTCTTTTTTCGGCCCCATCGCCGTTGCTTCCGGCGCACTCGTTGATGTGCTCGCCCTAAGCGGCGGTTGGCACGGTTTGAACTCTACCTCTAACCCCCCCCCTCTCCCACCCCCCCCCCCCCCTCTCCCACCCCCCCCCCCCCCCCCCCTCCCCGCCCCCACAGCTCATCCACCCTCACCCCCGCGCCCTCCCCCCTCACAACTCAACCCTCGTACCCTTTACACTCTCTCCTTGCTTGGCTCTTCGTGTGGTCCGTTTCCTCTATTTTCCTCTCTTGCT
>BNUV01000181.1 GCA_025997615.1 Spirochaetia bacterium
CAGGGGGGTAAGTACCTTCGCCGCGCCGCTGCCGGAAAGAAGCCTGAACGACACGGGTGATACGGGCATGGCGCTTATGGTCGTGTCCCCGGTACCCACAGTCCACCCGCTCTGGTCGTCATTGATTCCAAAGGTGACATCCACCACATTGTAGCTGCCGGAAGTGACGGCGCCGTTATAAGTCACCACGGGATAATTGGCGGCGGTGTTCCCGTAGAATACATTTCCCGCCAGGGTAACGGTTCCACTGTCGTTATCAATAGCCCCGCTCACGTTTGACGCGCTGTTCCCGTAAAAGGTACAGCCCTTGACGGTGAGGGTTCCATAGTAGTTGTAAATGGCGCCGCCGACCTCGGCTTGGTTGCCGCTGAATATGCAGGATTCAAGGTTTAAGGTAAGGCTTGAGTTCGCGTCTTCAACGTGGATCGCTGCCCCGTTACCCCATGTTCTCCGTCCGTCCTTAAAATGCACCCGGCTGATGTTCACCGTTTTGTCGCCGCCGCTATTGACGATGGTCAGCATAGAGTCGTCACCAGTCCAGGAAGCGCTCGGGGTAATGGTTACGCCGTTCCCCTGGATGGTAAGGTTCTTCTCAATCTGCAAAGTGTAGTTAAGTCTGATGGTCCCCACTTTGCTATCTATAACAATCGTGCTGTACGGCGCCGCGTTGTCAATGGCGTAGCGCAGGGTACCCGCGCCGGAATCGCCGCCGCTGCTTACCAGGATTGCCTTAAAGTTATCATCGGTGAAAGTCCATGCCAGCGGAGTGTCCAGGGTGTTATAGATATGAACCACCTCGCTTTTCCCGCTGGTAATACCGCCCTTCGCCAATACTGCCTGTGCCAGATAATAGCCCGCAGTTATATCCTCTGTGCCGGTACGGCTCAGCGGATCCGTTCCCGCTTCGCTGGAACCGATTAAAAGATCAATGGGGTCGTCATCGGCAAGCAGGGTCAGGGTAAAGGATTCCACCGTTACCCCTGCCGGGTAGGTCAGGGTATAACTCAAGGTCCCGGCCCCTTCGCCTACCACCGGATGGAGGGTAACGGAAACCGTCCCCGCATCCTGCCCGCTGGTTATGGTAAACTCCGCGCTGGTTCCCTCCGCCGCCAGGGTGTCGGCATCCGTGCCGGCAAAGGCCTTAACCGTTACGGTCCAGTTCCCCACGTCAAGCTCAAACTTGTTCTCTACAGGGGGTTTCTGTACCGCCTCCGCTCCGTCAAAAGAAAACCAGTATTCATAGTGGTTGAAGGCCGCCTCCTTCGCCGTCGTCGGCATGGCGGTCCGGGCCGCGCCGGTATTAATACGGACTATGCCCTTTCCTTCGGGAATACTATTCCCCGATTCCCTCGGGGGCGGCATAAGGGGATTCGTACAGGCAAACAGAAATAGCGCGCCAAAGGCCGCTGCAAGTAAACTTGCCGTCAATAAACGTATGGTTCTTTTCATGCTTCGCTCCTTAATTAGTTACCGTAAAGGCAAGATCCGTTGAATACGGGATTCCGCCCTTAAACACCCGCAGCCCCAGGTTATAGGTTCCCGCCGGATAATCGACCGCCTTAAAGGTGATAGACTGCCCCCCTGCAATATCCGCGCCGTTCAGCGACCACTGTATGCCCGTAAGCCCCGCCGCCACGGTAACGGTCAGGGTGCCTCCGCCTTCGGTGGTCTGGGAAATGGTTGCGCTCCCCCCGCTGGTTATAAGGTTTCCGTCCTCACTGACAAAGGCGTTAATGGTTATACCCGCCGATCCGGGAGGAGGATTCACCGTAAAGCTCACGTCAAAGGTCTTTGCCGTAATGCCGTTGCCGCCGCTCACCGTTACCGTGGCGGTGTAGGTTGCCGCCACCAGTCCCGCTTTGGGAACCACTGTAAAGCTGATGTTGCCGTCAACCGCTATGCTGCTTACCGAGGTTGAGGAAAGGGTAAAGGAACCGCTGTTATCGCCTGACAGGGCAATGGTCAAATCGCCGGT
>BNUV01000182.1 GCA_025997615.1 Spirochaetia bacterium
CCGCATTGAAAAGAGAAAATCAATAACCTTATCGACCCGGGCGAAACCATGTTCGACCGACCCATCTGGGAAAAGCATACTACGTCCGAAAAGGCCCTGGAAACGGGCATAACGGAAAGGCATTTCGTTTTGTATCAATTTAACGTGGGCGATAAAATCTGATTTTTCAAAGTCGGAGGCAAAACCAAGATTGATAACTTCCTGCCAGGGTTTTTCCAGCGGATTACCGCCGGAAGCGTCAACGACGATTTTCTTTTTGTTCCCCGTAAAGTTTATTTGGTTGGTAATATATGGGGCAAGTTTATCGCGCAGCTGTTTTGGGCTTATAACCGAGGCGTTGTCAATTTCTGAAGGAGTAGAACGTTCAGCCTGATGGGCTTTACGGTAAGCAGTCGGTGTCTGGCCGAGTTTATCCCTTAATTCTTTGGTAAAGGCGGTTAAATTGGGAAAGCCATTGTCGTAGGCGACTGTGGTGATGGGGGCTTCGGTAAACGCAAGATCTTTCAGCGCGTTTTCCAGCCGCATTTGGTTTATAAACTTATGAAAATTGCTTCCAAAAGTTTTTTTAAAATACCGCGAAAGGTACTGCGGCGAAATGTTCAAGGCATCGGCAAGTTCATCCAGGCTGATTGGGGAACGGAAATTTTCCCGGAGATACGAAAGGATCTCCGTCTGGCGTCCGGCGCCTGTTTCATCCGTATTGCCGCCCTTGAGGGTAAAATTTTCTGATAATTCATGCAGAAGACGGTAAAGCCGGGCATGAAACAGCAGATTATTATCGGGACCTTCTATATCGGAAGCGGCAATTTCGGCGAGGATGCTGCGCAGTGCGGAAAAATCCTTTTCCTGCCGCGATGAATCACATTCAAACAGGGGAACCCTGCCGCTGAAAGCCTGGGAAAGAAATGAAGGATCGGCTTTAAGCAGCACAAAAAAACTGTCCTTGAGCGGACTCATGCGTATCGTTGCTGCGGCTTTGGAGGGGAAAAAACCGGGTGGGTTCAGGAGTAGTATGTCGGATGACTTAAGCCGGTGTACTTCGGCGCTGCGGATTTCCAGCTCCCCTTCCAGTAAAAAGATAATTTCGAGGCTGTCCGCGGGATGGACAAGCGGTTTATCCGGATGGTAGATCAAAACGCCTGTAGAAACGTACTTCTTCTTGGTCTGAATAGACATGATTTACCCTCTTCCCCTTAGTTTAACCGGAAAATGACAAAAAATCAATCAAAATTTTTAACCTGGTCTTTGGTGCTGATTAAAATTTTAGGGAATTTTTTGTTTTTTTGGTTAATTTTTTGAAAGCGGTAAAAACAAGAGCGCTGTATTATTCCAACAAGACGAAGAACAACCGGTCTTAAAGATCGGGAAAAACATGGAGGAGAGAGCATGTATGACACTCATATTCTGACGGACGAAGGTTGCCGCAGCGTGTGGGAAGACGGCAAGAAAACCGGTTATGCCGTTAACCTGACCATCAATTATTACCGGGGGCTTCCGCTCTGCTGCGTCGAATGCATTGAACTTGAGGTTGACGGGCAAAAGGTGCCGGAAGAGGACATGACCGTCCAGCATAATGGACGGGAATATCCCTATCTTGCCATATTGCAGGACGATTTCCCAACGGATTTTTACTGGCTTTTCGGGGAGAAACTTCGTGTCATCATTAAGAAGGACGGCGGCATAGAACAGGGAAAACATAAGGTCCATCTTAAGCTCGGCACCCGCCGGTCCTATACGCCGACCATGTGGGCAAGCTGCGAAAAAATACTGACTTTTGCTTAAGCCCTTCCGGGCCTAAAAATTCATTCGGAGGAAAAACAATGGTTACCAATCACGATATAAAACTGGGCGTGTCCCTGTACAGCTATCAGGACAGCTATTACTTCAAGAAGCATGATCTTGAAGGCTGCATTGC
>BNUV01000183.1 GCA_025997615.1 Spirochaetia bacterium
ACCATGCTGGCCATCGTCCTGGGGGTAATCATCTCCGGGGTCATCGTCACCGCAGTATGGCTTCTGGGTATCAGGGCCCTGGATATTTTTATCAAACACGGATAAGCGCAGAATATTGGAAGGCTGGCCTTTATGACAAAACTCTCTTTCGGCGCGGATCTTAACGGGCCCCAACTCAAGGCGGTGACAACTCTGGAAGGCCCGGTGCTGATCATCGCCGGGGCCGGTTCGGGAAAAACCCGGGTGATCACCTACCGGATCGCCCGAATGTTGGAAAAAGGGATCCCCCAGGCGGCGATTCTGGCCCTGACCTTTACCAACAAGGCGGCCCGGGAAATGGAAAGCCGGGTAAAAGAGCTTACGGGGAAAAAATTGCAGAGCCTAACGGTAAGCACCTTCCATGCCTTCGGGGTAAAAATTCTCCGGGACGAAATTGAAGCGCTGGGTTTCAGAAAAAATTTTTCCATTTATGACCGGACCGATCAGGATGAGCTTTTAAAAGAAAGCCTCCGGGAATGCCGCCTTTCCACGGATGACACTGACATATACAATTTAGCGCAGCTTTTTTCCAAAATAAAAACCGGAGACCTCCACTGGGGAAATACGGGGGCGGATTCTGTCTGGGAGCCGGTGTACAAAGAATATCAACAGCGGCTAAAAATTTTTAACGCCCTGGATTTTGATGATCTTTTGACACTGCCCCTGGAGATTTTTGAAAACAACCCTGCTATTCTGGAAAAATACCGCCACCGCTACCGCTACATCATGGTGGATGAATTTCAGGACACAAGTCTTATCCAGTACAAGATGCTGAAAATTCTTGGCGACAGGAATGTATGTGTGGTAGGCGATGACGATCAGTCTATATATTCCTGGCGGGGGGCAAATTACGAAAACATTCTTATGTTTGAAAAAGATTTTCCGGGGGTGGAAGAAATAAAGCTGGAGCAGAATTACCGTTCCACCACCACTATCCTGGAGGCCGCCAACGGGGTAATTTCCAACAACACCAACCGAAAAGAAAAAACCCTATGGTCCGGCAATGACGGCGGAAAAGCCATTGAACTTTTTCATCCCCAGAACGAAAGTGACGAGGCGGATTTTATCACCGCCCGGATCAAAGAAATAAAATACGGGGAAAACCGCAATTACGATGATTTCGGTGTGCTCCTCAGGACCAATTTTCACTTCCGCAGCATTGAAGAAGCTTTTCTCGCGGAAAAAATCCCTTACCGTCTCTCCGGGGGCAGAAGTTTTTTTCAGCAAAAAGAAATAAAAGACATCCTCTCCTACCTCCGCATCATTGCCAATCCCGATGATGATGTAAACCTCCTGCGCATTATCAACACCCCAAGGCGGGGCATAGGCAAAACCACGGTTCAGCGCCTCACCGATCTGGCGCGGAAAAATCATTCCAGCCTCTGGGACGCCATGGGCCGCCTCCGCTATGCGCCGGACACATTGTTCGAGGACAAGGGAAAACCGGAGATCGACGAATTTATGGGCATCATCGAATTATACCGGGAAGAAATTTTGGGCCGCAAAAATCCCGCCGGGGGAAAATGGTTTCTTTCGGCATCGGTAAAATCGTTAACGGACAAGATCGATTACTGGGGATATTTAGTAACGGAGTTTCATAAAAATGAAAAAGCCGCCCGGTGGAAATTTTCCAATATCGATTACCTTGTCCAGCTTATTGAACGATGGGAAGAGGACCCGGACAACCTTGATGCAGGGCTCTATCCGTACCTGAACCGCATCAGCCTTATTTCCCGGGACGAGAATGAAGATGAAGACCGGGGCAAGGTAAATTTAATGACCATCCACGCATCCAAGGGCCTGGAATTTCCCGTGGTTTTTATCGCCGGCGTCGAGGACGGCATTATTCCCCACGCGCGGAGCATTG
>BNUV01000184.1 GCA_025997615.1 Spirochaetia bacterium
GTCGTATAAGAATCCCGGCTACGATCCCCGGACAAGATCCTGGTATCTGGAAAGTATTCAGGATAAAAATGAAGTAACCGTAACTTCCCCTTACCTGACCACCGGCGGCAGTGTGGTTTGCAGCATCATGGTCAAGACCTACGATCTTGAGGGTAAAGACCTGGGGCTTTTGGGGGTGGATTACAGCCTGCAAAGTTTGATCCAGGATCTGTCTGATCGGCGCATCATGGATACCGGGTACCTCGTAACCTTTGACTCCGCCGGGCATATCCTCAGCGACGGGCATCATCCTGAATATACTTCCCTGGCCCCGGAGAAATACCCCGAACTCCGCAAACGGATAGCTTCCGCTCCTGACGGTGTTTTTACCGGTGTCGGAGAGCGGGGAATACGGGAGTACATTGTTACCTACACTATAGATCCCCTTGGCTGGAAGCTCGCGGTAATATTTGAAGAAAGCGAACTCTTTGCCTCATCCTACGATCTTCTGCGTACTATTTGGACTACATCGGGAATTGTTATTTTGCTTGCCCTTTTTGTTGTGACGATCCTTGCCCGCAGTATTGTGCGTCCCCTGGAAGAACTTATCGAAGCCGCCGGGGTTATTTCTTCCGCGGGAAGCTTCGCTGGATGTTCCGGGGAGTATGAAAAAGAGGAAAATGTACGCGAAAATTTAATGCAAAAACTTACGCTTACCGGAAGCGGGGAAAGCCGGAAACTGGCGGAGGCCCTGCGCTCCATGCTTGCCACCATGGAGGAGCGGATAGATGCGGCCCGGGCGGCCAATGCGGCGAAGAGCAATTTCCTTGCCACTATGAGCCATGAAATGCGCACCCCCATGAACGCGATCATCGGCATGACCAATCTGGCTAAATCTGCAAGCGACATTGACCGCAAGAATTACTGTCTGAATAAAATTGACGGGGCCTCAATTCATCTTTTGGGGATCATTAACGATGTGCTTGACATGTCGAAGATCGAGTCGGGCAAGTTTGATCTTTCCATGGCGGAATTCAATTTTGAAGAGCTCATTCAAAAAACAGTAAACGTAATCAATTTTCGGGTGGAGGAAAAAAAGCAGACCCTTAAGGTATCGCAGGATAAAAATATTCCTCCGCTGCTGGAGGGGGACGATCAACGGATAGCCCAGGTTATTACCAACCTGCTTTCCAACGCGGTTAAGTTTACCCCGGAGCACGGTACTATCGGAATGGAAACCAAACTGTTAAAAGAAGGGGATATCTGTACGATACAGGTTTCGGTGTCCGACACGGGGATAGGGATGAGTGAAGAAGAGCAGGGCCGTTTGTTCACCGCCTTCCAGCAGGCCGATTCGGGCATAAGCCGGCGTTTCGGCGGGACGGGCCTGGGGCTTGCAATCTCAAAGCAGATAGTGGAGATGATGGGCGGCTCCTTCCGGGTTACTTCCCGTCCCGGTGAAGGTTCGGTCTTTAGTTTTACTATTGATGTCAAACGGTGTGAAAGTCCCGCGAAAGAGGAGCAGCCCCCTGCGGCCGACGGCGGTGCGGATAATTTTGAGGGCTTAAGCATTCTCCTGGCGGAGGATGTGGATATCAACCGGGAAATTGTTCTGTCCCTGCTGGAACCTACACGGTTGGAAATTGACTGTGCTGAAAACGGTGTTGAAGCGCTGCGGATGTTTCGGGAAAACCCGGATAAATACAGGCTTATCTTTATGGATGTACATATGCCCGAAATGGACGGTTACGAGGCGACCCGGCAAATAAGGGCTATCGAAAAGGGTGTAAACGTCAAAAGCGCCCCACCTTATAAAAAAACAGTCACGGCCCTAAACTTCCGGAAAACAAACTTTTCGGAGGAAAAAAATGAAGCGTTACAGCGAAGAGGAGAAGCGGATGTGGGTGGAGGA
>BNUV01000185.1 GCA_025997615.1 Spirochaetia bacterium
TTTGTTTTTCATGAGCGGCCCACCACCGGCATCTACACCAGGCCTACCCCCCTTCCCCTCCCCGCGCCTCTTCCGTCTTCTTTATTTGTAGGATTAGTTTGGGTTTTCATTACTGATTACCGGACGCTACCCATCTACTCCATCATCTTCCGCAGTAATACCGAGTCTCTTAAACTGCTCTACCTCCTCTTTCTTAGCGGCGTAATCATGCCGTTTCTGGTTTGCCCTAATAAAGGCATTTTTTATGGTTGCCAGTTCAGGCTTTATGCCTCTTACCTTCTCTCTGTCTGCTTTATCAACATTAACCTTGAAGTACTCGTCAAGTGCATTAAGCGTTCTATGGAGGGATTGCAGGTCCCTGATGTTCTTCTCAAGGAAGCCCGCAAGTTGATGTTCCTGTAATGCCTCAAGTTTTGCGGCAGTAGCTCCCTTACCGATACTTACCTGACTGAGGTTCCTCACTCGTTTGTCAATATCTGAACGAAGATTGGTGAAGTTCACCTCTTCCCGTATCGGAACATCCCGTCCGGCATCCATGAATTCCAGTTCATAGATGACAGCTTCAGGCATCTTGTTTACCGCTCGCCTAAAGATACGTTTAACTTTCTCCCAGAATGTGAGCTTCTTGTTTGATAACAGTACCTCGTTCTCATCAAGCTTACCCCCTATATCAACAAGGGTATTAACAACAGACGCTAAGGATTGTATGCCTTCTATGAGGATAAATTTGATGGGGATTTCAACTTTTTCAACCTTTTTCTTGCTCTCGGTAACCTTGAGCGAAAGAAGCACCTTCTCTTGCAGGTGCGGTCCATCTTCAGAATAATCTTCCTTGATGACCTCGTCAACAAGCTCTGCGTAAAACGGCTGCCCGGGCATGAGTGATGCAAACCGCTTTTTAATTTGATCCTGATTCGGCGTATTCTTTGCTGCAAATGTACCGGCAATTCCCTTGCGGAGATCCAGCTTGTATACTTCCCTGTTAAAATCGGTGAGGACCTTCAAATATCCCATGACTGTACCCGAAGTTCGTACCAGATTAACTAAAGCTTCGATAAAGACACTCCCACTCAATGGGTCCAGCCCTCTTTTTGTTTGAGTGACAAACTCGGCAACAAGACGGGTGTTGATGGTTGCCGCATCAGGGGAGAGATGCACCCAATTAATGTACTTGATGAGCCCGACTATGCGCTTAATACGGTCAATGGTCAGGAATTCCGTGGTAAATAGGTAGGAATTCACAAGGAAGTCAAGCTGGTTATCGAAATCTGCAAGTCTGAGAGAAAGCCGTTCCGCCTTTTCAGTTTCAGGAAACGCTTCGATGTCCGGCACATGGATTTCGTTTATTTTTGCTTCATCTTTGTAGGGGTCCTCACGAATAACCCCCCGCTTTAATAACGATGTGTAGATCGACGTATAGGAAGACTGGAAGATGCGCAGGTCTTCACTTAATTTCGGCAGTTCCGATTTTTCAAGCCAATCCCGCCGTGCGTTTAAGGCATCGTCTAACTTTTGTTGGTAATCAGTTAAATCACTCATTATTTTTAGTATAATACATAAAAATAATTAAAGCAAGAACCCTACTCAACTCCATCGGAAGTGGGAAGGAATAATGATGAGCTACAGCATACGGTAACAATCAGCAAGGCATTCTTCATGAGTAGGTATGAGGTAATACAGAAAGAATGGATAGAAATAATGGGGACGAATATGAGGCAGCAGATAGATAAGGTAAATCCGAGTTTAACGTTGAGCGGGGATGTACCTATCCATGGTCCTGCCGACGGTAAGGAGAGGGAAACATCCTGCCGTTCCATCACCTTGATCCGTCTGCGGTCAAAGCCTGAGTCGGCGGTTTTCGTACAAATCGTTTCCCAATCG
>BNUV01000186.1 GCA_025997615.1 Spirochaetia bacterium
GGGACTGGGCCATGATGGACCGGGCCACCGGGTCGGCGTTATCGTTGTAATCCAGAATCAGGGGGACGTGGGCTATGGTGATGGTGGAAATCTTTCCATTTTCGGCCAGGCCCATGGTTTCAAAGAAGGCGCCCACGGGCATATCGTTCATCTCCTCGATCACGTTGTCCCGGGATTTGGTAACGATAACCTTCTGTTTGAGTATCTTGTTTTCCGAAATAGAGGTGACCGAAAAACGCGGCTCAAAATTCCCCGAAAGAAGGATAATCCCCAGCCGGTCGTTCCACACATCCCCGTTAAAATTGATCCGGGCCTCCGACATCTTCAGGGTCATACCTATCGCCAGGGTGCCGAAAAGGGGAATCCCCCCGGATGCGGCGTCCAACTGGTTCACCAGCACATCTCCCCCCAAATCCAGGAGCAGGGGGGAAAAAACCAGAGCCATGGAAGGCTTGCCCGCCAGGGCTTTGGAAGTTTTTTCAAATAGTTTTCCGATAAGCCCTTCCTTTCCCTTTCCCAGCGGATCCGAAAGCCCCGCCGCAAAAGAAACATCATCGCTGGTCAGCACCGTCAGGGCCAAAAGCATCTGATCCGCTTCACCCGCTGTGGCCGAGGAGATCGTGTTGATTCCCACCACATCGAAGGGAAGTTTTTCGCTGATTATTTTGACGATCTCGTCTTCCATGTAATCCAGATGGCAGGAAATAATGCCCACGGAATTTTTCAGGAGCTGATGATCCAAATCAAGCTGGTCAAGAATTTCCGTCACCGCCGCTTCTTCATCATCAATTTCCATCGTGTGCGCTGTAAGCGTTCTAATCATGATACCTTCTCCTTTTCCACCGGGTCATTCTTTTCAGCATCCTTAAATTTATCCGCCACCGAAAGAAACAGATCCGCCAGTTCCGGATCAAAATGCGTCCCCCGGCCCGCGGCGATAATATCCACCGCCTTCTCGTGGGAAAAAGCTTTTTTGTAGGGCCGCTGGCTGACCAGGGCGTCGTACACATCGGCAATCGCCATAAGCCTGCCGTGGAGGGGAATATTCGCCCCCTTGAGCCCCTGGGGATAGCCCGAGCCGTCCCATCGTTCGTGGTGGGTTTTGGCGAAGATCTTGGCGTGATCCAGAAAAGCCTGCTCCGTTGTTCCCCGGCTGATTTTATCGATCACCACCACCCCCAGGGTCGTGTGGGCCTTCATGGCCTCAAATTCCTCATCAGAAAGCTTCGCCGGTTTTTTGAGGATTTCATCCTGAATGGCGATCTTGCCCACATCGTGAAGCTGCGCCGACTGGACAAAGAATTTATCTTTCAGAATACTCTCCTCCCCGGGGTACAGATGTTTAGCTATTATAGCATCTGTAAGTATTTGCAGGTACTGCTGCGTACGGTCCACATGGTTGTCCGTAACATTGTCCCGGTATTCCACCAATTCCGCCACCGTCTGCAAAATGGCGTTTTGCAGCTCCGTCACGGTTTTAGTCTTTTCCTCCACCAGCCCTTCAAGGTTTTCCGCATAGGCCTTCAGTTCCTGCGTCTGGGCCTCCACCAGGAGATGCAGCTCTATGCGTTTGAGCAAAAGCGAAGGCGAAAAAGGCTTGGAAATGTAGTCCACCGCCCCCAGATTAAGGCCCTCCAGTTCGCTGCCGCTGTCACTCCTGGCGGTGACAAAAATCACCGGAACCGGCCTTGTCTTTTCATCGGCCTTAAGTTTCCGAATTACATCGTAGCCGTCCATTTCCGGCATTTCCACGTCCAGCAGGATCAGGTCCGGATCAACCTTCCCCAGAATCTTGAAGAGCTTTTCGCCGGACTGGATGGTGGAGGAAAAGACTAAAACCGTGACGGAGTTGCACAACGCCATTTTGCAGACGGTT
>BNUV01000187.1 GCA_025997615.1 Spirochaetia bacterium
CAGGGCTTCACGCAGCCCGCTCCGGCTGGCGGGGATTGCCCGGCCAACCCACCATTCGTTGAGGGATCGCGCCGCGTCATTTCCTGTGCCCTTTTCTATACCCAGGGGCAAATGTTCACTGCGGAGTATCTCATAAATTTTGAATATACCTCCGGTAACATCATCTATCCCAATCTCAGCTACCGGCAAGCTTTTGTGCATAAGAAAAAAAGTCATTACCTTATCATAGCATAGTTACACCCTTTTCGGGCAGGCTTTCTTTCTTGAACAAGACGCCCGTTTCCTGTAGTATAAGATGAGGAGTTTTCATACCTCAATGACGGTCATAAGCTGGGATGAATTTATCCGCTCGGAGGGTCATCCCGCCGCCGTGACGATGGGGGTCTTTGACGGGGTGCACCGGGGGCATCAGGCCCTTATCAACCGGATAGTGGAGAGGGGGCCCTTCCCCACGGTCATTACTTTTGCGCAAAATCCCAAGGGGGTTCTCAGCCCTGCCTCCTACAAGGGCGATATACAGACCCTTGACCAAAGGCTCCGTACCTTTGAAGAAATGGGGGTAGAACGGGTTGTACTGATTGACTTTTCTGAAGATTTCAGTAGAATAAAGGGAAGTGATTTTATCGGCTCTGTCATGAGCCGGGGCAAGCTGGCTTTTTTGGCCCTGGGGGCCAATTTCCGCTGTGGTTTCAGGCTTGACTTTGGGGCGGCGGAAATCGAAGGGTTTGTTCAGAAGGGAAATATCCCGGTGGAGGTCTTTGAACCTTTGCGGGAGGGGGGGAAGCCCATCAGTTCCAGCCGAATCCGTCAGGCGATTCGTGCGGGGGCTTTTGAGGAAGCCGCCCTGCTTTTAGGACGGGCATGGCCCGATGGGCCTGGGCCTCTAAATTTGTACCCATAAGAGGAGAAAAATAATATGGCATTAAACAAGGAAGCGGTGAATTCCATCGTTACCAAGTTCGGCAAGAACGACAAGGACACCGGAGCGTCGGAAGTTCAGATCGCCCTCTTAACCGAACGGATCAGTCAGCTCACCGAGCACTGTAAGCAGTTCAAAAAGGATAAGTCCAGCCAGCGGGGCTTATTAATCCTGGTAGGCAAACGGCGGCGTATGCTGAAGTATGTCCAGCGTACCAATCTTGAAAAATACCGTTCGCTGATCAAGGAGCTGGGGCTCCGTAAATAAATGTTACAAAAAGTAAGTTTCGAAATCGCCGGTCATGAGTTAACTCTGGAGACCGGCAGGATCGCCAAACAGGCGGGGGGGGCGGTGTTCGCCAAATATGCGGGGTCCGCGGTTATCGCCACGGTCTGTTCATCATCGGAAGCGGTGGAGGGCCTGGATTATGTGCCTTTAACCGTTGATTACAACGAAAAGTATTATGCCGCAGGGAAGATCCCCGGGGGCTTTATCAAACGGGAGAGCCGGCCCAAGGACAAGGAAATTCTCGTGTCCCGCCTGATCGACCGGCCCATGCGGCCCCTGTTCGACAAGCGGTTCGGCCGGGAAATTCAGGTGGTGCCCACCACCGTTTCGGCGGATCAGGTAAATCCCACAGATATCCTTGCCATCGTGGCCTCATCGGCGGCGGTGCACATTTCCGGCATTCCCTTTGCGGGGCCGGTGGCGGGGGTTCGTATCCGCCAGGTTGACGGCCAGTTGGTGGTGAATCCCACCTACGCCCAGATTGAAAAATCGACCATGGAAATTGTCGTGGCGGGTACCCGCGAGGGCATCACCATGGTGGAAGGGGGGGCGCTTGAAGTGGGGGAAGACCTGATGGTCGAAGCCATGGAAAAGGCCCGCGAGGTGATCATCCAGTTCTGCGACTTGCAGGATAAACTCCGCCAGGGAGCGGAGTTT
>BNUV01000188.1 GCA_025997615.1 Spirochaetia bacterium
AAAGGATAAACACCAGGGCCGCCGCCAGAGAGGTAAGGCGTTTGACAAAAAACACCAGGAGGTACCACACCAGCTCCCAGGTCAGATAAAAACGATCGTTCCAGCGGATGATAAAGGTTTCCCCCCCTACCCGCGAAAGGCCCATGGAGGGCCGTACCAGCACAACGAGGAGAGAACCGATGACCCCCGCCATGATAGTCATAAAACAAAAGGCAAAAATAATCGGTTTCCAGTTTGGCTTCATGGAAATAATACAGGCAAAAGAAAAAACAAACATACACGCCATAAGCCTGATATCAAAAGTCATGATAATAAAAAGAATCATCACAAAAAAGCCGATAACTTTTGTGGCGCCGTTCAGCCGGTGCAGAGGAGTCGTCCCCGGAATATAGTTGATCATAAAACGGTTATTCACGGCGACCCCTTTCGTAAGAGATGAAACGTTCTATACACCGGTCCCCCGGCAGCCCCAGTTTTTCCGCCAGAATGTGCAGGGAAGTCTGTTTCAGATGGGCCTGTTTTACAATTTCACTATCACTTAATATGGCAAAAATATTTCCATCGGCAATGATATTCCCATCGGCAAAAACAATAGCCCGGTCGGTATTCTCGATAGCCAGATACATATCATGGGTGATAAAGATGATCGTTTTACCCAGCGTTGCGTTGATGCGGTTGATAAAGCCGATGATTTCCATGTAGTGCCGGTAATCCTGCCCGGCGGTGGGTTCATCCATGATGATAAGGTCCGGCTCCAGGGCCAACACCGACGCAATGGTGATCCGTTTTCGCTGGCCGTAACTGACCGCCCCGGTGGGCCAGTTTCTCATTCGGTAAAGTTCACAGGTTTCCAGAGCCGCCTGAGCGCGCCGGGAAATCTCATCCCCGGGAAAAAGCCGCAGACGCAGGCCCAGCTCCACCTCGTCCCTGATAATATCCTTGACCAGCATCTGATTGGGATCCTGCATCACATAACCGGCCTTTCCGCCAATTTCTTTTACCGAAAGATTTTTGTAGTCCTCGCCGCCCAGATAAATAGCGCCTTTTGAAGGCCGGCAAATACCGCAGATGAGTTTTGCCATGGTCGATTTACCCGCCCCGTTTTTGCCGATAAAGGCGACACGCTCCCCCCGGCGTATGGAAAGGGACACATTTTTGATCGCCTCCATGGATAAGCCGCCGCCCAAATCGTAGGTATAGGAAACACCCTCGGCACGGATCAGTTCTTCGCCGTATTCCTTGGGGGCAGTTTTTTCCTCATGCCGGAAAAAGGCCGTCAGTTTTTCGCGGAAATCTTCGTTCAACTGCAGCGAATCCGGTTTGTCAATTTCGGATACGGCAGGGCCGCCGCCGGCAGGATTGCCAGCGGCTAAATCGCAGCCTGAATATTTCATCGCCGAAATATAGTGGGGTTCCCGGATACCGTAGGCGGCAAGCATATCGCCCCGCAGCAAGGCATCCGCCGTGGTGTCTGCGGCGATTTTTCCCTGATCCAGAAGGATAACCCGATCTACCGGGCGGAACAAAACATCCTCAAAACGGTGTTCAATAATAATAGTCGTATACTGATATTCTTTGGTGATTTTATCGATAAGGTCTATGGCGACGGTTCCCGTTACCGGGTCAAGGGAAGCCAGAGGCTCGTCAAAAATAAGGATATTGGTTTTTTTCCCCAGAACGCCGGCCAGGGCGGTTTTCTGTTTTTCCCCGCCGGACAGGTGAAACGGCAGGGCGCTGAGCAGATCATCCATGCCTACGGCGAGGGCATTTTT
>BNUV01000189.1 GCA_025997615.1 Spirochaetia bacterium
GCTTTTATCCTGACCGTAAAGATCTGCCCCGGCAATTTCGGCGGGAAGCTTTTTGCCTATATACTTTTCAATATCGGGCAGTTCGTACACATCCTGTTCACTGGCCAGTGTAATCGCCTTGCCGGTTTTCCCCGCCCGGGCGGTACGTCCAATCCGGTGAACATAATTTTCAGCTTCCACCGGCAGATCGTAATTCACCACCAGCGCCAGCCCTTCGATGTCCAAACCACGGGCCGCCACATCGGTGGCCACCAGAAACTTGACCTTCCCCGCTTTTACATCATCAATGATGCGCTGCCGCTTTACCTGGGGCAGATCCCCGATAATAAATTCGCAGTTGTAGCCGTTGATCTTCAGCCGCCTGGCCACAATCTCCGTGTAACGTTTTGTATTGCAAAAAATAACGGCGCTCTCCGGTTTTTCCCGTTCAAGGATCCCCAGGAGCATTTTCATTTTATCCGCCGTGGTAACGTGATAGAGCACCTGCTCCACCTCATCCACCGTCACCGTCTCCGGCTCAATCTCGATTTCAAAAGGCGACTTGGTGTATTCCCAGGCAAGGTTTTTCACCCATGCGTTAAGGGTTGCGCTAAAGAGCATGGTCTGCCGCCTGTCCGCCGGAGGCACCACCTTGATAAGTTTTCGGAGGTCGGGATAAAAGCCCATGTCGAACATACGGTCCGCCTCGTCCAGCACCAGAAAGGCAATATCCATCAGATTCATCTTGCCCGAGCTGTTCAGGTCCAGTACCCGCCCCGGCGTCCCCACCAGGATCTGTACGTTGTTTCTGAGTGCCGCTTCCTGCGCTCCGTAGCCCACGCCGCCGTAAAAGCTGCCGATGTTAAAGGGCAGATACCGCCCCAGAACCTTGGCCTCCTCCTCCACCTGAACCGCCAGCTCCCTGGTCGGCACCATGATGATAGCCTTTTTGCCATTAAGAAGCGGCTCCGCCAGAAGCCGCTGAAAAATGACAATCAAAAAAGCGGCGGTTTTGCCCGTCCCCGTCTGGGACTGCACATAAAGGTCCTGTCCCCCAAAGGCGTGGGTCAGCACCTGTTCCTGGACAGGCATGCAACTGACATAACCCGCCTCGGCAATGCCCCGTTGAAGTTCGGGGCTTAGGTTAAATTCGGTAAATTCCATAAAGTAAAGCCAGTATACCACTTTTTCGGAAGAATGAATAGTAAGGAGGGGGGAGAGGAAAAACCAGAGAATACGGGGCAGGTCTGGCAAAACTAGCTGGGGCGGCCCTTCGTCCTTTGTTGACGGGAATGATGGAAGATTGCACGAACCGGTGAGCCTCCGAACCGGCGTAGGTGAATTTGGCGCCTGGCGCCAGTGTATAATTATGAAATATTTTCAAGAATTTTCACAAATCTCTGAAGATTCGCTTGACAAATATTTTTCTTGTTAGTAAACTATCATCATGCTAAAGGTAGATACCGCTGACAGCGCAGGACCTTCGCTTTTTGTTTCTGGTGCGCTCATTTTAAACAGTGAGCGAAGCGGTGTTATGCATATACCCCCCCCCCCCGTCATTCGTTAAGTAGTTTTCGCTTTGCCCCTTGTAAGGGACACATCAGCCGGGGACAATTCCGTCCTTTTTTTCATGAATTCCGTCGTAAAATTCATATACTTCAGGCAATGTTCACATTGCCAACCCGCTGGATCTGCCTATGGTGTTCACCACCAAACGTAGGCGGGAGAGCATCCCCAAGACCAATGAAAGGAGGAGAATAAAATGAA
>BNUV01000190.1 GCA_025997615.1 Spirochaetia bacterium
GTGCTTTTCGGCGACAGTGAGAAAACGTATGCCTTGAAAAAAGGCTTTTATGTGATTGAGCCCTCAGGGGACACATTCAATATCACGGAGCCGACAGGCAAGTATTATCCGCATGGTGGAAGTAAAAAGCTGTTTCTGCGTTCTGTTATGCGAAATTCGGCGTTTAAGACATCATAAAAGACATCAGATACCTGTCCTTTTCGGTCTTTTTTAATTCCTCTCAATCTCACTGGGGTATTGACTAATTCCTTATACTGTAATAAGTTATACCTATCAATCCCACTTGGGAGTAGTCAAATAGACGGGGTGGCGAATGTATACGACGTTTTTGCGGTTGCGATAAAGGAACGCGAAGCGTTCCAGCAACCGCAACGGACTTTAGTCCGCAATGTGCTGGAATAAAACTGCACAAAGGGCGCAGCCCGACTGCGGTTTTATGGAAGCCAAGCCCGCTACTGCGGGCGCAGCGTATACAATCCTGTTATGCGAAGTGGGGGCGTACACCATTATTTTATATTACTATTTTTGTTGATTTTAGACAATGCTTCCTTTATATCTTCGCCCATGATATTCCACAGGAACCGCTGCTGCTGAAAATTTCTATGAAAACATTGCGCTTGCAAATTGGCTGAAAATGTACCATAGTGCTTGGTATAGCGACGGCAAGGCAATCAGAATTTGTCGATTGACGCAACCTTTTGGGAGGAGCACTTATGGAAAAATATCTGACCTATGAAGATGGAACCTCAAAAAAATTCTGGCACGTGCAAACCGACGGCAGCCGGGTAACGGTGACCTTTGGGCGCATCGGAACCGCCGGGCAGTCTCAAACCAAGGCATATCCTACCCCGGCGGACGCGGAAAAAGAGGCGGCAAAGCAGGCCGCCTCCAAGATGAAAAAAGGCTACGCGGAATCGGAGCCGCCCGCGGATGCTCCTGCGGCCGCAGTTGCCGCCCAAACGGCGCCTGCTCCGGTCTCCGCGAAAAAAGCCGCCCCCAAAGCCGATTCCGGCCCCGCCCCTGTTGCGGATGACGGACAAGCCAAGCCTTGGCACAGTAAGGACGACTGGGATTCGTGGTATTACGCCGGCGAAGCCGCGTATGCGCATTTGGATGTGCCGTGCGACGAGCCGGGCCATGACGGGGACGACGACCCGGCCCCGAAAACCGCGTCGGCGTCCCAAACCGCCGCCCAATACGATGCGTCTCTTGACAATGAAATCGAGTTTGACGAGGACGACGACGAGGACGACCGCCGTGAAAAGCGCGAGCAAAAGCGCCGGGAGAAGCTCACGCCGGAGGAATTGCTGGCGGAGTGGCGGGAACGGGAGGACGCGGGCGGGCGGCACGCGTCCGACGCCGAGCGCGATGCCGCTTTGCGCCGCTGGATCGTCCGCGTCATCAAGAGCAAAACCGATTTCGGCACCCGCCGCTACCGCGAAGCGGAGTCCCACATACGCGTTTTGCGCCTGCTGTGCAAGGATGAGGCTGAATATCAGGGGCAAATACAGGCGGCTTTGTCAGAGGGCATGGAGGATGTGCTGGACGAGTACGTCTCTAGAGGGGCCGACGAGCAAAAGCTGCAATGGCTGCTGGAAAACGGTGCCAAGCCCAAGGGCAAGGCGAAGCGGGCTGATGTCGCGCATTTTTTAGAGGAATACCCCAAAAACCCCGACCCCGCCCGGGTGCCGGAGATTTTCGCCACCTACCGCGGGCGCATTTTTGCGGAGCTTG
>BNUV01000191.1 GCA_025997615.1 Spirochaetia bacterium
GACAGCCTGGCTCACTTCAACGAGTTCGGGGATGACACAGCCGGTGCATTTCGTCTGCGGATGCGATACCTCTCCTTCCAGTATCTTAGGATACCTCCAAAAAAAGGGGAACGGAATCGTCATTTACGATGTTAATAAACTAGCGCTTCGTGAAAGAGATGGGGTTTCTGCATACGTGTCCAACTTTCAAAAAACGCTCACCTTCGCTCAAAAGGCTAACACTGTTTTCCTAGTGGAAGAAGCTGCATTAAAGCATGGCAAACAATCAGCTTTGCTTGATACGGCTATCTCCAATATTGCTGACGTTGTGAAAGTTACTTCGGTCGCCTAGATGTCCCTACCGGTATGCGACTGATCTGAACATCTGCCCCTGGTCACTTCTAAAAGCGGCCAGGGTTTTACTGGTATTCCAAAACAGGTTTTTCCTGGTTTGGAATATGGAAGATTAGCTATTGCTCATTGATGGGTATTCATAAGCTTTTAGCAAATACTCCATCTATTACCCTGCTACATTATTTGTGGCATATTTTTTCAGGAGGATATTATGGAAAATTGTAATTGCTTTGAGTTTGACGGAGCCAAATACGTCGAAAACCTTCAGGATCAAATTTCAAGGATTTCTGAATCAGGGGGGATCATCGACTTTGGCGGTGGGTTTCAAGTTTTTGTTGGACCTATGGAGGCAAAAAAACTTCGTAAAGTGAAAAAGGTAACTATTTACACTTTTAATGATTTGGCAGAACTCTCAAAGCATTTGTGAGGTTGACAAGAGCACTTGGCTCCTGTATCTCCCTTAAAAGAGACACGGGAGCAAACTTTTAGGAGGTTAAAAATGGATAATATGCAAGCGTTCCTTTCGTGTGTACGGAAGAAACTACCAACTATCACGGAGCCGCATTTGAAGAACAAAGAGCGGGATCGTTTGACTTTACGCGAAGTACTTTTGGATTTGCGGGGTAAGCGGAGGCGTAAAGGTAAAAGTCGTACTTTCCAAGATATGGCTGGACACACTGTAACCGAAAGACTGATTGAAAACGGTATCGTTATTTTTCGGAAAACACTGTGTGCCAATGGGGAGTTTACGTCAGAGTATTATGATGGCGATGGTATAATCTCCCGCAAACTCTTCTTTTTTAAAAGCAAAGAAGTATTTGAGATGCGGTATAGTAAAGAAGGGAAACAGATTTCCTCTTTCTATTATCCTACTAAGGAATTGTGGAATGAGCTGATGGAAGATGGTGGGATTCCATTCATCGACAGACCTTTCAAAACTCAATAAACACCAGGATTGGGTGGATTTGCATTTTCCACCCAATCCTTTACAATTATTTGCGAAATTTTCATTTATCAATGCCCAAATGGAGTTATTCAAAAAGCAATGGGATAACCTCCGTAACGCAAGTAAAAATAAATAGAGACTTCCGGCCTCACAAGCCGAGCCTTTTAACCCTCAGTTATCTCATTCTATAATAATTCCACTTTCCGCACTTCCAGTGACACCGCTCCGTTATCCTCGGCCACCTGACCGTATACCAGTAGAGGCCGCTGGTCAAATAGCAGCTTATTATACTGGTCATATACTTTCGGGAAAATCACCGTTTCATACATGGCCGTCTCATCTTCAAGAGTTAAGAAACTCATGGTCAAGAAGTCTTTTGACCAGACCTCTTTCTGTGTCACTTGCCAAACAACAAAACAGACATACCGCCAAAGGTATTCCCCAATATGAA
>BNUV01000192.1 GCA_025997615.1 Spirochaetia bacterium
CCTGGTTTTCCGGCTGCGATAAAGACTCCGTCGGCCGCATCCGTTTCGGCACAGAAACCGACACGCTGGACCCTGAGGGGGCGGTCATCGGGGAGGCTCCTATTCCCCGCAGGGAAGAGGTGGAAGCGGTGCTGCCCCGGTTCCGGGGAAATCTTATGCAGACGCCCCCCGCCTATTCGGCGATTCATATTGACGGCCGGCGGGCCCACGAGCTGGTCCGGTCGGGCCAAGCCCCGGTGATGAAAGAAAGGCCCGTGACGATCCATGAACTTACGCTGGAATCTTTTGAGGGAAGCGATGCGGTGATCCATGTCCGCTGTTCCGCCGGAACCTATATCCGTTCACTGGCCCGTGATATTGCCCTGGCGGCGAATTCCCGGGGCCACCTTGTAACACTGGTCAGGACGAGGGTGGCGGGTTTCAGCCTGGAGGATGCCTCTGAAACGCCGGAACTGGCTTTGCGGCCCATAGATCGGGCAGTTATTGACGCACTGGGACTCCCCCGGTTCGACCTGGAGCCTGAAAAATTACAAAAAATCATACAGGGTAAAGTAATTTCTCAGGTGATAAACGGGGTGGAACCGGTGTTTTCCGCCGGATCTGCCGGAACCGGGGGGAAAACCACCGCCGCCGCCCTTTTTTGCGGTGACACCTTCGCCGGCATTGTGGAAAAAACAGACAACGGGGTTGGCCCCGCGGGCTGGCGCTACGGCTATGTGTATGCCGCAGACACCAAAGGAATCGTATAATTCGCCGATGGCTATTCAGGCTTTAACGAATTCCTCCAGCAGCTTAATTCTGCTTACCAATGCGGAGCAGAGCCTTTCGCGCCTTGCATCATCAATATAGATACTATGCTTTAAGAGTTCGCCGTATTCTTCCTCAACTCCTTTGAGGCTGGATAAATCAAGCCATTCAAAGGATGTAACGAGCTTGATCTGTTCCTCATGCTCCTTCTTGAAAGGCTTACCGGGATTCTTAAAACCCGGTCTTATTATTTGGGTAGCTTGATCGTGCCACATGGAAGTGCCGCAGTCAAAAATGGGCGCCAGGCCGAGCCATTCCAGGGTTTCGGCATTTCGTACTGCGCCGAAATTGTTAAAGTGTCTGTCCGCATTGGCGATAAGGAAATCCACCGTTATCATGCGGTCAAGATCTTCCTTTACACCGGGAATACCAAGGGCCTCCATGCAGTGGACTGTATGCTGATAAATCGAAAAATGGTTTGGCCTTTTTTGAGAGCTGTATATGCGCCAGGCGCTTATGAGGTCGGTTTCGGGGCTGATAAAATCCTCACAGGCGCTCAGGGGCTGCTCTTTGTCCCAGGCAAGCGTATAAGGCACGTGGGGAATATCGAGCTTTTCCATGATCATCGAAGCCAGGACTTCGTTAAAAGGTTCCTGATAAAATGGCGGACTTCCGCCTTTTAAAAGCAGCCTTTTGCCATCGGCAATGACCCATTTTTTCCTAAGCCAGCCGTCAGAGGTATTATCAGGGGAACTTAAACTAACTTCTCCCCCGCCAATATCTTTCCCAAAAAGCGCATTCCCCACATCTTCTGAAAAATCATTTTCGAAAAAGTTGATATCTTCCCATTTTAAAGCTTTGTTTTTTGGACATACCCAATACTGATCCGAAAGGGAAAGTCCAAAACATTTGAGGAGCAGCAGATTGGGCGAAGATATGCGGAGTATTTCCAGGGCTTCAC
>BNUV01000193.1 GCA_025997615.1 Spirochaetia bacterium
GATACCGAAAAATGAAAAAATAATCATTTTTTCTCAATTCGTTGATGTACTAAATCGCTACTATAAATTATTAAAAGACATGGGATATGATTCTCTGATTCTTACTGGGAAAGATCGAGGTACAGATGTAGATCATAAATTAACCCAATTCAAAAATATTGATTCGTTTAAGTTTTTATTGACAACGATTTTTAAGTCATCGGAAGGGCTTAATCTTGAAGTAGCAAATCACGTTATCATACTTGAGTTTTGGTGGAACCCTCAAAAAATAATTCAAGCTATGGGAAGAATTTACCGTCTAAACCAGACCAGAAACATCTTTGTTTATATGAATTGCTATAACGAGGATAGAAAAATATATAAATATGAGGGGCTTTATTACAATACGATGTTGGAGAAGATAAAAGATGCCCGCAAAATCAACCCGGCGCAAATGGACCTGCCAGAGGTGAAGGTGTTTTCAGATACAGCCAGCTTCAAGGCGGAGTTCCAATCTTACATTGAAGATTTCCTCAAACCACCTATTGTTCCCTCGCGCAAAAGAACAGTGGCGGTGAAAAGAAAGGAGAAACTGATAGGGCTTCCAACCGATGAACCTATTTCGGATAAAAGCCGTCTACAAGACAAGGAGGCCCAATCTGAAAATGATGGGGCTTCTTCATCTGCTTTACAGGAATCGCTTTTAAACCTTTGGGTACAACAAAACCTCCCGGAAGACAATCGTTTTGACGGCTTGGATTTAACCGGAGGATCACAGGACGAAGATTGAATCCTACCGATTAACCTCCGATACAGGTCGGAACTGCACCTTTAGGCGGGGAATGAGCTGATTGATTGGATGATAAGGCTTGGGGTGAAATTTAAAGAAATGGAACCCCGTTTTTGGATGTGGATTATAGCGATCTCTTGCACATGAAATTAGACTTTTTGCGGCGCAGGACGAATCCAGAGGAAGGGGATTTTTACCTGCCCTTCAAATTTGGCAAGCTCGTGATGATCGCAGGTAATAAAAGCCCCATCGTAAACAGATGCGGTAGCAAGGCCGAAAGCATCTGCAAGGGAAAAATTCTTGAGGGTGCTCTTGAGACGGGCGACTTCCTCAAAAATCGCGCCATCGGTGGTATCAATTACCTTGACAGCGGTTTCCCGTACAGTCTGTATAATCTCCCGCGCTCTGTCTTCACCCAAGTCTTTCATAAAACCGTAATAGATTTCAACCAAATTGATAATGCTGATAAAGAGGTCAGTTTTACCTTCTTCCGCTTGGTCGAGCAAATCGTCCACAACATCGGCACCCGGTTCTTCTTTAAGCCAGGCAATGACGGCGCAGGCGTCCAAAATTCCTGTCATTGGACATTGCTACCGGAATATTTATCAATAGCTGCTTCCAGAACCCGATCAGCATCTTTCACGGCGAGGAATCTTTCAACAGTGAGCGGGGAATCTTTACAAAGTTCCCTCAGTCTTTGCCGCGCTGCTTTGGATTTTGCCTTCCTGGTGGCAAAAGGGTTTGACGAGGCTGGAGTAAACGTAAGTACCACCCGTCCTTCGGGAATTTCGCGAGGAACTTCCAGAGTAATCCGCCGGTTAGCCGGAATTTCGATGGTTTGTTCTATGGTCATACGTCAATGATAGCTTAAAGGGCGGTTGAAGTCAATGTTTCGTACTGACCTCTTTATCAGCATTATC
>BNUV01000194.1 GCA_025997615.1 Spirochaetia bacterium
AAAAAGCCCCTCGGAAAGCGGCGGGGAGAGGGCCAGAACTCTTTCCCAGGCTTTTTCGGCTTCATCGTAAAGCTCCTCCGCTCCCTCTTTCCGGGCCTTTTCTTCCAGCGTTAAGGCCCGGTTTAAAAGCACCGCCGGTGATCCGGGGAAAAGCCCTTCGAGGCTGGCAAGGATGTCCAGCGCCATATCAAATTCACCGTTCGCCGCCTTGATCACCGCCGCTCCGGTAAACTCCTGGAAAATATCCGGCCTGACGGCAAAAACAAAACGGCGGTAATAATCGGCATTTAAAGCTTCGGGATCAACGGCCGCAACCCGGATCATCCCCGAAAGGATCATCTCCCAGGAGAGCTCTGCCGGATCAAATTTTTCTTCACCTTCGGGAATTTCCACCGGCAGGGGAATCGCCGGATCAATCGAAAATTCATTTTCGTGCGAAAACTCATTTTCGCCATCATCATGATGGTGATGGGGCAGGGCGTCGATTTTGCCCCGCAGCGATTCGGGAACCGATAAAAAAACGATGCGGCTAGGCATTAGCGGCGGGCTCCGGCGAAGGCTTTTTTTCAGGCATTTTGACCTGGTTCAGGTAATCGCTGAGCCGGAGCTTATAACCCATGGGGATAGCCGCCTCGGTAAATTGCAGAACCATAGCCACCAGGTCCTGCCGGCCTTCCACAATTTCTGACCGGCCAAAGGAGCCTTTCAAAAGATAGCTGGCCCGGGGATCATCAAAATCTACCCGCAGGGAGGCTTCCCGGTTTTCCAGAAATTTCGCCACCCCCATGATGATAACCTTGGCCCCGGAAAATGAAAGGTCCCGCAGCATACAGCGCCGGGGCACCCCCTGGATAAACACGGCGGTTTCCGGGGAAAGCAGGGTCAGTTTTTTCATGGTTTCGGCGGTTACCGGGATCCGTTCATCCCGCCGTTTGGTAAAGTTGAAATTGGCGTCCAGAATCCGCCCCATAATTTCCACCAGCGTGTCCGGCGGCCGTTGGGCAAATTGCAGGCTGAAAAGGCCCATGTCGGCGGAGAGGCCCTGGGGCGTGTGTCCCAAAACTCTGGCGGATACAAAAAAAGTCAGCGGGGTTTTATTATCAACATCCTTAAAACAGAACCGCAGGCTGACTGAATTATTGGACTGCCGCAGTTTTGCCAGAATGCCGGATTTTATAGAGGAGACGACTTTCGCCCCTTCAAACGAGGATGAATAGATCACACAGGGCCAAAAATCGCTCATACATTTGAGATGGACCTGTTCGGCCAAGAGGCCCGTAACCTGGATGATTTCCTTGGAAAAAGTTACATCAATAGATTTAAAACGCTCGTAGTAGTCGTTGATCCTTTGACTGGTTATGATACCCATTGGATACACTATAAAACGCTTTCAAAGGCTCGTCAATTATCCTGACAACCGGTCCCCCCTGTGCTAAAATAATTATGATGATTGATAGATACAGAATGGTGTTTTTGGCCCTGGTTCTGCCGGTGTTGGGGGCGGTTTCCTGCGCGGGAACTGCTGTCAGGGATCCTTTTTTAGAAGACACCGGGGCCGTGGATCCGGAAACCTCGGCAAAAACGATGCTTGCCGAGGCAAAAACGATGCTTAAGTTTCCCGCCAAAAAGCGGGTCGTGCCTCCGGGGCTGCGTTTTGTCGAGCAAAGCCCGGAGCTTCCGGTGATT
>BNUV01000195.1 GCA_025997615.1 Spirochaetia bacterium
CCGGATCAGTTATTGATAATCCCTTGGTTCCAACGGCCCAGCCGGGGGGGATTTGTTTGCCCTGCCGGCGGTGAACTTCCACGGCGCCGCGGGTAACAGTGGTGGTGGCCATGTCCAGGCTGAAAAGCTTTCCGCCTAAACCAGGGGCGGCAAAGGCGATGGGATTGGTGCCGAAGTAGGATTGCCGGGCAAAGGTGGGCACTCCCAGGGCGGCGGTGTTGGTCATGGCGATGCCTATCATATCTTTTTTGGCGGCCATTTCCGCATAGTACCCGGCGATGCCGAAATGGTTGGAATTGCGGATGCTGCAAACGCCCACGCCGTGCACCTCCGCCATG
Source organism: Spirochaetia bacterium (assembly GCA_025997615.1). Lineage (GTDB taxonomy): Bacteria > Spirochaetota > Spirochaetia > Treponematales > Breznakiellaceae > BNUV01. The sequence goes on from BNUV01000195.1 coordinate 339, forward strand.
GCGATAACTTTTTCCATGGCGCTTTTGCTGAGCGAAAGGCCCATGGCCCCTTCGCCGTCCATCACCAGTGAAATGGGCGTTTCATGGAGCACCGTGGGTTTTACGGCCCCTTTCATGTGCCCCGCCTTGATGCCATCGGCATACCGTTTGATACCGGCCATACCGTGGCTGGCAATACCCCGGGCGTCGGCGGCGGCAAGAATTTCCGCCGATACGGCGGCTTCATCGGCGGGAATACCTAAAGAAACGAAAATACCGAAGGCAAGTTTTTCAAGATTTGGACGAGAAATATATGGCATTATTCATTATACTTTATAAGGTCATAGTTTATACAAGGGGAGTTTATTGGAAAACACAGAATCCCGGGCCGGTTTGATACGGGTTGCCTCCATTACCGCTCTTTTGGGAAACACGATCCTGGCGGTTCTTAAAATCAGCATGGGTTTTATTTCCGGCAGCCTGGCGGTGCTGGGCGATGGTATCGATTCATCGGTGGATGTGCTTATCGCCGTTATGTCCCTGGTGGTGGCAAAAATAATTGTACGGCCCGCCGACCGGGATCATCCCTGGGGGCACGGACGGGCGGAAACGGTGGCTACGGCCCTTTTGGCCTGTATCCTTTTTTCCGCCGGGCTGCAGTTGATCCTCAATGCGGCGGTACATCTTGTTTCCGGCGCCGAACCGGCGGTGCCTTCCTTTTCCGCCCTTGTGGTTACGTTGATCTCCATCGGGGGGAAGATTTTTCTCGCCTGGACCCAGTATCTTTTCGGGAAAAAAGCCAATTCCGCCATGCTCAGGGCCAATGCCAAAAACATGGCCTCGGATGTGATCATCTCCGCGGGGGTTTTGGCGGGGCTGGCCCTTTCATTTCTTTTCAAACGGGGAATCATCGATTCCGTGGCGGCCCTGTTGGTGGGCTTCTGGGTGATCCGCTCCGCCATCGGCATTTTTACCGAGGCAAATGCGGAGCTTATGGACGGAGGATCGGGAACGGCCTCCTACAAGGCGGTTTTTGATGCGGTACGGTCGGTAAATGGGGCGGGAAACCCCCACCGTACCCGGCTGCGGCGGGTTGCCGGCCTCTGGGACATCGATATAGACATAGAAGTGGACCCGAAACTGACGGTCCGGGAGGCTCACAAGATCGCATCCGAGGTAGAAAAAGCCATAAAAACCCGGATCGAAGGGGGCGTTTACGACATTATGGTCCATGTGGAACCCATCGGGGACAGCAAACGTCATCCAAATGAAGGATACGGTCTGCGGGAAGAAGAAATTCAGTGAAAGCAGTTGTTCAGCGGGGGCAGAAAACTTCCGATAATG
>BNUV01000196.1 GCA_025997615.1 Spirochaetia bacterium
GCCTTTGGCCTTTGTGCGTTTTTTCTCCGGCACATTTTTACGGTTGCTGGAAACCTGCGGTTTCCTTTATCGCAACCGTAAAAACGTCATATACAGCCGAAACGCTATACGACGTTTTGACCGCCCGAATAAGGGCTTGCGAAGCAAGACCAGGGCGGGCAAAATGTGCCGGAATAAAACCCCACAAAGGCCGCAGGCCGACTGGGGTTTTATGGAGGCCGAGCCGCCTACTGGCGGCGAAGCGTATAGCGTGTGTTATACGACGTTTGCCCTTGCACTACACTATATTTTTCATTATCAAATATAAATTATATATACATATTACCGTAAATAATGGAAACATTATTATTTCAATTATTGATACCGTAACCCCTGCGTTTATCATAAATATTACCATCATTATTATTGCCATTAATAATGTAGTCCCTTTTATTATTATAATTGGTGCCAATAAATATCCTAATGAATTGTTTTTTATAAGTAAAAATCCAGATAATATTGCAACCGGTACAATAAATCCTATATCCAATGCCTGAATTACCAATGTCGTATAATGTTCTAACCCTGCAACAGTATTATTATTAAAAGAAGGTATAATTCTTTCAAGCCACATGAGACAAAGCCCTATTCCTAAAAAAATTAAAAATCCTCCAATATATTTTTTGGGTAAATTTGATTTAAAATGTCTTTGTAATAATTTTAATTCATCAGAAGTTATATTTATGATAAATGTAAAAAAACTTAATGACATTATAACAACATAAATTAGGAAAAAATTGTTATACATTGATAAAAATGAATATGATGTATATGTATATAAAAAATATCCCAATACGCCAGTTAATAATAATTTCCCTCGTAAAGATTTTTTATTTGAAAAAATCAATGATACAATTAACAATGGCACACAAACAATTAATGTAATAATATCCTGCGCCCTGCCTTGAGAAGCCACAGATACTGAGTCTTTATAATATAATCCTTTCCCATAAATTTTTACCGTTTCATCATTTATTGACAAGAATGTTTTATTCTCAAATACAACATTATTTGAGAAAAACCCATAAAATGAAGCAATAATTGACAGAATAATTACTAATATTACCAAAATATTGTTTATTTTGTTTAAAGTCATAAATTTACCTACCTTTATGCAAATGTTCATTTATTCAATATATTATATTTTACAAAAAATTTCAATGGCAAATGTCGTATAACGTTTAAGCTATACGACGTTTTGCCCGCCCGAATAAGGGCTTGCGAAGCAAGACCAGGGCGGGTAAAATGTGCCGGAACAAAAATGCACAAAGGGCTTTAGCCCGACTGCGTTTTTGTGGAGGCCGAGCCGCCTACTGGCGGCGAAGCGTATAGCGTGTGTTATGTGCCGTTTGGCCGTACCCCATTATTTTCTATGCCATTATAAAACCCATTATTCCCATTAAACCTATTAACAACATTATTATTATTGATAATACGGTTATTATTTTTTTATGTTCATATTTTATTGAAATTTTTATTATTCCAATAAATAATAATACATATATTATTGCTTCAGGATAGCCTAAAATTTGATACATATACGGTATTTTTGTATATATGTATCCTTCAAATGAACCCATCGTTGGCCCAATGGTTGATAA
>BNUV01000197.1 GCA_025997615.1 Spirochaetia bacterium
AGACTTTTACGTTCAACCCAAACAGACCAGAAGCGAAGTACCAGACGAAAACAATTCAAGGCGGCGCTCAATCAAGATTTCCTTCATGACGTTTTATTTGGCAAATGTTAAATGCTTTTGCCCTGGGTTTTTTGGATATGTACCCTTCGCAGTAAATAGACCAGAGCTCCGGCTGCCAGGAGCCCCAAAACCCCCGCCGCCGCCCGCCCCGCATCGTCAGAGCTTTCCGGATAGAGGAGCGCTGTCAATGTATAAGCGGCGATAAAGCCAAAAACCAGCGGCGAGAGGGATATCAGCGCCTGCCGGATCAGCGTGGCGAGCCCAGGCCCGGTGGGGGTGCTTTTTTCAGCGGTTAATTTAACCGAACATTTTCCATTGGTGCAGCCGGAACAGCCATTCATCATGATTCTTCCTTTTCATCTTTTTTATCCTGCTGGGGCATCTCCGGCACGGGAACACGGATCCGTTCGATTGATTGGGCTTTGCCGTTGCCGGCTATGCTGATGAGCACCCCCTGAAGTTCCGGTTTTGCCCAGGCTTCGCGGGTCCAGTCGGGGATGCCGGTGAGGTATTCGTTAATGCGGGGAGCTATAGCGGAACCGCCCACCGATTCGGTGCTGCCTGTGCGGCCTGCATCGGTGATGACGGCGGAACCGCCGGGTAAAATCCGTTCATCGGCGGTCTGGACCTTCCCGTGGGACCCGATGATGGCGGAACAATGGCCATCCGCGGCGGCAAAAAGGGTTTGTTTTTCGGCGGTTGCCCCGGCGTGGAAGTCGAGAATGACAAAGGGGGTTTCCCGCCGCAGCCGTTCCAGCAAAGCGGGGAGGCAGGCCGCCGGATTATCACCATGGAGACGGGTAAAACCGCTCTGGCCCAAAAGGACCGCCACCGCAATCCGGGCGTTGGTGCCGGCGCTGCTGCTGGCACTGGTGCATTTATAAATCCTGAACCCGGCGCCGGGGGCTTCATCATTAAGGTTATAGGGCCGCAAAACATAGGGAATTTTGTCCCAATTTTCCACCAGATCCTTCTTATAAAAGCAACATTCCCCGGTAAGGAGGACATTTGCCCCCAATTTATGGATATAAGCCGCATGGTTTCGCCCCAAACCGCCGCCACCGGTGGCTCCATCCGCACAGGCTACGACAAAATCGATCTTTTTCTGATTTTTCAGGAGGGAAATACCCTGTTTAAAGGCATAGACGCCGGTTTTTCCGGTTATTTCGGCCACATAAAGGATATTCATGGAAATAGAGGCATGGTCCGGGTAAGACCCGAAAGAATTCGCTCGAATTCCGCCGCCGCCCGGTAATCTTTCAGCTCACGGCAGGTATCCCGGAGGTTAAAAAGGGCGTCGTAGTACAGGGGCGCCCGTTGAACGGCTTCCTCGAAACAACTGCGGGCATCCTCGAAACTCCCCTCGGAAAAGTAAAGTACCCCCAGGTTGTTCCAGGTTTTGGGGGAATTATCATTCCTTTGGAGGGCGGCATGGTAACAATTTTCGGCGGAATCGAAATCTTCAAGTTCGTAGTAGATAAGGCCCATGGAAAGCCAAGCCTCGGCCAGGCTGTCGCGGATGTAGGCGGCTTTTTGCAGACTGGCCAGACTTTCTTCATAATCGCCGGTACG
>BNUV01000198.1 GCA_025997615.1 Spirochaetia bacterium
TGGTTTTCGGCATCTGCCACGGCTATTCCATTATATCCTTGAATGATCCCATGAGGCCCGCGGACTTTCAGTCCGATTGATCTTCGCGCTTTCATTGTCGGTTATGGCGGACCTATGGTCCGACGATTGTACTTCATACCTTGTTCCGAATCTGGGCTTTGGGTCGTCTGCAAAAAAGTGGTCAATGTATTCTATCTTTTTATTGATCCGCTCAATATGTTTTTTCCGTTGCTCTTTTGCCGCCCTTATTGCTTCCTTGCTCAGAGTACTGTTGTTTTTATCTTCCGCATCCAGCTTTTTATGTCTCTCAATAAGTCGGCTGCTCAAGGCTGCTAAATCGGTTTTTTTCTTTTTCAATTCATTAATCGTTCCGGACCATTCTGCGGACTAAAGTCCGAACGATGCGTTACTCGGCAGCTTGCACCCGTCTATCGCGAATAAGTCGCCTTTGATTAAGTCTAATTCGCTGCAATACAGCAATACTTGAGTGAATACATCTTTCATCTTTTCGCTGTTCTTTGATATAAACTCCGCTATTACCGAAAAATGTGGTTCAATGTCCTCTGCAAGCGCTTTTACGCTCATGTTTTCCGTGCATGCTTTCGCCATTGGCCGCGAGGTTATTACTCCTCGCGAATAGCAATACAGTATTATCTTCAGTAAGACTCTGGGGCTTATTGCCGGTGCGCCGGTTATGTCATTGTGATAGTCCACATCAAACTTTGATATGTCTATTTTCTGATCTATGAGGTATTGCAATGTTTCTTCGTATGAGCCGGGCAGTATCTGTCTCTGCAAATCCACCTCAATGAATTGTCCCTGTCCTATGTTTGTTTCTTTGTATCGTGCCATATTGTTATTTTAATTCATTAAATCCCCTGTCTCAAGGGGCTTTTCCGACAGTCTCAACAAGCGCTATACGCATCGCCGCCAGTAGGCGGCTCGGCCTCCGAAAAACCCCAGTCGGCGCATAGCGCCTTTGTGCGTTTTTTCTCCGGCACATTTTTGCAGTTACTGGAAACCTACGGTTTCCTTTATCGCAACTGCAAAAACGTCGTATAGCTTTCACGTTAGGTGCAATACCGCCCTGGTATGCCCGAGACATCGGTAATACATTTGTAGTGACACATAGGTAACACTTTCAGGTAAAATTTATCCCAGACTAACAACAGGGGGTCTGGGAATGCCTTGGAAGGAGACCGGAAAGATGGACGAGAAAAAAGAATTTGTCTTAAAGTCATTGGACAGACAACTGGTATTCACGCAATTGTGCCGTGAATATGGCATCAGCACCAAGACCGGTTACAAATGGCGGGAGAAGTTTTTGGCGCAAGGCTACGCCGGCCTTGAGGAAGAAAGCCGGCGGCCGAAAAGTAACGGAAAGGCGCTGGAAGAACGGATCAGCGTCGAGCTGTTGCGGATAAAGAAAAAGCATGAGGCATGGGGAGCGGCAAAAATACTGAACATCTATGCGCGGAATAATCCGGGGAAACACGTACCGGCGCGGAGCACGGAGGAGCATCTGTCGGACCAAAGGTCCGCTGACCGCGCAGGATATGTGCATCACCGGCGGAAGAAGCGCCGTGCGAGCGGGGAACGGATCCAGCAGCGGG
>BNUV01000199.1 GCA_025997615.1 Spirochaetia bacterium
GTAAAACTATAGTAATTATATTATACTGCCAAGGAGCGCAAAACCAGGCTGAGACACGAAAGCCCGTGATAGGGGCCCTCTTCCCTCTTCCTTCTCCCATCTTCTTGACTTTATAGTCAATTATGGTAAAAAGTATGGAAGATATATTATTTAAATGGGGGTAAACTTTGAAACCAAATCTGAAAAATCGCTATCAGCTTTTTATTGACGGAAAGTGGCAGGACGCTTCCGACGGGGCGGCCTATGACGTGCATTCGCCCGCGACCGGAGAAAAGCTGTCTTCCTGCGCTCAGGCGACGGAAAAGGATGTTGACGCCGCGGTCAAGGCGGCTCAAAAAGCCTTTGAGAGCTGGAAAAAAACCACCGCCGGTGAACGGGCCAAGCTGCTCAACAAGATCGGGGAAATCATCTACCAGAACAGGGAAGAACTGGCCCTTATCGAAACGGTGGATAATGGCAAGCCCATCCGGGAGACCATGAACATTGACATCCCGATGGCGGCGGAGCATTACCATTACTTTGCCGGTGTTATCCAGGGGGAGGAAGGCTCTTCAAACATGCTGGACGAAAACACCCTGAGCATTGTGCTCCGGGAGCCTGTGGGCGCGGTGGGGCTGATCGTGCCCTGGAATTTTCCGCTGCTTATCGCTTCCTGGAAAATTGCCCCCGCCCTGGCCGCAGGCTGCACTCTGGTGATAAAGCCCTCAAGCTACACCTCCTTAAGCCTGCTTCGTATGGCTGAACTCATTCAGGGGGTGCTGCCCCCGGGCGTTTTCAACGTGATCACCGGTTCTGGTTCCAAATCCGGACAGTACATACTGGACCACGAAGGTTTTGCCAAATTCGGCTTTACCGGTTCCACCGAAATCGGCTACCGGGTCGCCGATGCGGCGGCGAAAAAGATAATCCCCGCCACGCTGGAACTGGGCGGCAAATCGGCCCACATTTTCTTTGACGACTGCAAGCTTGACTGCGCCATCGACGGCCTACAAATGGGCATCCTCTTTAACCAGGGCCAGGTGTGCAGCGCCGGTTCCCGTGTGTTTGTGCAGGAGGGAATCTACGACCGGTTTGTCGAACAGGCGGTTGCGGCTTTCAACAAGATCAATGTAGGGGACCCGGTGGACCCCAATACCCAGATGGGCGCCATCATCTACGAAAGCCATTTAAACGATGTGCTGAACTACATCGAAACCGGCAAAAAGGAAGGCGCGAAGGTCCTCGCCGGCGGCAGCCGCATCACCGAAGGAGCTTTGGGCAAGGGTCTCTTTATCCGGCCCACGCTGCTTGAAGGCAGCAACAGCATGAGAATCGCCCAGGAAGAGATTTTCGGCCCCGTGGCGGTGGTGATCAAATTCAAGACCGAAGAAGAGGCGATCAAGCTTGCCAACGATTCGATCTATGGACTGGGCGGCGGCGTCTGGACCAGGGACATCAACAGGGCCATCCGGGTTGCCCGGGCGGTACAGACCGGCCGCATGTGGGTGAATATGTACAACGCCGTTCCCGCCGGCGCGCCTTTTGGCGAGATCGGAAGAGCGGCGGGGAGGGAAAGGGGGGACTGCCTGGTGTAGATATCGGGGGGCGCCGGATCATTAAAAAAAAAA
>BNUV01000200.1 GCA_025997615.1 Spirochaetia bacterium
GGTTTACCAGGTCGATGATCAATTTCATTTCGTGCATCACTTCAAAGTAGGCGCTCTCCGGCTGATACCCCGCTTCGATAAGCACTTCGTAACCGGCCTTCATCAATGCCGACACACCGCCGCAGAGAACCGCCTGCTCGCCAAAAAGATCCGTTTCGGTTTCTTCTTTGAAAGTTGTTTCCAGCACCCCCGCCCGGGCTCCGCCTATGGCCGCCGCATAGGCCAGGGCCAAACGTTTTGCCCCGCCAAGATCCTGATGAACCGCCACCAGACAAGGCACCCCCGCGCCGGCCCGGTACTGTTCCCGCACCGTGTGGCCCGGCCCCTTGGGGGCAATCATCACCACGTTGATATCCGCCGGTGGTACAATCTGCCCAAAGTGAATGTTGAAACCGTGGGCAAAGGCCAATGTTTTTCCGGGCTTCAGGGCCGGCTTAATCGACTCCTCATAGAGCTTCGCCTGTTTTTCATCATTGATAAGGATCATGATAAAATCCGCCGCCTCTGCCGCCTCCCGCGCCGTCTTTACCTCCAGGCCCGCAGCCTCCGCCTTCTTCCACGAGGGAGAACCATCGTAGAGCCCCACCACCACCTTGAGGCCCGACTCCTTAATGTTAAGCGCGTGGGCATGACCCTGAGAACCGTAGCCGATCACCGCGATGGTCTTCCCTTTAAGAAGCCCCAGGTCGCAATCTTTTTCGTAATACATAACTGCCATATCATCCTCCAAAATTTTATTTCCATGAACGGGAAAACCCGCTCAAAGGCTGCTCTGAGAAATCCGGTAAATCTGAACTTTGAAAAGCTCAAATCCACCGGCTAACTAATGCTTAGTGCTTGTACAGAAGCCGCGGGAATGGAAAGAACCCGACTGCCCCTCTCCAGGGCGACAAGGCCGGTGCGGGCGGTTTCGAGAATGCCATAGGGGCGCAGAAGGAGCAGGAGGCCGTCAAGTTTGTCGCGGCTGCCGGTGGCCTCAATGGTGATGGTTTCGGGGGAAATGTCGATGACCCGGGAACGGAAAATGTTGATGATCTCCAGAACGGCCGCCCGGGACTTTTCATCGGCGCCGATCTTTATCAGCATGATCTCCCTCCGCAGACAGGATGAATCATCCAGCTCCCGGACGGCAATTACATCAACGAGTTTTTCGAGCTGCTTAACGATCTGTTCCAGAGCCCGCGAACTATGGTCCGATTCTTCGCCATTCACCGCAATAGTCATCCGGGAAACCAATGGATTTTCAGTCTCCCCCACGGTCAAACTGTCGATATTGAACCCCCGGCGGCTAAAAAGCCCCGACACCCGGCTCAAGGTTCCCGCCCGGTTTTCCACCAGGGCCGACACCACATGCTGACTCATGTTTCCACCATACCCCTTATACCCCGCCATGGCAAGCCGCCTGCCCAGCGACTTTAACAGGACTGTAATTTCTAAAGTATAAGTTAAGTTTTATAAGGTGTCAAGGGATATTTCCAGGGCAAAAGCATTTAGAATTCCATGATATACTTCTATTCTTCTCTGGGAGGGGAAGAAGGAATGGAAGTAACGCAAGCCGACATTATCAAAATGACCGATTTTTTGGGGGAGATTCACGATCCG
>BNUV01000201.1 GCA_025997615.1 Spirochaetia bacterium
AAAAATGTTGACTGGTTTTACAAAAACGGCGATAAAGGCCCCGAATATTTTTCTGTTGTTTACGATGATACGATGAAATGGCAGCACACATTTTATCCTGATTATGTTTTAAGCGTTAAAGGTAAAACATGGATAATCGAGACAAAAGGCGGTTTTTCCCGGACAGGTGACAGCGAAGATATAGATTTGTTTTCACCGTTAAAATTCCACTATCTTTTCTCATACATTCAGCAAAACAATTTACACGGCGGTTTTGTCCGCAAAGACAAGAAAAGCGGCGATCTTTGCATTTGCCAAAAATCATACAACGATGACATAAACAGCGACAGTTGGGAATTATTGTCGAGGGTATTTTAATTTATGAAGAGCAATTTATTTCATAAAGTTGAGCTAATGCAAAATTCTTTAATAGCTTGTGCTACTGGCCATGATTATAGTATTAAAGACTATACAGACGCTAGAGAGATATTAGTAAATAATAATTCTCTTAAACATTATTTGCCTGATTTTGTTTTCAGTTGTAGGACACCAGACCAATTCTGGCCTTACATTCAAAAAATGTTTCCCTCATACAGTGAAAGAAGAGGATTTATTTGGAACAGTTTTAACAAACTATTATCTTATCTTGAAAATGAAAACGCAAATCCTCTTGACAACATTGTATCAATTTCAATAAAAGAAAACACAGTTGAATATATAAATGAACAATGGCAAAAAGCATTAGAGCGTAGAGATTCAGACCCGGAGGGTGCAATAACTACAGCAAGAACACTGGTTGAAACTACTTGCAAATACATTTTGGACAGCCTTGATATTTCTTATGATGAGAGCATAGACCTTCCCAAACTATATAGTCTTGCAGCCAGCCAACTCAATTTATCCCCTCAAAATCATCAGGAAGAGATATTTAAGCAAATTCTTGGTAGTTGTCAATCTGTTGTAAATGGCTTAGGTTCACTGCGTAACAAAATAGGTGATGCGCACGGTAAGAGTATACGTTATATTAAACCTAAAGAGCGTCATGCTAAATTGGCCGTTAATCTTGCAGGTTCCCTATCATCTTTTTTGATTGATACATTTAAGGAAAATTTTCAGAAACAATTTTGAACTAATATTGAAAAACGGCAATAGCACATTAGTACCATCATTATTTTTGGTCAATGAAAGGAGCAGATAAGATATGAATACCGCAGACATTAAAATTTTCGATGCTAAAAAAGTCCGCACCCTTTGGAATGAGGATGAAGAGGAGTGGTATTTTTCCATTGTCGATGTGGTGACAGTGTTGACCGATAGCGTGGACCCTGCGGCATACTGGCGAAAACTCAAACAACGGCTTAAAGAAGAAGGTAATGAAACCGTGACAAATTGTCACGGTTTGAAAATGCCTGCCCCCGATGGCAAAATGCGGCTTACCGATGGTGCTGGCATCGCTGACATTGCCGGTAATCTTCGTGCCGCTTTTCATGATGAGCTTTGCCCCTTATTAAAATCGGTGGCTGTTTACAAGGCTTTTTCCGGTTGTATGGTTTGAAGCGAAGCACCGCACCCAATGCCCCGCACTCCGTTCCTGCATTTCCGGCCGTTCCCGGAAACACC
>BNUV01000202.1 GCA_025997615.1 Spirochaetia bacterium
CAGCCACCACGTTGTAAATCCCGTAATCCTCCGCCCCCAGCGTCTCCAGCACTACCCGTACCGTGTACAGGCTTACCAGCATAATCAGTATCTGCCGGAAGTAGAGCATGAGGGTATTTTTAGCTATACGACTAGTATTTGACAAAAAGCATCCTATTTACATCAGTTTTTATATAATCGCCTTCGTGCAGGTCAGAAATAGTAGTCTCCCTGTTAAACCACTGGGGGCATGATTGAAGTCCGCCGTTCAATGGCAGACCCCACCGCTATTCTTAACCGCGAAAAACACACAAAGGCTAGGCCCTCTATAAGATAAGGGGAAAAATGGGTGTACTTACGCCAACACGTATCCCAGTTCGGCGGCAAAGGGGACCGCTTATTGGAAGCCGGGGTATCTATGCGTAGATACCCGCCGTCGGTAAGTTCCTGGATAGCATTTATAATGCGTAATGTGTTTTCGCATATCCGCTCGCAGTGCTCCACAAAGACGGTGCGGCGGGAGCGGTCTTCATTAGGCTTGGCATCGAAGATAAACAAAAGCGGCTTATTTTTCAGTTCGAAATAAAAGGTAAAGGGCATCCGTGGATCAAAGGCGCCGGTAAAGGCCCGGAAATAGGGTGCCAGGGGATTGTTCAGTATGCGGCCCTCGTCTATCGCGGCGAGTTGATTAATAATGTCTTTTTTAAAAGTGTTCAGAAGCATACGCTGCCCCCTTCGCGCTAGTTGGACTTCGCTTTTCCCCTTAGGGTAAAGCTTTCCCCACAGGCGTTTATCCGGAGAATAGTCCCCTTGGCCCCGTACTGCCGCCGGAAAATGCGGGAATGTACGGCCCAAACCAGGGGTTTGTTGCACGGAGAACCCAAAAGGCAGTTCCCTGGCACCGGAAACGTCTGCTGTGAGCCGAAACATCATCAGCAATGGACCGGATATAGTCTATAGAAAATAATCTATGCTCTATAGAATATTGTGTCAAGGCCTATAGAACATTATTTTTGGTCTATGGACATATCGGTGGAGCTTCAATATGTGATTGATCAAATCAAAAAGCTGCGTACCCAGAAGGGCATATCACAGATGGATCTGTCCCTGCGGGCAAATTTGTCCCAAAGTTTCCTGGCAAATGTAGAAAGCGGCAAAAAACAGCCTTCGGTGGTGACTATCCTAAAAATAGCATCTGCCCTGGAGGTAAATTCGAAGGATTTTTTCCCGCAGCGGGTAAACACCCTCACAAAAAAAGATGAAATAAAGAAAGAAATTATCAGTCTTCTTGAATATCTTTGAAAACGGTTCCGTTCATATTAATGCTGCCACTGCAAATGTAAAGGAACAACACATTAAAAAATCAGCCTAAAACTCAAACAGGGGCAGCTGTAGACCCGCCCCATCCTGATCAGCAAGGAGCCGGCGGATCCGCTTGGGGTCTTCGGGACGGTCCAGCCAGGATGTTCCCAGGGTGATAAAGTAGCGGGCCCGTTTGATGACCGTCCCCAGCCGCCTGAGGCCGTCAAAGGTGACGGACCTTGAACGGCGGACCTCGATAATACGCCGGGCGCTTTTTGCCCCGATGCCGGGGACCCGGA
>BNUV01000203.1 GCA_025997615.1 Spirochaetia bacterium
GTCAGTCCGTTTGTCAATATTTTTCACTTCCTCGCCAATCGAAAAAAGTTTCATACATGAGGCATTGAGTAAAATATTGACAAACGGACTGACAAAACATTATTCCCTCTATATCCAACAATTGAATGGCGCGAAGTGATGAAAATGCGGGATGTAATAGCCCATCATTATTTTGAAATAGATGCCGAAAGGATATTTGCTATTCTTCGAATAGATATTCCCCCACTTTTGTCTGTCATTAAACAGATTGAACAAGATTTGCGTTAGATAATTTCATCTCGTTGACCATGTGTTAAAGGAGGAACGGGGTCGCACTAATACTGCGACCCTTGCTTTTTTATTTATACCAATCCCAATTCCTTCAAATACACCTCAATCTCCTTATCCAATTCCGACCGTTTTCCCTCCAATTCCTTGATTTCGCTCATCACAGCATGGATGTCAATTTCTTCTTCCTCCTCGAAAGTGTCCACATAGCGGGGAATATTCAAGTTGTAATCATTGTCTTTGATTTCCTGCAAGGTGGCGCAATGGCTGTATTTCTCTATTTCGGAACGATTGCGATAGGTTTCTATGATTTTGTTGATATGTTCCGGTCGCAGTTTGTTTTGCGTTTTTATTTTTTCAAACTCCTTGCTGGCATCAATGAAAAGAATATTATCATCTTCTTTCCGGCATTTTTTGATGACGAGAATGCAGGTAGGCATACCTGCTCCGTAAAATATGTTAGTTGGCAACCCGATAATAGCATCAATATAATTTTTCTTTTCAATCAGATATTGACGTATCTTTCCTTCTGAGCCACTTCTAAAAAGAACGCCATGAGGAGCTACGCAAGTCATTGTACCGCTGTCATTCAAGTGATATATCATGTTCAGAATAAATGCGTAATCGGCTTTCGATTTGGGAGCCAATACGCCAGCTTTACTGAAACGGTCATCATTATTAAACTTGTCCGCCGCACTCCAATCAATTGAGAATGGAGGATTTGCAACGACTGCATCAAATTGTCTATCGTCAAATTCATCGGCTTCCAAGGTGTCGCCGTTTTTAATTTTGAAGTCTTTGTACTTAATGCCATGCAGCAACATATTCATCCGGCAAAGGTTGAAGGTGGTCGGATTCTTTTCTTGTCCGAATATTTCATCCGCTTTACCTGTCTTTGCTATTTTCAAAAGCAACGAGCCACTGCCGCAGGTCGGGTCATAGACATTTTTCAATCTTGTTTTCCCTATCATCACTATCTCGGCTAATATCGTACTGACTTCCTGTGGCGTATAAAATTCGCCTGCCTTTTTTCCTGCACCTGCGGCAAATCGGCTAATCATATATTCGTAGGCATCCCCAATAAAATCAACATCCTGTGCCTCATTCAATCCGAAATCAACGCCGTCAAGAGCGGTCAGCACCTCGCTAACCAACTTGTTTTTATCATCAGCCGTTCTGCCTAATTTCGGCGAAGCCAAATCTATATCGGAAAACAATCCGCCAAAATCGTCCTCACTTTCTTGACCAATGGTGCTGTCTTCAATCTTTTTCAAAGAGCGTTCCAATGAAGGAAGGATATTTTC
>BNUV01000204.1 GCA_025997615.1 Spirochaetia bacterium
GCCATGCCCAGCCCATATGAAGAAAGAGATTTCAGTGTCCGGGAAATTTCCATCACCTCATTCCAGGTTCCGGGGGGACGGTTAAAGCCCGCGGCCTTTAATGTGTCGATGTTGTAGAACAAAACCGTCATAAAAGAGATCAGCGGCAGCGCTTTTTCTCCGTTTATCGACAAGAGCTGTTCGCCCCGGATTACATCCCCGAGCCAGAGCGGATCAAGGCCGATGATATCCGTATCTTCCACCGCCTGATTTTTGAGGTTTTCCCGTATCGTTTCATAGGGAAGATCCTTCAGCCTTATTTTTATGAGGGGATTGAGCGTTTCAAATTCTCCAACAATAGTTTCCAAAGTATTTTTTTTCAATTCATCCCGCCACCATGAAGTAAAGACCAGCGGTTCCTCCACCGATTCGGTGTTTTTAGGGATCTTCAAATTAAGAATGAGGAGGATCGCCAGCACGGACAGGGCACATATCAACAGAAACATATCGAATTTCCGGCGTATTTCGGGAGTTATTTTTTCATGGTTTTCGAGTTGGGGCTCCCCGTCACCGGGGGCTGATGATAATTCCCGGGCGATTTGTTCGGCGCTTTTCCCCTGGGCATGAATAATGATATGCGCCAATTTTTTATATTCTTCGGCCCGCCGCAGGTGAAGTTTAAGATGATCGCCCTCGGGATCATCCGTATTAAGAAAGGGCGGCATTTCCCCGTCCTCCGCAGCCTTCGCTTTTATCCGTTCCCAGGCTGTCTCCGGGGGAATATCCAAATAAACGATTAAAAAAATATTCTGATTGGTTTTTAAAAGGCCCAGCGCTTCTTCATTATCAACGATGCCGCCCCCCGCCGCCGCGACAAGAGCTTTCCCCGAGAAATCACTATCACTGGAAATTATACCATAAGTATGGACGGACTTTGGGTGCTCCTGCTGCTGATTTTTACCGCCGCGCTGCCGGTGCTTCTCGTGTATGTCTGGTTCAAGGCGGCAAACATTCCCCTGTCCCGCCGCTGGTTTTTGCTCGCCCTTCTGGCGGGGGCCCTGTCCCTTCCCCTAGCCGCCCTGATGCAGCATTTTTTGCCCTTACCCGGGGGATACTGGGGAATCTTTATCAGAATAGCCCTTACTGAAGAATTAAGCCGTCTTTTGATGGTGTTTATCCTCTTTAGGCTGAAAAAACCGGCTCCGGGGGCGAAAACTGGCGCTGCCCGCGGCGCTGCCGTGGGCCTTTTGGCGGGGCTGGGGTTCGCCCTGGTGGAGAACGCGTATTACGGCGCGGCAAATATCGGCATCACCCTGGTCCGGAGCTTTACCGCTGCCCCCCTCCACGGCGCCTGTGGAGCCCGCATCGGCCAGGCCGCCGAAGCCATCAGGAAAGCCCCGGTCAGGGCATTGGTGCGTTTCCTTTCCGCCGTGGCCATCCATGGAATGTACAATTTTATGATAGTCAGCCCCGGCATTGCCCCAATTTTTCCGGTCCTCGTGGCCCTTTTTGCCCTGGCGGCCTCGGTGCAGGCCATTCATCGGACATGAAGTTAGTTTTCTTGATCCCCCGCCCATTCCCCGCTATACTC
>BNUV01000205.1 GCA_025997615.1 Spirochaetia bacterium
GCGGCGGGCTTTCTTTTATGCGTTACTCCGTTTCGGATACCGCAGAATACGGCGACTATATTACGGGACCGAAGATCATCACCGATGATACGAAGAACGCCATGCGGCAGGTGTTGAAGGATATTCAGACCGGCAAATTTGCCCGGGACTGGATCAGCGAGAATCAGGTCAACCGGCCATACTTCAACCGTATGCGGGCCATCGAAGCGGCGCATCCCATTGAACAGGTGGGAAAAGAATTACGGTCTATGATGGGCTGGCTGAAAAAGAACGAAGAAAAATGAAGGCGGCAGGATGATAAAGATATTCGACACTACCCTGCGGGACGGGGAACAGGCGCCGGGCTGCAGCATGAATCTGCAGGAAAAGCTGGAGGTAGCCCGCAGGCTGGAGAAGCTCCGGGTTGATGTGATGGAGGCGGGGTTTCCCGCATCGAGTCCGGGGGATCTGGAAGCGGTAAAAGCGATTGCGGGGATCATTAAAGATTGCGTCGTGGCGGGGCTTTGCCGTTCGCTGGAAAAGGATATTGATGCGGCCCGTCTCGCATTGGCGGATGCGGCCCAGCCCCGTGTTCATGTTTTTCTGGCAACGTCGCCGGTCCACATGGAGTACAAGCTCAAGATGACGCCGGAACAGGTACTGGAACAGGCCGTGTCTGCGGTAAAGTACGCCAAAAAGTTTTGCAGCGATGTGGAGTTTTCCGCCGAGGACGCCTTCCGCAGCGATCCGGATTTTGTGTGTAAAGTTTTTGGCGCCGTGATTGAGGCGGGGGCGCTGACGGTGAATTTTCCCGACACGGTGGGTTACGCCATGCCCGATGAATTCGGGAAACGGGTAGCTTATGTAAAAGAGCATACACCGGGAATCGGGAAGGCCATACTTTCGGTACATTGTCACAACGATCTGGGGCTGGCGGTGGCGAACAGCATAGCAGCGGCAGCGGCCGGGGCTGAACAGCTTGAGTGTACGGTGAACGGCATAGGCGAGCGGGCGGGAAATGCCTCGCTGGAAGAAATTGTTATGGGCCTTAAAGTGCGCCGGGATTATTTCCCCGGGGAAACCCGCATCGACACTTCGCAAATTTATTCCGCCAGCCGTTTGGTGAGTCAGGTTACCGGCGTAAAAGTCCAGCCCAACAAGGCCATCGTGGGGGAAAACGCCTTTGCCCACGAAGCGGGGATACATCAGCATGGAGTTTTGACGAACCGGGCCACCTACGAAATTATGACGCCGGAATCCATCGGCATACCGCAGAATCGCATGGTTCTGGGTAAACATTCGGGGAAACACGCCTTTTCCGAAAGGCTCAATGATCTGGGCCTCGCGATCGAAGAAAATACGCTGGAAGAAATTTTTGCCCGGTTCAAAATTCTGGCGGATAAAAAGAAAGTTGTCTCCGACAGGGACATTGAGGTTCTGGTGATGGGCGCCTCTGCTCAGGCTCCTGAAATATGGAAACTGGATCGTTGGGTGGTGGTTTCCGGTTCGTCGATCACCGCTACCGCTACCATCAACCTTCGGCACGGGGAGAAGGGGCTCGTCGAAAAAGCCGCCGT
>BNUV01000206.1 GCA_025997615.1 Spirochaetia bacterium
CGTGAGTAAAAATCCCTCGTGGCAGGTTCAGGAATTTCTGGCAATGGCATTTGATAATTATTCTAAAGACAATGGATATGAAAAATCATTGGAAACAATAAATGAATGGCTAAATAATAAAAATGAAAATATTAGAAGGGCTGTTACTGAAGGGTTAAGAAGCTGGATAAAAAGACCGTATTTTGATGACAATCCGCAAGAGGCCATAAAAATATTGGCTAAATATAAAACAGACGAAAGTGAATATGTGAGAAAATCAGTAGGAAATGCGCTAAAAGATATAAGCAAAAAATATCCTGAATTAATAAAAGAGCTTTGTATAATATTTTTTATCCATCATAATTTTACCCCTTGTTTTACTATTTTATATTGTTTTATTTTTTATGTCAATATTTTTTTATAATTTTAAACAAATTTTAGGACAAATGGCGTATAACGTGAAAGCTATACGACGTTTTTGCAGTTGCGATAAAGGAAACCGCAGGTTTCCAGCAACTGCAAAAATGTGCCGGAGAAAAAATGCACAAAGGGCGTTAGCCCGACTGCGTTTTTTCGTAGGCCGAGCCGCCTACTGGCGGCGAAGCATATACAGTCCTGTTATGCGAAGTGCCCCGTTCTCTATATTTATTTTCAATGTTTTTTATTATTTCCAACATCGAAAGTCCTTTTGTATCCTCATAAAATCTTTCTTTGTTTTTCCAAGTTTCTTCCAATGCTTTTTCCATTGCTTCATTCCTCAAAATAAACCTCCAAAGGATTTGCCATCCTAAAAGGGTAATTATACCCTAATGCTTTATTGAGCATTAATATTTTTTGCTCTTTATTCACATTTGCCAAATGTTGAAAATTCCAACTCAACAAAATATCCATCTGGAATATTGTTGTATATGCCACGTGTAATGAATCAGCCAATTTCTTTTGCGGTATGATATTATTTTTGATATAATTTTCACCTAAAAAGGCTATTTCATCCATAACATCGCCGTCTGCGACCAAGGTTTTTATATTTATATATTTTTCCAATGTTTCTAACAATGTTCTTCTTTTACTTTCATCTTCTGTTTTATTAATCTCATCAATTACAATATTTGAAATATATGTTTCGATTTTATTTTCAGCCACAATGTTTTCAAAGAAAATTTCTGTTGCTTTTCTATAATCGGGGGAATCATCAACATATAAAAAGTTTATTATACTTGTGTCCAGGTATACCTTTAATTTCTTCATAGATATTTCTCCTTCTGTATAGTATATTACATAAATTTCTATTTGACAAGTCCCTTTTTGTATGAATTTTTATACTTTTTAACCGTTTTAGGGGGCATTTCGCATAACGTTCCGGTTGTATACGACGTTTTTGCGGTTGCGATAAAGGAACGCAAAGCGTTCCAGCAACCGCAAAAATGTGCTGGAATAAAACTGCACAAAGGGCGAAGCCCGACTGCGGTTTTATGGAAGCCAAGCCCGCTACTGCGGGCGCAGCGTATACAATCTTGTTATGTGTCGTTTGCCCGTACCCCCATTATTTTATTATAAT
>BNUV01000207.1 GCA_025997615.1 Spirochaetia bacterium
CCCCGATGCCGATGGCGCTGATCTCGTCTACCTTCTCCGTGGGAACTCCGAAAAGGTCCTTGTCGATCATGGTAGCCCCGGCGCCGGTGATCATAATCCGTTCAATTTCCGGCAGCTTTATCGAATTTTCGATGAGCATTTTGCCAAAGGCGCCGGCCGCCGATGTGAGGGCATCCTCCGCCTTGGTTTTAATCTTCCCCAGCACCCTGCCGTCTTTTATGGAAACCGCCTTGGTGGTGGTGCTGCCGATGTCTATACCGATGATCATTATTTTAGTATAGTCAAAAAAGGTGAAAAAGTACATCACTCCCCTGTGGTGTCCAGGGGGCTTTGTATTTTCAGGACGCTGCGGCGGGCGACATGGGTGTAGCGTTCGGTGGTGCGGAGGGAGGCATGGCCCAGGAGGGTTTGGATGTAGCGGACATCGGTGCCGGTTTCCAGGAGGTGTGTGGCAAAGGCATGGCGGAGGCTGTGGATCGAAACATCTTTTTCGATCCCGGCTTTTTGGACGGCTTTGTCAAAAATGTTTTGGGCGGAGCGGATCGAAAGGTGATGGGAAGCGGGCTGACCGGGGAAAAGCCAGGTCCCAATTGTATAGATACTGCAGTAGTCGGTGAGGAATTGGGCGGCGCGGCTGGACAGCAGGGTGAACCGGTCTTTTCGGCCTTTGCCCGAGCGGATAAAAACGGTTTTACGGGCCAGGTCTATATGTTCTTTTTTCAGGGCCACCACTTCGCTGACCCGGAGGCCGGAGGAATAGGCGAGCATCAAAAGGAGACGGTGCTTGGGATTTTTTTCCATCCCCAGGATACGTTCAATTTCGGATTTGGAAAAGATCACCGGGAGACGTTTGTCGCGATGGGGGCGGTGCTGTTCATGGGCGATGTCTTTTTTGAGGACTTCGCCATAAAAAAATTTGATGGCGCTAAGGGCCAGATTCATTGACGAGGTGGAAAGATCGAGGACCTGATCCAGATGGGCGAGGTACTGCTTTATGTTTTCGGCGGTGATCTCCTCGGGGACTTTCCGGAGGGTGCGGCAGAGGGCCCGGTTGTAGTATAAATAACTCCGCATGGTCGGGAGGCTGTATTTCCTTGCGTGGAGTTCCATCTCCAATTTTTTCTGCCAATGAAGGGAAAATTTATCGGGCAATTTTTGGGCATTGGCGATGCAGCCGGCATCGGTGAGGGATGGAGGCGGCACAGGGAGCTTGAGGGGCCGGAGGCCGGGAGCGTGTTCACCGGCGGAAGGGGTGTAACGGAACCCCCGGATTTCCAGGGGAATGGGGGCATTTTTATCCACCAAAACCCGGCAATAGGCGGAAAAAACACGGTCAAGGGTTTCTTTTTTGATGATTCTGCGGTCAAACACATACTGACGGCGATCCCTGTCCCAAATGCCGCCGCCGCAGGATCGCAAAAGATCAAAAAACTGACGGTCAATGCCGAGAAAGGGAACCCGGATCGAATTGCCCTCGAAGAAAAAATAGGCGGCTTTCATGGAAGCCCCCCGAATTGACGGATATGCC
>BNUV01000208.1 GCA_025997615.1 Spirochaetia bacterium
ACAGGGCTTCAAAGGCGTGTTCTACATTGAGCCCAAACCCATGGAACCCACCAAACATCAGTACGATTATGATGTGGAAACCGTGGCGGGCTTCCTCCGCTACTACGGTCTGGACAAAGATTTCCGCATGAACATCGAAGCCAACCATGCCGAGCTGGCGGGCCACGACTTTTTCCACGAGCTGGAAACCGCCTCGACCATGGGCCTTTTCGGTTCTGTCGATGCCAACCGCGGCGAACCCCGGAACGGCTGGGACACCGACCAGTTCCCCAACAGCGTGTACGAAACCACTCTGGCCATGTACGCCATCCTCCGGGCCGGCGGCTTTACCACCGGGGGCCTCAACTTTGATGCAAAAATCCGCCGCAACTCCGTTGATCCCACGGACCTTTTCGAAGCCCACATCGGCGGCATGGACACCTTTGCCGCGGGCCTCCTCGTCGCCCAGAAGCTCATCGCCGACGGCGCCCTCTCGGACTTTGTGAAAAAGCGGTACGCCAGCTTCGGCAAAGGCGAAGGCGCCCGTTTTGAAAAAGGCGAACTCAAGCTGGAAGACCTGGCTGCCCTCGCCGGCGACAAGTACGGCAAGATCGGTATTACCAGCGGCCGGCAGGAACACCTGGAAAACATCATCAACCAGTACATCCTGACCCTGTAAAAAAGTTTTGTAGAACCGTGATCCGCCCGCAGAGCCAAGACCAAAGTCTTCGTTTTGCGGGCGGATTTTTTTATGGGACTATTTCAACAATTCTCATTTTACCCCCACCAGATTAGCCCTGGGGCGGGGAGCGGGGCCAGGCACAACATCATAAGCATAAGCCCTAAAAGCTGGATTTTTGGTTACATTTGTACTTGTTAAACGTCGTATACTTTAAGCAATTATGTGCAATATGGCAACTTTACGGTAAGGCAAAGGGCAAACACAGCGGGGCGTACTATTCCCACCCCGGCCTCCCGTACTTTGAAAGCGAAGCGTAACATCCCCCCAGGCTAATCGCCTAAATGCCGTCTGGTGAAATTCATCCAGTGTTCCTTTCCCCGCCTGGTCTTCATGAAAAGTTACGAAACCGCCGCCCGCCCCTCCGGGGAGAGCGGATAGATACCGCAAACAGGGGCCGGTGAAAAGTCCCTCCGCACGACCTTTCAGGACGTGCTCCGGGACCCGCCGCCTCCGGCGGCGGCCTGATGACAAGATGACAGGACTTTTGCGAATTCGGAAAAGGTCCTATAGCAATTTCAGGTAAGTACTCTCTATATATATTCTTGTCATTCTTGTCATAAACTTAAAAACTTAATATATAAATATATAATAAGAGTAGATAAAGCCTAATTCTGATAATGACAAAAAACCGCCTTTTTTGAGAAAATTCTTTGTCATTATGACAAGTCTCACCTGTCATTTCTCTTTAGGCGAGGGGGGAGCGTGCAGCCCAAAACTGCCATGTTAGGAAACTATATAATTTCTTCGTGCTTAATTTCATTTTTCCAAGAGAAAAAAACGA
>BNUV01000209.1 GCA_025997615.1 Spirochaetia bacterium
GGGCCAGATACGAGGGGGAGGCGGCGATTTCCCGGATGTTTTTCTGGTTTTCCACCGCCATGGTCGTTTGGGAAGGGCCGTCCCGCTGCATGAGTATCAATTCGCCTGAGGCGGTTCCCAGGAGCGCCATAGAGGGACGGAGGGCCATGGAACAGAATGTTGTTCCTTCCGGAGCGGGGAAAGAGCCGTTGCTATTCAGCCGCCCCGCATTATCGAGGAAAAAAATTTGCAGGGTTTTGTTTATTTCGTCCGTTTCATCAAGACAGGCAAATTCCGCCACATTCGGATCTATGGGCGATAAAATGCCCCGGCGAATATCCTCCCGGCGGGCCAGAACGGCGCCCGAAACGGCATCAATAACCAGAAGGCCCTCCCGGTCAAATCCGGCCAGAAAACGGTTCCCGCCAAAAAGGATGGGGGAGCTTATGTTCGCCGGCACGTTAAGGCGCAGGGTCTCTTTGCCTGTCCCGAGGTCCCGGTAGAAAAGGGAACCGGAAACATTGTAGGAAACCATGGTCCGTTCGGATCTGCCCGTGGCGGCGAGGCTTATAACTTCGGCAAAGGGGGAGGGGGGTTCCATCCGGGCGCCGGTGCTGCTATCAAAAAAGATCACCCCGGGAAAACCGCTTCCGGAAGCAACCAGAAATGTGCCCTGCGCCGAATAAGTTATGTATGAAACGGGGTCCCGAAAGGGAAGGGTGAAGAGCTGTTTTTTTTCCTGATAATCCCAGGCGGAAATACGGTAAAGCCCCAGGCCGTCATTTTCGATGATGCTCACCTGGGGCTGGCCGGGGCGTAACACAAGTGAAGTGATGGCGTAAGAACTGACCTGAAACCTTTCAACGGCCTCTGCAGAATTGAGATCCCAAATTTCCAGAAAACCGTCCGCCCCGGCGCTGAGGGCCCTGTCATCAGGGAGGATAGCGAGGGCGGACACCCTTCCCCGGTGGCCGCCGGGCAGTGAAAAACACAGGGGGGGCAGCATCAGCAAAAATAAGGTGTAAAAAAACCTGAAAAAAAATCCCGGTTTAATGCCCATTTTTATTTAGCGCTGCACCAGATAAAGAATATCGCCGAAGACGGCAAAGAGCATCAGGGCAAAAATCAATACCACCCCGGCGGTCTGGAAAACCTGGATGAACCGGGGATGCAAAGGTTTACGCCTCAACCCTTCGATGATGAAAAGGACTATCATGCCGCCGTCCACAATGGGGATGGGCAGAAGATTCATGATGCACAGGGCGATGGAAATAAGGGCCAGGAAATTGGCCATGGAGCTGAACCCCGCGCCTATGCTTTGGCCAAAACCTGCGGCGGCAATATCGCCGGCCATGTAGGTTATCCGTACCGGGCCGGAAACCGCCTTGGTCAAATCGACACCCCGGAAAAGAAGGCCGAAACTTTTCACCGACAGCGTCAGGGTTTTCCACGATTCACCGGCGCCCCTGGCGATGGCCATCGGAATGGAGAGCCGGGGG
>BNUV01000210.1 GCA_025997615.1 Spirochaetia bacterium
TCCGCTAGTTCCGCTGTAAGCCGCTTCATCTTTTCGTCAAACGCCTCGCTATCTTCTGCCTGATCTGCAAGCCCCACATACCGACCGGGGGTAACAATATAATCTTGTTTGGCAATTTTCGCTGTTTTTACCACGGCGGAAAATCCTTTCTCAGCCTTAAACTTACCATTAGCAAACTTGTCAAAGGTGTCTGCTATTTTGGCAATATTCGCATCGGTCATTTCCCGCAAGCGGCGGGTCACCATCGTTCCCATATTCCGGGCGTCTATAAAGAGGCTCTTTCCGCTTTGAGCTTTTTTCCGATTGATAAACCAGAGAGCCACCGGGACGGTAGCCGTATAAAACAGGTTCGGCGGCATGGCGACAATGCCCTCAAGAAGGTCATCCTCAATGATAGCCCTGCGGATTTCACCTCCATTTCCGGATTGGCTGGACAGGGAGCCATTTGCCAATACCATACCAATACGACCTTTCGGGCTTAAATGATGTATCATGTGTTGGAGCCATGCAAAGTTTGCGTTCCCTGCCGGGGGAACACCATATTTCCACCGCACATCTGTTTGCAGCTTATCCCCGCCCCAGTTGGAAATATTGAAGGGCGGATTTGCCAGAATAAAATCCATTTTCTTTGACGGGTGCAGGTCATTGGAAAAGGTGTCCGCAGCCGCTTCACCAAGATCAGCCTCTATTCCTCGTATAGCAAGATTCATCTGACAGAGTTTCCAGGTGGTAGGGTTAGAATCCTGTCCAAATATTGAGATTTTATTGATATTCCCCTGGTGGCTTTCTACAAACTTTGCAGACTGCACAAACATTCCACCGGATCCACAACAGGGGTCATATACCCGGCCACCCAAAGGCTGAATCACCTCAACCAGCGTCCTGACTACGCAAGCGGGAGTATAAAACTCACCGGCGAGTTTTCCTTCCTGTTCGGCAAACTGTCCAAGGCAGTATTCGTAGGTTCTGCCTAATATGTCTTTGGTATTGCCGTGGGCGGTCATGGTGATATTGGTAAAGAGATCGACCACTTCACCCAAGCGGCGTTTATCAAGTTCAGGCCGGGCAAAGTTTTTTGGCAGCACCCCTTTCAGTTTGGTATTTTCTTTCTCAATACTCACCATAGCGTCGTCAATGACTTTTCCGATTTCAGGGGCATGAGCTTTGGCGGCTATTTTCTTCCACCGGGCGGATGGGGGAACGTAGAATACATTTTTTTCGTCATAAGCATCCCGGTCTTCCTCAAAGCCGTCTCCTTCTTCCTTGAGTGTCTGGTAATGGTCTTCAAACTTGTCCGAAAGATATTTAAGGAAAATCAGCCCAAGGATGACGTGCTTGTATTCGCTGGCGTCTATATTTCCCCGGAGGATATTAGCGGCATCCCATATCTGTTTTTCAAAGCCGATGAGGGTCGAAGACCCTTTAGCGGAATTTGGCGAACCCTTGGGGGTTGCTTCTGATTTCTTCGTTTTTGCC
>BNUV01000211.1 GCA_025997615.1 Spirochaetia bacterium
GCTTACTAACCAGTGGAACTTTGCCGTTGACACAGTAACCGCAAACACCACCCTCTACGCCAAGTGGACGATCAACACCTACACCGTTACCTTCGACACCCAGGGCGGCGGCACAATAGCGGCCCAAGCGGTAAATGCCGGTTCCCAGCTAATCAAACCCGATAATCCAACCAAAGAGGGCTTTGTTTTTGACAACTGGTACGACGCAGCAACGGGCGGCATGGTAATAAGCTGGCCCCTCACGGTGGACAGCGACAAAACGGTCTATGCCCGGTGGACCCTCGAGGGGACGATCGTTACCAAACACACCGTAACCTACGACACCCAGGGCGGCAGCGCGATAACGGCCCAGGAGGTAAACGACAATTCCCAGCTAAACAAGCCCAGCGATCCAACCAAAGAGGGCTTTGACTTTGACAACTGGTACGACGCAGCAACGGGCGGCGACGAGGTAAGCTGGCCCCTCACAGTGACCGACGACATAACAGTCTACGCCCAGTGGACGATCGTCAGTTACGACATCATCTACAATCTGAACGGCGGCACGAACCACACTGACAACCCCGTCGCCTACACCATCGAGAGTGCCGCTATCACCCTGCAAGCGCCCACGAAAAACGGCTACACCTTTGGCGGCTGGTATACGAATAACAGCTTTACTGCACCGGCGGGCAGTCCGGCAATCGCGGCGGGAAGCACCGATGCTAAAACCTTCTACGCCAAGTGGACGATCGTCAATTACGGCATCACCTACGAACTAAACGGCGGCACGAACCACGCTGGCAACCCCGCCACCTACACCATCGAGAGTGCCGCTATCACCCTGCTGGCGCCCACGAAAAACGGCTACACCTTTGGCGGCTGGTATACGGACAGCGGCTTTACTACTCAGGCGGGCAGTCCGGCAATCGCGGCGGGAAGCACCGATATTAAAACCTTCTACGCCAAGTGGACGGCCATCAGTTACGACATCATCTACAATCTGAACGGCGGCACGAACCCCACCGGCAACCCCGCCACCTACACCATCGCGGACAACATCACCCTGCAAACGCCCACGAAAAACGGCTACACCTTTGGCGGCTGGTATACGAATAACAGCTTTACTGCACCGGCGGGCAGTCCGGCAATCGCGGCGGGAAGCACCGATGCTAAAACCTTCTACGCCCGGTGGCAGTCCGGAGATGGCGGCGTTAAAGTGCAGCCTGAAAAAGGCATCACCGATTCTCAGCTGATCCTTTCCGAGTCTGGCCCGTTCAGTGGCGACTTTACCATAACTGCGCCAACAGGCTTTGCAAGCTACACCTGGACTATCGACGGGAAATCGCAGACAGAACCAAACAATGTCCTTACGGTGAACACCGCGGGGCTTACCAATGGCGGACATACGGCGCGGCTTACGGTTACCACCGGCAGCGGCACACGCTGGTCGGCCCAAACTACCTTTACGGTAGCTAAATAGGGAGGAAAAAA
>BNUV01000212.1 GCA_025997615.1 Spirochaetia bacterium
TTAACAACGTTCAGGGGGCCCTGAAAAACATGGGGGGGCTTTGAGCCGGGGGGGGTATGGTGTTCCCCCAAAATTCGCTTGAAAAAATTATTTTTTTTTATTACCATGTCTCCATTATGTTGCAGGTAGATAACGGTGGCAGCGGGGAAGTTTTTTTTTTCGGGCCCATGGCCGTTGGTTCCGGGGGACTCGTTGGTGTGCTCGCCCTAAGGGGGGGTTGGGAAGGTTTGAACTCTACCCCCCCCCCCCCCCCAGCGGCAAACTTTTAAGCACTCGTCGATTACGGCGTAAGGCAGCAGCCGCATGACGCTGCTTTACATCGATCCCGGTACCGGGAGCGCACTTTTTTCAATAATTATTGGAGCTACCGCTGCGGTTTACTTTCTTCTCCGTGCGGCTATCCTCAAACTCAAGATTGTCCTCTCAGGCGGAAAGCCCAGTCAGGGCGGAAAGAATACCTTCGTCATTTACGCGGAAGACAAGCGGTACTGGTCGCTTTTCAAACCCGTTCTGGATGAATTTGAAGATAGAAAAACGGAACTTTTGTATCTGACATCGTCGCCTGATGATCCGGTCTTTGACGGCGGATACACGTATATCAAAGGCGAACTGCTGAGAGAAGGCAACAAGGCATACGCCCGGCTTAATTTTCTCTCGGCGGATTTCCTCCTGGCAACCACGCCCGGCCTTGATGTTTATCAGTGGAAGAGGTCCAAGGGGGTAGGGCATTACGCGCACGTGTTGCATATGGTCAGCGACGCCACCACATACCGGATGTTCGGCCTTGATTATTTTGATTCGGTTCTTATGACCGGTTCGTATCAGGGAGATGATATACGCCGGATTGAAGCAGTCAGAGGCCTATCGAAAAAAGAACTGGTAACGGTCGGCTGTTCTTATCTTGATGAGTTTCAGAAAAAATTATCCCTTATACCGCAGGAAGACACACATCCCTTCACCGTTCTGGTTTCCCCCTCGTGGGGACCTTCCGCCCTGCTCTCCCTTTACGGGGAAGAACTCCTTGACCCGCTTGTTTCCGCAGACTTCCGTATTATAATCCGCCCTCACCCTCAATCAAAAATTTCCGAATCAAAGATACTTGAACGCCTTACCGAAAGATATAAGTCCGCCGGAAACGTGATATGGGATTATGAACGGGATAATATTTATTCCCTTGCCAAAGCGGATATAATGATTTCTGATTTTTCAGGTATCATCTTTGATTATGCCTTTTTACGCGATAAACCGGTACTCTACGTCAATTATGAATTGGATCTCCGTCCCTACGATGCTTATTTTCTTCCCGGATCTGAACTGTGGCAGACCAAAACACTGCGCGAAATCGGCGTGGATAAGCTCCTGTAAATCTTCCGGCGTACAGGGGCCTATGATGGAGGAGCATATAGCCGGGTTAGCCAACTGCCAGGCAATGGTTACCGCCCCCACCGGCTCGCCGATTTCGTGGCACAA
>BNUV01000213.1 GCA_025997615.1 Spirochaetia bacterium
CTTTTTCACCATGTCGGTGAGCATGGCCAGCGCAGCCGTCGTGCCGTGGGTTCCCGCAGATTCAAGGCCCATCTCTTCGAGGATGCGGGCCACCGAATCTCCCACCGCCGGAGTGGGGGCCAGGGAAAGGTCCAGGATGCCGAAGGGAACGCCGAGCCGCTTCGCCGCTTCCATGCCCACAAGCTGCCCCATGCGGGTAATTTTGAACGCCGTTTTTTTGATGATGTCCGCCAGTTCATCGAAGCTGGCTTCCCGGTGGGATTCCAGGGCGGCTTTTATCACCCCGGGTCCCGAAACCCCCACGTTAAGGCAGGCCTCCCCTTCGCCGGGCCCGTGAAAAGCGCCGGCCATAAAGGGATTATCTTCCGGGGCGTTGCAAAAAATCACCAGCTTCGCGCAGCCTATGCCATTTTGCGAGGCGGTTTTTTCAGCGGTGGCTTTTACGATGCCCCCCAGAAGGCGCACCGCATCCATGTTGATGCCGCTTTTAGTGCTGGCGGCGTTCACCGATGCGCAGACTCTCTCCGTTTCCGATAAGGCCTCGGGAATAGAGTCGATGAGAATACGGTCCCCGCTGGAAAAACCCTTTTGCACCAGGGCGGAAAATCCGCCTACAAAATCTATGTCCAGTTCACGGGCCGTATCATCCAAAACTCTGGCGTAGGAAGTATAATCGGTATCGCCGGATGAGGACGCTACCAGCGCTATAGGGGTGACCGACACCCTTTTGTTGATGATGGGGATGCCGTATTCGGTTTCAATTTCACGGCCCACTTTTACGAGCTTTCCCGCGGTGCGGAAAATCTTTTCCCGGATCCGCCGCCGGGGTTCATCCCCGGAAGATGAGGCGCAATCCAAAAGAGAAATCCCCAGGGTGATGGCCCGTATGTCCAGCCGGTAACGGAGAAACATATCCACCGTTTCTTTTATTTCAATAGGCGTAAATAGCATTTTTTATCCTATGGGTCAGATTCTGTGCATGGCGCTGAAGACCCGTTCATGCATCAGGCTGATGGAAACGTTCATTGATTCTCCCAGCGCCGCCAGATCTTTTTTGACGGTTTCAAGGACTTTGCTGCCCCGGGAAAGGTCGGTCATCATCATCATGACAAAATTCCCCGAAAGGATCGTCTGACTTATATCTTCAATGTTGATATCCCGCTCCGATAAAAAAGCGCTGACCCCGGCGATGATGCCGATCTGATCGGTCCCCACCACGGTAATGATAGCGTTCATCATACCCCCTCACGTCCGGCCTAAAGGCCCGTTAAAATTTTTTCCGCTTCGGCCTTGCCGGGAACCGCGGGATTTTTTGAAACCAGAGTCTGTAGATACTGTTTCCCCTGGGCGGTATCCCCCAGCGTTACGCAGGTTTTTCCCAGTTCCAAAAGGGCCTCCCAATTATCGGGGGCAATCCGCACC
>BNUV01000214.1 GCA_025997615.1 Spirochaetia bacterium
CTGCCCCAATTCCTGTCCGGCGAGGTTACTATCAGTCCCTCTATCGGTGCTACTACAGGAACTCAACTTAAAACCGCCTACTCAGGCAATGAAACCGTTACCTACCAGTGGTACAAGGACGGGAATGCCATTGCAGGTGCAACCAGCACAACATACACGCCGTCTACAGCCGGAAGCTACACCGTTATCGCAAGCGCCGCAGACTACCAGAGCAAAAACAGCAACGCCGTTACCGTCGTTTCCCCGCTGTCCGGCACTATCACCATCAACCCCGCTGGCCCCGAAGGACTCATAAGCACGCAGCTAACCGCCGTCTATACAGGCAGTGAAATTGGCAGGACCTACCAGTGGTACAAGGACGGAAATCCCATTACAAGTGCAACCGGCACAGCGTACACGCCGTCTGCAGCCGGAAGCTACACCGTTACCGTGAGCGCTCCGGGCTACGATACCAAGACCAGCACTCATGTTGACGTTGTCAGTACAGAGCTGTCCCTGTCCGGCACGGTCACCATCAGCCCCTCCGGCCCCGTTATCACCAATACGCTGCTTACCGCCGCCTACTCAGGCAGTGAAGGCGGCACTATCTACCAGTGGTACAAGGACGGGACTTCCATTGCAGGTGCAACCAGCCCAACGTACACGCCGTCTGCAGCCGGAATCTACATCGTTACCGTAAGCGCCGACGCTCACGGGGACAAAAACAGCAACACCGTTACCGTTAACCTTCCCGATCTGTCCGGCGCTATTGCCATCAACCCTCCCGGTCCCGTTATCACCAATACGCAGTTGACCGCCTCCTATACAGGCAGTGAAAGTGGCGTTACCTACCAGTGGTACAAGGACGGAAATCCCATTGCAGGTGAAACCGGCACAACGTACACGCCGTCTGCAGCCGGAAGCTATACCGTTACCGTGAGCGCCGCAGGCTACAATAGCAAGAGCGCCGCCGTTACCGTCCTTTCCACACTGTCCGGTTCTATCTCCATCAGTCCCTCCAGCGGCGTTATCACAGGTACACAACTAACCGCCGTCTATACAGGCAGTGAAAGCGGCAGGACCTACCAGTGGTACAATGACGGAACCGCCATTGCAGGTGCAACCGGCACAACGTACACGCCGTCTGCAACCGGAAGCTACACCGTTACCGTGAGCGCTTCGGGCTTCCAGAGCAAGACCAGCGCCCCCGTTACCATCCTTCCCGATCTGCCCGGCTCACCTCTTCCCGGCCCTGGCTGGTTCCCGCCATAGCCGTGTACCCGGCTATCACAATGCGGCTTCCGCGGTAGGATTTGAGCATCACCGCCGCATGATCCAGTTTGTTGATGTCCTCTTTGGTCAGGTCACTCCGGTCGGCCTCGAAGTATTCGGAAAACTCGGAAAGGATAAATCCCTTTCTGCCGTCCTGCA
>BNUV01000215.1 GCA_025997615.1 Spirochaetia bacterium
AAGGACCTTGATACCGCCATTGTCCACATAGGCCTGGGACATTTTCACCGGGCCCATCAGGCGGCTTATCTGGACGAGCTCCTTAACCGGGGGCTTTGCCATACCGGGATTTTTGAAATCAACCTGATCCGCGATCCCTGGCCCCTGGGTGAAACCGCCAAAGCCCAGGATTATCTTTACACGCTGATTACCCGCGGCTCCGGCGGCGAAGAAACCGTCCGGGTCATAGGCTCAATCTTGGGCTATCTGAATGCTGCGGATAAATCCGCTTCGGATAAAAACTCTCTGGCGGTGATTGAAAGGCTGGCCTCGGAAAAAACCAAACTCATCAGCCTGACGGTGACTGAAAAGGGTTACAACTACGGGCCCAATGGTCTGGATTGGGAGGCCCCGGCGATCCGGAACGATTTACAGAAAAAAGAAAGCCCCGAAAGTGTGGCCGGCTTCCTGGCGGCGGCTTTGGCCAGACGCTTTAATACCAGCAAAAAACCCTTAACGATCATGAGCTGTGATAATATTCCCCACAATGGCAAAAAGCTCAAAGGGGCCCTGCTTTCATTCTGCAAAGAGCTTTACCCGGATCTGGTTTCGTGGATAGAAGATAACGTTGCCTTTCCCAATTCCATGGTGGACCGGATAACCCCGGGAACCACGGGCGAAATCATAAGCTATCTGGAAGAAAAATATTCCCTTATTGATAAATGGCCCATCCGTTCCGAGGATTTTTGCCAGTGGGTGCTGGAAGAAAACTACAAGGGCCGCTATTGCGGCCCCGACAGCGGTATACCCGACTATAGCGCCGCCGGCGTTCAGGTGGTAAAAGATGTGGAACCCTACGAAATGATGAAGATACGCCTCCTTAACGGCAGCCATTCTGCGCTATCTTATCCGGCTTATCTTTTGGGGCACCGGGGTGTGGCCGAGGCGGTCTTGGATCCTTCCCTGGGAAAATTTATCCGCAAATTTTACATGGAGGAAATCACCAAAACCTTGGGGCCCGTAGAGGGGATCAATCTTGATGATTACAAGGACACGTTGATACGCCGCTTCTCCAATAAAAACATCGCCGATTCGGTGCTCAGGCTGGCGGAAGACGGCTCCAAAAAGATTCCCCTTTCGATTCTTAACCCCCTGGTCGAAGCGATTAACCGGGGCCTTCCCCGCCGGGCCGTTATTTTTGCCCTGGCCGCCTGGGCAAGGTTCCTTGGCGGCGGCGTTGACGAAGCCGGGGGAAAAATTCCTTTGCAAGACCCGCGAGCGGATGAGCTTTTCCCCATTGCAAAAAAAGCCCGTGAAAATCCGGCGGCTTTCCTCTATGCTATCGGTGCAGGGGGTATCAGCGAGAGTGCAATGGCGGAAACAGGCGCCATGCTGGCGGCAGACCTGAACAAAATTTACA
>BNUV01000216.1 GCA_025997615.1 Spirochaetia bacterium
CACGGCCCCGCATAACGCCGTAACGGGGGCGGATCTCATCACGATATTTGGTGTTGATCTGATAAAGCGACAGGGGGAGCTGCCGGTAACTGGAAAGTTCATCCCGGACCAGTGCTGTAAAAGCTTCCTCCGCCGTGGGCGATACCACAAAATCTCCCCCCAGCCGGTTCTTCACCCGGAGCAGCGCATCGCCCATAGTATCCCAGCGGCCTGACTCCTTCCAAAGTTCGCCGGGGACCACCACCGTGGGCTTTATCTCGAGGGTCCCGATGGCATCCATCTCCTGGCGGACTATGTTTTCCACCTTTCGCAGGGAACGAAGCCCCAGGGGTAGATATGCGAAAAGACCGTTGGCCAGTTTACGGATCATCCCCGCACGGAACATTAACCGGTGGCTGATGATTTGAGCATCCGCGGGTACTTCCCGCAGGGTAGGAATAAAAGTTTGAGAAATACGCATGGTTCATCTTAGCGTACAGCGCCGGGGGAAACAAGGCTGCTTGACAAATTTCCGGCCAAATTTCATACTAAGCCCATGACCCTGGCCGACAAAGTAACCTCCCTCCGGATCGTCTTAGCTCCGGTTTTTTGTATTATTTACCTTTTCCCGGTGCTTTTCCCCGCTTGGCCCGCCGCGGCGGCTCCCTGGACGGTGCCGGTTTTGGGTACATTGTTCATAATTGCTGAGCTAACTGATCTTTTGGATGGCCAAATAGCCCGCCGCCGGCACGAAGTAGGGGATTTTGGCAAGCTTTTCGATCCTTTTGCGGATGTTTTGGTCCGGGTAAGCTATTTTCTATGCTTTGTAGTCACCGGGATCCTGCCGGTACTGCCCTTTCTTCTGGTTTTGTACCGGGAATTTGGTATTTTGTTCCTCAGATTACTCATGATGAAGCGGGGAATCGCCATGGGCGCCCGGTGGGGGGGCAAAATCAAGGCCGTTTTGTACATGGCCGCCGGGGCTTTGGCCCTTATTGCCGTCAGTCTGGAAAGGCTCGGTTTGGACACCGTCCCCTCCAGGGCCTTCCGCCTGGCTGCAGTTGTCATTTTTTACGTTTCGGTCCTTATTTCCCTGCTTTCCTTTGCCGATTATATTATGGTCTACCGCCGGGCAATTAAAACCGGCGTTTGAAAAGAAGTTGACAAGGCTATTGACTTTTTTTGTGAAATGTATTATGTTGATATTCACCGCCAAAAGCGGTTTGGATACATTGATAACCTGATATTCTTATTCGGTTAATCTTTTATTTTTTTTTTTTTTGATAACCCTCTTGACAAAGTGCAGGGGGTTGTAGTAGAGTCGAGAAACTTGCCCCTGAGAGCGGGGCGGAGAGGGGCTATAAGCATCCGGGAGGGTGTTTAGGTCCGGGGATATTTGGCAGAATAGGGAA
>BNUV01000217.1 GCA_025997615.1 Spirochaetia bacterium
GTACTTTTATGGAAATGTAATGGTTAACGATATTGAACATCCATATTTCAATAAAATATACCAACTGGCGGCGAAAGGTCAAAAACGATATACGGGTGATGAACTTGAAAAGGTAACTAAACAAGTAAAAGATCCAGAGATAGACAATTTTTGGAATACAATGTTTCTACTTAATTGCATTAATTCACCAAAGGAAAACAACGATACTACAAAACTTGTTGAAAAAGCGCTTAAAAAATGAACACTAAATAATATACATGCTTATTTATAGAAAATAGCATTTATTTATACAAATAGTACTTATTTACCTATTATAAGGTAAAACAGTTACAACATATTGCACCTTTATTTATTCATTTGTCAAAAGCAGCTATGAGTAGTAAGGACCAATAACTTCATCATAGCTACCAGATAAATCCCCCAAAGTCATATTTCGACTGTTATATTTTGTTAGGTTAAACTCTACCCTTAGTTTATAGGGATTTTCGTCAATCTTTTTCCATGTAATATGCCGTTGCTTTCTCACACTTTCCGCATGGTTATAGATTTCCAAAAACGATTTTCTTCTTGGACGATTAGGGTAACTGCGAAAGTCATTTGAATAATGGCTTGTATTAACTTGATTCAATAATTCAGGATTCAAAATCTGAATGTTTTTTGGTATAAAATCAAAATACAATTCCAATTCTTTGATATTATATACAAAATAATGAAGTTTTGCGTAGATAAATCCTAACGCTAAATCCATTGGAAAAACTAACATCTTTTTTCAATCAATTCATATATTGCCTTTGCAATACTAAAGCGTATGTCTATTGTAGGGTCTATTTTCTGACCTTGTATTGTTAAGAAAGACCAGCTTCCATAATAAAAAACCTGGTCCAGCCGTATGTCATGTTTATAGTCTGTATATGGTTTTTCAGTTTTTATAAAGAATGAAATCGATGGATTAAGTGTAACGGTAATTTTATCAATGCCCTCTATAGGTAAACCTTCTGCATTAAGTAACACTATTTTACCGCCGGTTGGTCATTTGATGATGGGGTTTGTACTTTGCATGTGTTCACATACTTTTCAATATCAGTTTCTGTAAATCTTCTTGCCGTTCCAATCTTTATGGAAGGGATTTTGCCAGCTTCTGCATACTTGTATACCGTAGAGGTAGACAGTTGTAATGCTTTCGCGACATCTTTGATAGTTAGGATGTTTGTCATAGTTTTCTCCTGTTATCTTTTGATTTGATACGAAAATTTTGTTGATCATTCATTCGTACCCATTTGGATGTTATAGGTGTATAAAAAATAATAACTTGTTGAAAAAAAGCCCGGCGAGGTGCCGAGCTTTAATCATTTCGTAATTCCGGGTTATTTCCCGGATTGTTCCATATC
>BNUV01000218.1 GCA_025997615.1 Spirochaetia bacterium
CCTACTCATGAAGAATGCCTTGCTGATTGTTACCGTATGCTGTAGCTCATCATTATTCCTTCCCACTTCCGATGGAGGACTCCCCATCCTAAACGTACCGGCAGGAATACGCACGAAGCCTGAAGTCATAATTTCCTCCTAAAAAACCTTACGCCCTCTTGAGATCATCTTGAAAAAACCGCAGGAACCCCGCGCCGTATGCTCCAAGGTTTCTGCTTCGTATATACTATCACATATAACAGGCGTTTGTCCATAAAGCAATTGCTTTTTAACGGTTGAGGCAGCTCCAAAACAATCGATTCTGAGACTGCCTCAACGGTAATTTGCGTTACATTTCGTTGGGTGTGTAGAACCATGCATCCTCGTTTATATGGAGCGTACCGGCGCTTGAAAAGTACGTGTCAACACAGGACGAAACCGGTATGTGCAGTTCCGCGCCTGTCAAGACTTCGGCAAACGGGGATGTACCTATCCATGGTCCTGCCGACGGTAAGGAGAGGGAAACATCCTGCCGTTCCATCACCTTGATCCGTCTGCGGTCAAAGCCTGAGTCGGCGGTTTTCGTACAAATCGTTTCCCAATCGGCAAGCCACGGGTCGTTCCGTACCGCTTCCGGTATGTCCGTGCTCTCAAGCAAGGAGCGGAATCGCGGCCAGTCGAAGTACGTCGGCTGCCGCTTATCGTTTCCCATACCGGCGAGGTTCCTGTACACCTCGGCTTCAACTCCGCCGAGCCACGAGAGGTTGATACTTGTATCCTTCGCATCATACGGAAATATCGCGCCGGCACAGCGCATAACACCCTGCCTGATGTTATGTGCAGGCCAATACGGGTATGCAAACACCGGCGTCGGCCATTCCTGCAAGACTGTGATGTCTGTACCGCCATCGGTGTCAACGGCTTCCTTGTCTCCATTGCTGTTTACCCACTCAACATGCCAAACCGGTGTTCCCAGAATCTCAGTCCACGCAGACGACAGAGCGGGCAGCACTACTCGGTACGATGCCCGTACGAGGCTATCCTTGCACCCCATACAAACGATGGCGCAAAAGAAAGCACACACAACACAGAAGAATCTCTGTAAGATACCTTTTTTCATTGTCATACCTCCCTATTGACTCAATTAAAAAACTTAAACCCCTACGGGGTTTAACCGTGGCACGGCGCGTTTTTTAATTGGTCCAACTCTATTGACTCAATTAAAAAAACTTAAACCCCTATGGGGTTTAACCGGCGGTAACTATGTTTCCATCCCCCTCGCGTTTTTTAATTTTTCCAACCCTCATATATTTATTTTTTCTCTTCCTTTTTTTATAAGGCTTTTATTTTGTTTCTTCCTTTATTTATTTTTTTTTCTTTTTCTATTACTTCTTATTGTTT
>BNUV01000219.1 GCA_025997615.1 Spirochaetia bacterium
GGAGTACCGATAGCCTTAAACGGCTCAAAAGGGCATTACAGGGACTAGACTATGACTTTGTTATTATTGACACATCGCCAACGTATGACAACATCATCGGGAATGTCCTCACGGCAAGCGATATTCTGCTCATTCCGGTCCAACAGGATATATTCAGCTTTCAAGCCCTGAAATACCAGTTTGAAAAATTGGCTGATTTGGAACTGGATGACCTCGACACCCATATCATATTCAACCAGTTTGAAAAGCCCCTCAACGGTAATCCAGAGACTTATCGTAACCAATTAACAAATATGTTTTTGGAAAACGAAGTTTTCAAGCCGTTTATCAATCAATATCATCTCTCGCGGAGCAGCGTCTACCGCAAGTACATCAATAAGCGGAATTACCGGCTTTCTTCCAAGTCCGAAACACAAAAAGGTTATGAGGAAGTACAGAATCTTGTCCAGAATATCTTAGGTGTTACCATAAAGGAGGTCATCTAATGGCTAAGATGGGAATGTTAAAGAACGTACAATCCCGGACCGGAACCCAGGACAGCCGCTCGGTTAACATAATGGTCAAGGATATTCTCATTGGGGACATCAGCATCCGTGAAAATGTCCGCAAGGACTACACCGGGATTGAGGAGCTTGCTGATAGTATCCGGCAGCATGGTCTATTGCAACCGATTACTGTCTACGTTGATGGAGACCAATATATTGTGAAAACCGGGCATAGACGGTTCATGGCTTGCCAACTGCTTTATCAAAGTGAACCGGAACGCTTTCACAGCATTCGATGTATTATCTCTAATGCGGAAAATACTGCTGTAGTTCAATTGGTCGAGAATGTCCAGAGGGTAGACCTTTCCCAAATTGATTTGGTAAATGCACTTTCAGCATTACGACAAGAGGGACTTACCAACAAGCAAATTGCTAGTGTCATGGGTAAGACGGAAGGCTATATCAACAATCTCTTTATGGGGATTAATGAGATAAACCATGATGATGACTTAGCGGACCTGATAACTCACGCCGGCGTGAGTATTCTGGACATAGCGGAGACTAAGGGGATTCCTGACAATTCCGAAAGACTTAAAGTTCTGGAGGAACGCAAAGATGGCTCTATCAATCGTGCGACAATGCGGGAGAGAATCAAAGCCCTCAAATATGAAACTCCTTTGGGCAAGGCTACGAATGACCAAAAAGAGATGCCCGTAGCCCCAACAAAGCCACAGCCTTTGCTATCCCCCCATCGCACAGCGGCTACAATCGCTAAAGAACGGCTCGACCAATATATCTTGGAAAAGGTAGAGGATGAATGGGATGACCTCGCCCAATGGGAGTTTTATACATGGCTCTTGGAACAAGCCAAACAT
>BNUV01000220.1 GCA_025997615.1 Spirochaetia bacterium
GAGATAATGGGCGTCTTTTTCCACCACCGATCCCTACTCCAAGGCTATGGGCAGCCCGAGGGAGCTGGATTTTAACGGGGTCTTCGGCGTCGATTCCCAGGGGAAAATCCGGCTTATCTACGACCGGATGGACCGGCCCAATGGCATCGCCTTTTCCCCGGACGAGTCTATCCTCTATGTGAACGATACGGATCATCAGCACATCCTGGCTTTCAGCATGGGGAAGGATGGTTCCGCCTCGCTGACCGGGGAATTCGCCCGGCTGGATCCTTCCTACGGCAATGGCGCCCCGGACGGCATGAAGGTGGATGTGGAAGGGAATGTCTATGTCACCGGTCCGGGGGGCCTCTGGGTTCTCAGTCCCGGGGGCGTTCCTTTGGTGATCCTCCACACGCCGGAATTCGTGGGGAACTTTTGCTTCGGCGGGAAAGACAGCCGGACTATCTTCCTCACTGCCAGCGCCTCGATCTACACGGTGCAAACGGAGATCCCGGGGATTGTCCCCCATCGGAACTGAATTTCCCCATAACTTAAAATAAGGAGTGTCTTATGCAATATGCTTTTTTAGGGCGAACCGGTATGAAGGTAAGCCGTATCTGCCTGGGAACCGGTACCTTTGGGGGCGGGGGCAATGGCTACGGGAACTGGGGATCGGTGGTGGAAAAAGACGCCCATTATCTCATGGATATGGCCCTGGAGGCGGGGATCAACTTTTTTGATACTTCCAATGTTTACGGCAGCCACGGCGAGGGAGGCTATTGCGGACTTTCCGAGGCCATCATCGGCGCCTGGTTTGCCAAAGGGGGCGGCCGCCGGGAGCGTACGGTGCTGTCTACCAAAGCCGGCCATTTAGTAAAGGAAGATATTCTCGACGGGCCGAATAAGCCGGCTAATTTATCATTATACAAGATCCGCCGCCATTTCCGGGAATCGCTCAGGCGGCTGCAAACGGATCACATAGAACTGTACCTGATGCACGATATCGCCAAACCCCACACCTGGGACGAAATCTGGGAAGCCTACGAGGGGCTGGTGCGGAGTGGGCAGGTTGACTATATAGGCAGCAGCAACGGATCGGCCTGGGAGATCATGAAGGCCCAGGAGGCCGCCCGCCGCCGGGGTTTTATGGGAATCGTGAACGAGCAGCACGTGTATAACCCTCTGATCCGCCAGCCGGAACTGGAGGTGCTTCCCATGGCCCTGGATCAGGGCATAGGCATAACCATTTTCAGTCCCCTGTACCGGGGGGTGCTGGGGATCGATCTTCTGGAGCCTGAAAAACGGCCCCTGAGTGACGAGGCCCGGCGGGTGGTGGAAAAGTACCGCCCCCAGCTT
>BNUV01000221.1 GCA_025997615.1 Spirochaetia bacterium
CTTCCGCTCCGCGCCCTTGGTGATGAGGCCGGCGCCGCTTCACGGTTTAACAAGCTTGTTGATTATGGCGAGCGTAATATATTCAAGAAACAGGTGATGGATTATTTTGCGGTAAGCCTGCCCGATTTTCTGGTTTTTGATATTGACCTGGACGAAAAAAACCGCATCCATTGTTATTACATGATGGGGCTGGGTTATATGGGTTTGGGGGAGATCAGAAAGGCAAAGGCCGCTTTCAAAAATGTCTTGGAATGTGCGCCAAATCACTACGGAGCACAAAGCCATTTGCGGGACTTGATATAAATCGATTTACAAAGCCCGGTAAAAACCGCACTTGAGATACTGCGACTCGTCGTAACCCACCAGAACGGGGTGATCCTGTGCCTGCGAACGGAAATCCAAAAGCACAAGACGGCGTTCGGCATCGGCGGCGGCTTCGGTGATCATAAAACGGAAACGGGATTCGTCGAGGGCGTGGCTGCAGGAACAGGTAACCAGAACGCCGCCGGGGTTCAAAAGGGCTATGGCACGGCGGTTTATTTCCCGGTAACCGCCCAGCGCTTTTTCCAGGGCGGAACGGGTTTTGGCAAAAGCCGGTGGGTCGAGAATCACGAGGTCAAATTTTTCTTTTGCTTTTTCCAATGCGGGGAGCAGATCAAAAATATCCGCCTTGATAGTTTTAATACGATCGGAGACGCCGTTCAGGGCGGCGTTTTTCTTTAGCGCCTCCAGGGCAAATTCGGAACTGTCAACGGCGGTAACGTCAAGAGCGCCATACCGGGCGGCGTGAATGGAAAAGCCCCCGGTGTAAGAACAGCCGTCCAGAACCCGGCCTCCCCGGGCATAGGGAGCGATTAAGCGGCGGTTATCCTTCTGATCCAGAAAATGCCCGGTCTTCTGCCCTTCTTCGGGATGCACCACAAAGGGAAAACCATTTTCAAAAATGACGATGCCTTCGGGGGGGAATGTTCCCCGCAAAAGTCCCTCCCGGGGGGGAAGGCCCTCTGCTTCACGGACTTTGGCGGCGGATTTTTCGATTATGCCCTCCGGCGCGCCAAGGGGTTCGGGAAGTCCGGTTTCTCCGGCCGGACCCAATGGTGCGGATAACGTTTCTTCCAGGGCGGAAAGAATTTCCTCCCGCCTCATATCCACCGCGTAGATCAAAAACTGTACCGAGAGCCACGACTTTGGTTTACCCAGGATTTTTTCGGCGGCCTCAAAAGTTAAGGGGCCGCCCTGGAGCTGTGTTTCAATTTCCGCCAAGGGCCAGCCCACAAAACGGTCCGCGATAAAGCCCGGCAAAAAATCC
>BNUV01000222.1 GCA_025997615.1 Spirochaetia bacterium
GAACCATGGGAGGGGCCGCCGCATAACGCCGCCAGGCCCGGAAGGGAGCAACGGTAAGCGGAGGGTCGCTGCGCCGTGACCATCCTGGTTACGGGGTATTTTGAGGTATCATGGCGTATGAAGTAACCGCCACCAAGCGGCGGCCCAAGACTTTCGACGAGCTGGCGGGGCAGGAATTTGTCGCCGCCACCTTGAAAAATTCCCTGGAAACCGGGCGGATAGCCCACGCCTATCTCTTTTCCGGCCCCCGGGGCTGCGGCAAAACCAGCGCGGCCCGGATTTTGGCCCGATCCCTGAACTGCGAAAAGGGGCCGACGGCGGCGCCCTGCGGGGTCTGCGCCAACTGTGTGGAGATCGGCCGGGGGGCCAGCATGGACGTCATCGAAATTGACGGGGCCTCCAACACGGGCGTCAACGATGTGCGGCAGATCAAAGACGAGGTTTTGTTTCCCCCCAATGCGGGGCGCTATAAAGTTTACATTATCGATGAAGTCCATATGCTCTCCAACAGCGCTTTTAACGCACTGCTGAAAACTATCGAGGAGCCGCCGCCTTACATCGTTTTTATTTTTGCCACCACGGAACTCCACAAGGTGCCGGCCACCATCAAGAGCCGGTGTCAGCAGTTTAACTTCCGTCAAATTCCGGTGGAAACTATTCAGACGGTGTTGAAGTCTGCCTGCGTCGACATGAAGATCGATGCCGAGGACGAGGCCCTGTTCTGGATCGCCAAGGAAGCCACGGGGAGCCTTCGGGATGCATACACACTTTTTGATCAGGTAGTGTCGTTTTCAGGGGATAAGCTGCAGGCGGCCTTGATCCGGGAAAAGCTGGGGATCATCGGGCTGGATAAACTTAATACTTTGGCGGAATGTTGTGTCCGGGGGGAGACGGCGGGGGCGCTGGATCTGGTAGAGGGTATTCTCGAATCGGGAATCGCCCTGGAACAATTTATTCTCGATATGGTTTCCTACTACCACAGCCTCCTTTTTATCAAGGCGGGCATTATCCGGGAATCGATTTTGGGGTATGCTCCGGACAGGTTTTCCGCCGAGGTGCGGGATGCGCTGGATCAGGCCCGGCTGGAATATGCCCAGAATCTTCTTTTTGATTTGTATCGTGATATACGTTACTCGGTTTCCCCCCGGTTTGAGCTGGAGACGGTGATCTCCAAACTTTGCTGGCTGGATCGCTGGGTAACCCCTGCGGAATTAACCGCCGCCATCGCCGGGGCCCGCGAGGCTTTGGGAGGCAGTTTCCCCGCGGCTTCCGGGGGGCTTGTAACGCCGGCGGC
>BNUV01000223.1 GCA_025997615.1 Spirochaetia bacterium
CAAAAATAAGGATATTGGTTTTTTTCCCCAGAACGCCGGCCAGGGCGGTTTTCTGTTTTTCCCCGCCGGACAGGTGAAACGGCAGGGCGCTGAGCAGATCATCCATGCCTACGGCGAGGGCATTTTTGTAAACCTCTTCCCGCATCTTTTCCCGGGGAGACAGATCGTTTTCCATGGAAAAGGCAATGTCCTCCCCCACGGAAAGGCCCACAAACTGGGCATCAGAATCCTGTAAAACGGTGCCCACTTCCCGGCTCAGTTCAAAGACCGACAGGGACCGGGTTTCGGTGCCGTTTACCTTACAGGATCCGCTGATGATCCCCGGATACGAAAAAGGGATAAGCCCGTTGATGCAGTTGGCCAGGGTGGATTTTCCGCTCCCGCTGGCCCCCAGTATCAATACCTTTTCCCCCTGGTAGATAGTTAAGTTGATGTCCGCCAGGGTCGGTTTGTTTTGCGCCTTGTACTGAAAACTAAAGTTCTCAAAGACGGCAACGGGCTTTTTCACCCTCCGGTTAC
This sequence comes from Spirochaetia bacterium, assembly GCA_025997615.1. Classification (GTDB taxonomy): domain Bacteria; phylum Spirochaetota; class Spirochaetia; order Treponematales; family Breznakiellaceae; genus BNUV01. The sequence goes on from BNUV01000223.1 coordinate 520, forward strand.
GCCTCTTCCGTCAGGTTACTGCGTTTCGCAAAACGTTTGGAAAGAAGCACGAGCAGGGGAATGCCGATGACTATCAGCACGACCGTATTGGAAACCCCCGCTGCAAAGGCCTGTAAAAAGGTGATTTCCAGGTCCGCTCCGTAAATGATCGAGGAAAAAAGGGGAGTTATAATCCCAAAGGCCAGGGCATTACCCAGTATGGCCACCACCGCATAGATTATCGCATGGGGCACCTTGAAGATGCCCTCGTCGATCCGGGCGCCGTAAAGGGGCAGAGTCCCGACAAAAAAGCCCAAAACACCGTTACCAATGGACCAGTCAAACCAGAAACCCCAGCCGCCTATAAGGTCCGCCAGGGTATTCCCCACCAGCAGGGTCACAAAGGCCGGCAACGGGCCAAAAAGCCCCCCAACTACCACCGGAATAACCATAGCTGTGGTAAGGTTGGTATTGGTGAATACCGGGATACTCCCGTAAACCATAAGCACCCCAAAAAGAGCCGCCCCAACCGCTACCGCCACCAAAGTCCTGGTGCTCCATTTTCCCAAAATCAATTTGCCCACACGATTCTCTGCCATAAAATCCTCCATACTAATATAGTGATAAATCCTATTAAATACATAGGATTAGTTTTCTGTCAAGGGCGATTAAACCACTCCATTAAACCGGACCGTCCATTCGTTTCCCGACTGGATGTGGTATTTCTCCGAAAAGCTTCCCCTGTTCACCCCCATGGAAATATACCCGGTGGAACCGTTAAAAATAACCGGCTCC
>BNUV01000224.1 GCA_025997615.1 Spirochaetia bacterium
ACAATTTATCTCTTGACGGAGCGGCGGCGCTGAAGCTTCTCCGTCCACTGGCGGTTTAAAAAGAAGGAGGTACTCTGTGATAAACGAAACGGATATAAAAAAAATAAGGGCCATGGCCCTGGAGCTGCGTTATGATATTCTGGAGATGATTGGCGTTGGTGTCGCCGGGCATTTGGGGGGCTCCGCTTCTCTGGCGGAACTGATGGCGGTGTTGTACTTTTACAAAATGAATCTGAATAAAGATAATCTGCAGGATCCGAACCGGGACCGGCTGCTTCTCTCCAAGGGCCACGCGGCGTTGATTCAGTATGCGGCGCTTTGTGAAAAAGGCTTTTTCCCCCGGGAGGAGCTTAAGCGGGTAAAAAAATTGGAGGGCCTTTTGCAGGGGCATCCCGATTTGACCATCCCCGGCATAGAGGCGGTGACCGGTTCTCTGGGGCAGGGATTGTCCATAGGTAACGGTATGGCGCTGGCCCTGCGGCTCGACAAAAGTCCCGCCCGGGTTTATGTGATCATGGGTGACGGGGAGCAGAGCGAGGGGCAGCTTTGGGAGGCGGCCCAGGCGTCGGCGCATTACAAAATCGACAATCTTACCGCCTTTATCGACTGGAATAAAATCCAGGCCACCGGTCCCACCGCGGATGTTTTTGGTATTCCGGATCTGGATAAAAAATGGAAGGCCTTTGGCTGGGAAGTGATTCCTGCGGACGGCCATGATCCTGAAAAAATAATCGCCGCCATTGATGAAGCGGAAAAGGTAAAAGGCAAACCGGCGGTGATAATTCTGGACACGATAAAAGGTAAAGGTTTTTCTTTTGCTGAAGGAAATGCGGCGTACCATAATGGCGTCATGGATGAGGCTGTTTTCAAAAAAGCCCTGGAAGAACTGGATGCGGCAAAGGCAGGTCTATAATGGAAAAGGCAAATTTGCGAAAGGCTTACGGTGAAGCCCTGGTGGAAGCGGGCAAGGCAAACAAAGATATAGTGGTATTGGAGGCGGATCTTGGCAAGTCCACCATGTCGGTGCTTTTTAAAGATGCTTTTCCGGATCGTTATTTTGAGATGGGCATCGCCGAACAAAACATGACCTCTACCGCTGCGGGTTTTGCATTTGCGGGGAAAATTCCTTTTACGGGAACCTTCGCGGTGTTCGCTGCGGGCCGCGCCTATGATCAGATCCGCTGCGCCGTGGCGATTCCCCAGGCTAATGTAAAGATCATCGGTTCAAGCTGCGGTCTCTCGGATTTCGGCGACGGCAAAACACATCAGTCGGTGGAAGATGGC
>BNUV01000225.1 GCA_025997615.1 Spirochaetia bacterium
CCCATATGAGCGGAATGTAATAGACGGATATACTTCGCTCCCAGTTTATTGGCGGCTTTAATATACCAGACTGACCGTTCTACAAGTTCGTCATCGGTAAGCTGCTTATTTTTCCACATAGCCCGGTCAGCGAAATGGTCAACGCACACCGGCTTAATCGCGTAACGCTGCATCCAGCCGTTCCACCGGTCAACAAAGGCGTCGCTGATATACGGCCACTCAGGCATCATCATTTCGGGAAACACTTCGATTCCCTCGGCCCCGGCCCCGGCGGCTGCCGCAATACAGCCTTCAAGATCGTGTTTCTTGAAGTAGTAATTGTCCTGATAGCTGTACAGGGACACGCCCAATTTTATGTCGTGATTGGTAATCATCGTTTTTCCTCAAAGTCCTTGTAACCAAGGCATTTACACATAAGAACGTGGTGTTTACGGACATATTCAATTTCGTCCACCCATCCTTTATCATTCAGAAAACGGTTGCCTTCAAATTCCGAGGAAATAAAACCCTTGTAACCGCCTTCCTTAAGCGCACCAAGAATCTTGTGGTAATCCATGTTGTCAACTTCCCCGGTGTCATTGATGTAATGGAATTTCCCATGCACATAAACAAGGCGCGGCGCATACTCCTTGAGCTTTTCGTAGGAGGCTATTTTTTGTCCGAAGGCATGAACATGCATATTAAAGAACTCCATGTCCACTTCACCAGCGCCCATTTGTTTGATTTTTGCCTCTTCTCGCTCAACATCGATTTCGAGATTTTCAAGTTTACGTTTTTGAACGAGGTCACTTATGTAGCAAATAACCTCACGTTTCCCACCATCGCGGATACTCCGCTCCACGGCGGCAATGCTCGGCCTGAATTCGTAGGATGCAAAATCCGCCTGCAGGCCGATGTACTGCGAAAGGCCAAGTTTTTCCGCTGCTTCAAGATAGGGCTCTTGCCTGGAATCTTCAACGCAGGAAGGGGTGTGGCATTCCAGCGCCAACACAACGTTATATTCGGCGCAGTAGGGGAGAAGGCGGGTGACGATATTCAGATTCGCAAGGTCTATTGTTTTACCCCCAGGTCCCGGAATAAGATCGCCCATGATGCCTGAGTGGCCCTATATCAGTGACGCATTTGTTGACCGGTGGAACGGCTGGATGCAGCGTTACGCGATGAAACCGGTGTGCATTGATCATTTCGCCGATCGGGCCATGTGGAAAAATAAGGAACTTACGGACGACGAACTGTTGGAACGTTCGGTATGGTATGTTAAAACGGCCAACAAATTGGGG
>BNUV01000226.1 GCA_025997615.1 Spirochaetia bacterium
GGGGATGCGGGAAATGTTTCTGGAAAAAGGCTTTAACGACTTTCTTACCAAACCCATTGATGTATCCAGACTGGACGAGATCATGGAGAAGTGGATACCCGAAGAAAAGAAAATGGAGAATGGGGAATCCTTGCCCCTTCACAATCCCTCCTTCACGCTGCCCGGGGTCGATGTAGAAAAAGGCATCGCCATGACCGGCGGTACGGTTGAGGGCTATAAAAAGGTGCTGTCCATGTTCAAAAAGGACGTGGAAGATCGACTTGCCTTGCTGCAAAATGTACCGACTGAAAAAGATTTGCCCCTGTTTGTCACCCAGGTCCATGCGTTAAAAAGCGCTTCCGGCAGTATCGGCGCGGCGGAACTGTCGGCTCTGGCGGCGCGGCTTGAGGCCGCCGGCAAGGGCGCATTGCAAGGCAATGCGGGGGACCTGACGCTTATCGGCGAAGTACTGCCCGCCTTCGCAAAGGGTCTTGCAGAACTGGCGGCGGGAATCGGAGATGCATTAAATGAAGATGCGGGGAAAGACCAGACCACCGATTTAACTGCCATAGTACCGCTTTTGCGGGAACTGGCGGCGGCGCTGGAATCCCAAACGGCGGACACCATAGACCGCATTATTGAAGAAATAACCCAACAAGCCCTGGATGCCAAAACCCGGGAAGCTCTGGACGCTATTTCCGATCTGGTGCTGATGGCCGAATATAAAGAAGCGGCGATCAAGGTAAAGGAATTGACGATATGAAACATCTTTTTATTATTAATCCCCGATCTATTCCGGCACAGGCGGATATGAATCGGTTGTTGAAAGAGATAAAAAACTGCTTTGCGGATCAGATAGAAACGATGTATTCCGTTCACGTATCCCGCTATACCCGGGACGCCATCGGCTTTATCAGGAAGTGGATGGCGGCGGTTCCCGTTGATGAGATCGTCCGGGTCTACGCCGTAGGGGGCGACGGAATCCTCTTTGACTGCCTCAACGGTATCGTGGGACTTCCCAACGCGGAACTGGCTATAGTGCCTTACGGAAACTCCAATGATATGATCCGCGCATTTGGTGAAAATAAAACGGCCCTGTTTCGTAACATCGCTCTGCAGAGTGTCTCGCCGGTTATTGCCACGGATATCATTAACTGCGGAACCAATTACGCCCTTAACTTCTGTACCATCGGCCTTGAGTCCGACGCGATCATGGCGGCCATGAATATATACAGCCGTATTGCAAGCAAGATACGGAAATTCAAGCGGCTTAACTTTATTGTGTACACCACCCTCTTTC
>BNUV01000227.1 GCA_025997615.1 Spirochaetia bacterium
TCCGCCGGAAAGGATCCGTATCCAGGGCGATGATTCTGCCCGCAATTGATGATTTTAACACATCCAAAAGAAGCAGGCCGATAAGCCCCGCGCCCACCACCGCCGCAGTTTCGTTGAGGCCCACCGGCGTAATTCTGAAAGCGTGGGCGGCCACTCCCGCAGGTTCCGCCATGGCGGCTTCCTCCCAGGAAAGACCTTCGGGCAAGGTACAGCAGATGCCCTGGGGAACGACTACATATTCGGCAAAAGCCCCGTGACGGCGGTACTCATCGCAGGAGACCCCCAGCACCACCCGGTTATCGCAAAGATTAAAGAGGCCCCTTTGACAGTAAAAACAGGAACCGCAGTAAATGGTGGAATCAAAAGTAACACGGTCACCGGGCTTAAATTTTGTCACCGATTTTCCAACGGCGGCAACTTCGCCCGATGCCTCGTGGCCCATGATGAGGGGAGGCTTGCGGCGGCCGGTGGAACCGTCAAAACCATGCACATCGGAACCGCAGATGGAAACGGCCTTAACCCTGACAAGAATTTCATCCCCCTGCGTGATCTCCGGATCCGCCACATCGGTATATTTTAGTTTTTTATATTCTTCCATCAACAGCGCTTTCATAGTTCCTCCATTTTATACCAGAGCCTTAAATTCATCAATACAAGAGGAAAGGGATGCGCCGAAGGGCATTTTTTTCCACAAGTCCCCGTAGATCCCGGCAAATTCTTTCCGGAGCAGATCCAGCTCTTCAAGATGCTTTTTTACCTCAGGATCTTTTTCGCCCCTGGTGATAAGCCCGTTACAGATATGCAGTTTGCATTTTAACGATTTTACCAAACAGCCCGCCGTTTTGCTGTGCTGTTTCTTTTTTATCTGAGGATCGTTAAATTGCCGGGGTTCTTTACAGACATCAATACAACAGCCGTCCGATTCACGGTATTCACCGCGGTTGTTTTTTGTTTTTATCCGGTTGATAAAACAGGAAGCGCCGCCGTCTTCATTTTTTTCCCAGCGGCATAAATCATATTCCGTGAAAATAAAATCGGCCCGGCGGCAAATATCCCGGTATAATCTGACAAAGGCCGCCAAAGAATCCATGACCACTATTCCTTTTCAATATTTTTTTTGACGATTAAAATATTTTTGCCATTGGTGTACCGGTAGTCCATCGTGTCCATGGTTTTTTTCACTATAAAAATTCCCAGCCCTCCTATGGGACGATTTTTCAAAGGGGCGGCAATATCGGGATCGGCTTTTTCCAGCGGATTGTAGGGCTTCCCCG
>BNUV01000228.1 GCA_025997615.1 Spirochaetia bacterium
GGCCGATGATATGTTTTTGGACGGTCTCCCCTGGCAGTGCGGAATGTACTTTGCCGTAGATCACCGTGGGAAGACCGGGAACCACCAGTTCCACCGTGGGCTCCTCGTTGCATCTCCCCATACAGCCGGTCTGACGGACCAGAACCGTATCCACCAGGTTGTTTACGTCCAGGGATTCCAGGAAGGTATCCAGGGTTTTTTTGGCCCCGGCGGCGATACCGCAGGTCCCCATCCCTACAATAACCTGAATGTCCTTTCCCCCGGCGTCACGCCTTCGCAGGTCGTTCCTTTTAGAATCCCTGAGTTTTCTCAAAGATTCCAGGGTCATTTTTGCCATTTCCTCTCTCCTCCAATTTGTGTAAAGATCTTAGATATTGATCAAGCAAAATCTGGGATTCGGCATCTTCAAGACCGCCCAGAATTTCCTCCAGTTCCGACTTGCAGACCTCGTAAGACAGATCCCCTTCGCCCTCTTCCCGGGAATACCGGATGCACACTTCGGCGGGGCCGGGAAACGAAAACACCGTGCGGAACACCTCAGGCATTTCGCCCGGCGGGGGCGTATCCACATTTGCCCGGTCAAACCAGGCGCTCACGGTAGTTCCTTTCCCCTTATCCGAGCTGATGCTCCAGCCGCCGCCGGACTGATCCGCGGCCTGAATCAAAAAAGGAAGCCCCAAACCAAGTTTCCGGGAAGGGTGTTTATCCCCGTCATTTTCAAAGGGGTTTACCGCCCGTTTGACCTCCTCGCCATCCATGCCCTTGCCATTATCCTTCACGGAAAAACGGAATTCCGGCGCGCCATTAACGCCCTTTGCCGTTTCCCGGACTTCCAGCTCCACCAGGGCCGCCCCCGATTCCGCCGCATTCTGGAAGATGTCAATTATCAAATCGCCCAAACAATAGTGCAAGTAAACTCCGTTTACAGTTATTACTAGGCCCTGCTCTGATATTTGGCGATGATCTCGGGCAGCTGATCCCGGGTAAGTTTGCCGTAGGTATCGGCGCCCACGGTCAACACCGGGGCCAAACCGCAGCAGCCCACGCAACGGACCGGATCAATGGAAAAAAGGCCGTCCTGAGTAACGCCGCCCTCGCCTATGCCCAAAAGACTCCGGGCTTCTTCGATCAGGTCCTGCCCGCCTTTGAGGTAACAGGCCGTCCCCAGGCACACGGAAACTTGGTTTGGGGCTTCCTTTTTTGATTCAGGCCGCGGATCAGTCCGGCGGCGGCTGGAGCATCAGCTCGGATAAGGGGAAAGGAACTACCGTG
>BNUV01000229.1 GCA_025997615.1 Spirochaetia bacterium
CTCCGGTTCGTAGAGGATCACCCCCTTGTTCTCCGGATCTTTCACCCTGGCAAGCACATCATCACCGGCGACAATCTTCTGGGGCAGCATGATGGTAAAGGTGCTCCCTTTTCCGTAAACGCTGGAAAAAGTTATATCGCCGCCCATGAGGACAGAGAGATTTTTGGAAATAGCCAAACCCAGGCCGGTTCCCTCAATGCCCCGGTTTTTGGTGGTATCCACCTGGACAAAATTACCAAAAAGTTTATCCGTATCCCCTTCTTTAATGCCTATGCCCGTATCGGCTACGCTGAAACGCAGAATCACCATATCGTCGGTCCGTTCACCTTCCACGGTTAAGGTGATAAAACCTTTTTCGGTGTACTTTACCGCATTGGAAAGGACATTCATCAATATCTGCCGGATCCGGATCATGTCCCCGTGGAGATTGTTGGGCAGGTTTCCGTCCATATAGATCAGAAGCTGGATCGGCTTCTCCATCACCTTCATGCGGATCACGCTGATTACGTCATGCAGCAGGGATGAAAAAAGATAATCCGTCGTAACGATATCCATCTTCCCCGATTCGATCTTGGAGAAGTCCAGAATGTCATTGATGATCGCCAAAAGATTTGTGCTGGCCTGTTTGATGTTCATCACATAACCGTAGATGGTTTGGGAAATTTCCTCCCGCAAAATCAATTCCGCCATACCCACGATGGCGTTCATGGGGGTGCGGATCTCGTGGCTTGTGTTGGCCAGAAAGGCGCTCTTGGCTTTACTGGCCTGTTCCGCCTGTTCCATGGCCTGGCGTATATCCGTAAGGTCGTGGAAAAGCATGATCGACCCTTCGTAATTACCCCCCTGATCCATCATGGGGGTAAAATGGATCGTGTAAAACCGGGGCTCTCCGGATTTGTTGATGTCCAGCAGCTTGTCCAGGGCTATGCCTTTTTTATCATCAATGGACCGGTGGAATATCAGCCGCATCTCCTCCACTTCTTCGGGGCCGATAAACCGTTCAAAGACCTCGGCGAATCTTCTGCCGTTGATAAGGCCGAAATCGGCAATGCCGGCCCGCCGGAGGAAAGCGTCGGTGCAGTAGGTAAAACGGTTGTCCGGATCAAACATAAGAATAATATCGGGGCTGTTCTGCAAAAGGAGTTTGAAGAAATTTTCCTGATTAGCCCTTTCGGCGGATACTGCGGCGTTAAGGCTGGCATTGGCATTGGCGGTGGATTTGGCCCGGTCCACCAGGTCTTGCAGGGACCGGAGCTGCCGGGTTAG
>BNUV01000230.1 GCA_025997615.1 Spirochaetia bacterium
TGTTCATACCAATAGTCTAAACCTTTTGTAGGCTTAAAAAAAGTAATGATAAACCCCTCCGGGCTGCAAATACCAAACTCGTTTTTCCTTTTATCATACCGGTAAAAAAAACCATCAACATCCCTAAACCAAAGTATATCCACCGTCGGCGCCTTGTCAAAAAACTGCCGGGCCTTTTCTTCATACTCCCCCGGCGAACGCACATCATCAAAATCGTCACCATGATTCCAGAAGTGCCCCTCAAGTTTTCCCGGCAAAAACCGCTTGGCTTTTATGCTTCCCCAACCGCTCAAACGTCCATCCATTTCCCGATAGCCGGAATCAAGACCGCTTCTTTCTTTCCCCATACAAACTATCCCTTTTATTCCACACTCAATATACTACAATCCTTTTTATTTTTGATACCCCGGCGAACCCCTGCTGCATCATATCCCCGTCTTCTAAAAGGAAATTATTCGGAGGTCGCCGGCGGGTTTACCCTCAACGCTCATCTGATCCCCGAGTACAAACTTAGCGATACGCTCACGGTTGGCGCCGACATCGGCTTCCAGCTTGATCCCAAAGTTGAAGCGGAGGTTTATACCAAGGCCACGGATAAATCCGTTAAAACCGAGATTGACAAGGGCGGTGTCGTTTTTGGCGCCGGGGCTTTTCTCCTACCCCTTTACCCCATCCCGTTTAATCTTCTTCGTGGTGGTCATCTCCATGGGGGCGTCCAGCGCCTGGAAGCGGTTTATCCGTTGATAGGGCAGAAGCCGCAAATTCACCTCGGCGACGATTTTATCAAGGCGGGTTTTCATTTGCTCCTTAGTCGGGGCCGCTCCGGTAAGATCTTTAAAATCCGGGCTGGGGTAGATCAGCGCTTCGATGCCCTCGGATTTTAGTTTCTTATCTATTATAAAACCGCGGATCAAAACCTGATCGATTTCCTCGAAAAGCTGGAACTCGTTTTCGATCTCCTCGGGATACACATTTTTGCCCCCCTCGGTAACGATGATGTTTTTTGCGCGGCCGGTGAGGTACAGGTAATTTTCACTGTCCATGTATCCCAGGTCCCCGGTTTTAAGGAAGCCGTCGGTGGTGAAGGAGGCGGTGGTTTCTTCGGGCATATTGAAGTAGCCCTTCATCACCATGGGTCCTTTAACGATGACTTCGCCGATGCCCCGCTCGTCGGCATTGAGGATCTTCATGTCCACTCTGGGGCAGGGACGGCCCACACTGGTTTCTTTGTAAGCTTCAATAGGATTGATAGTGATGATG
>BNUV01000231.1 GCA_025997615.1 Spirochaetia bacterium
CCCCTCAAGAGGTGGTACAACATAATCAAAATACCCATCGGGAATATAAGTTCCTTTTTTACTCATTTTTATTGTATATTGTATTCCATACAATGTTTCTATAGCATTTTTGTATTCTCCATTAATATCATTAGGGTTTCCCTTTCCAGTAATAGCCACATAATTTATTTCAGGAATTTTTATTAATACTGGTTCAGTTTTGGGTAAATATAAGTCCTTATATTCTTTTTTATAATCCAATATATTTTCCATTTTTCACTCCTTGCCATAATTGTAATACACCATTTTATTTATGTCAATATTTATTTTTTATATTTTCAAACAACGGCAAAGGGCATTTCGCATAACTACCATTATGTGCAATGTGTCCTAAGATTTATTGTAAATATTGTATAAAATATGGTTGACAAAATATATTATGGAATGATAATATAAATAAAGGCATTGTATGGATAAAATCGAAACACAAAATGATAAAAACAAAAAATCATATAATAATATTTCAGGACAATGGATTAATAACAGAAAAAAATCTGAATTAAACAATTTGGTAATAGATTTTTCAAAAAAAATTAAATATGGTGGAAGAATATTGGATATAGGCTGCGGGACTGGTTATCCAATAGCAAAATATTTTTCTGATAATGGTTTTATTGTTACTGGAATTGATATTTCTGAAAAATTATTACAGGAAGCAATAGATCAACACATAAAGAATGCAAATTTTTATTTGTGCGATTTTTTTAATTATAAACCTAAAGAAAAATATGATGGAATAATAGCATTTGATTCATTTTTTCATTTTGAAAAGAATAAACAAGAAAAAATTTATAAAATTGTTTCGGAATGGATGGAAAAAGGATCTTATATATTATTTACACATGGAAATATAGATGGGGAGATAACAGGAGAAATGTATGGAGAAACATTTTATTATAGTTCCTTAAAGACAAAAAGAGTACATGAATTATTGAAAAACTCAAACATAGAAATAGAATTATCAATAGAAAAATATAAGGAAAAAAATATGGATAGGGATTTAGTAATAATTGGAAGAAAGGAATAAGTAAATAAAAAATAATGGAGTACGGACACACTGCACATAACAGGACTGTATATGCTGCGCCCGCTGTAGCGGGCTTGGCCTACGAAAAACGCAGTCGGCCTTTGGCCTTTGTGCGTTTTTTCTCCGGCACATTTTTACGGTTGCTGGAAA
>BNUV01000232.1 GCA_025997615.1 Spirochaetia bacterium
CCGAAAAGAGAAAGCGAACTAAAGTTCGGAAATGAAAGTCGTAATTGATATAAACATTTTTGTATCTTCATTTTTCTGGAAAGGAAACCCAAGAAAGGTAATTGCTCGTGTTATTGAAGGGGTGGATGAATTATATATAACAAAAGAAATTCTCGAACAAATTTCTGATGTAATGAATCGACCTAAATTTAATGCCGATAAAGAAAGTATTGAATATTACATAAAATCAATTGAAGAAATAGCAAATGAATTAATAATTGACATAAAAATACGGGACGGAAGTAGGGATATAGATGATAATATTATTTTGGAATGTGGGATAACGGGAAATGTAGATTATATCATAACTGGCGATGATGATCTCTTGGTATTAAAAGAATTTAATGGAATTAGAATTGTTACCCCAAAAGAATCTTTAGAAAAAACAGTTAGGCATACATCTAAAGACTGGTTGGATGAAATGTTTAAAGACATTGATAAAGAAAATGCAAACTCGAAAGGAGAAAAATGGACAAGGGAAGAGTTATATCGTGGATAAAATATTTATAGATACAAATATACTTGTATACACAGTAGACAAATTCGACAAAAATAAACAAATGATAGCCAGAAAAATAATAAAGGAGACTATTTTTAATGATGTAGCAGTTATATCAACTCAAATATTGCAAGAATTTTATAATGTTTGTACAATTAAATTACACATGAAACCTTTAAAGGTAAAGGGGTATGTGCATAATTACATTGAAAATGTTGAAGTAGTACAAAATGGATCAGCAATAATTGAACGAGGAATAGATATAAGTATTATGTCTAAAATATCATTTTGGGATGCATTATTAATAGCTGCGGCAGAATCTGCTAATTGTACAGAATTAATAACAGAAGATTTAAATGATGGACAAATAATTAATGGGGTTAAAATAAAAAATCCATTTAATTCTATGTAGTACGGCCCAACTTCGTCTAACACACGCTATGTGCAATTTGGATAAAAAGATTTAATAATAACGACTATTGCTTATTTGCTTTTCCCCGGTTTTTTTGTATCTTATAAGTATGAATTACGAAAAGTTGACCATTAAAGCCCAGGAAGCGCTGAACGAAGCTTCCGCCATCGCCCAGAAGGGGGATCATTCCCAGGTTGAAACCGAACATCTGCTGTTGGCCCTTTTGCGGCAGAAGGAGGGGATAGTCCGGCCCATCATTG
>BNUV01000233.1 GCA_025997615.1 Spirochaetia bacterium
TGAACGGGGTATGGTGGAATTTTTCCGGGAAATTCCGGGGCTTCTGGTGGTTTTCATTCTGGCCTGGATGTACCGGCTCGCCGAAAGCCGGATTTTCAAGATCGGCCTGGCGTTTATGCTGGGGGGCATTGCGGGTCTCCTCTTTGTGGGGGGAAAATTCCTCGTGGTGCTTTTCATGGTGGTTTTCAGCGCCGGGGAACATATCATCATGCCGGTGAGGACCAGCATATGCCTGGACATGGCAAAAAAGGAAAAGGCCGGAGCGGCCCTGGGGATCACCGGTTCTATCAACCAGGTGGGACATATCGCGGGCTACTTTATTGTAACGGCCCTGTTTTTTATCTTCGGCAGGCTGGGCATTGCCCGGACCAATGTGGGATCTTTTAAACTGATCTTTGCCCTGGCCGCAGCCCTGATGACCGCCGCAGTGCTGGTAGCATTCGCCCTGCCTGAGTCTAAAATAAAAGTGCAGCGCCGACGTTTTTACTTTGCCAAAAAGTTTCGCAAATATTATATGCTGGAAGTTTTTTACGGGGCCCGCAAACAGATATTTATCACCTTTGCCCCCTATGTGATGATCCTTTTTTATAAGGCCGATACTTCCATCATTGCCCTGCTTTTGGCAATCTGCGCGGTCTGCGGCACCTTCCTCAGTCCTTTGGTGGGCCGCCTGATCGACAAGCTCGGCTACAAGTTTATCATGGTTACCGATACGCTGATCCTGGTGCTGGTCTGCCTTCTTTACGGTTATGCCCACAAGATCTTTCCCATGCACATCGCCTTTATCGTGGTCTGTGTCAACTATGTGCTGGATTCGATCATCTCCATGGCCAGCATGGCCAGCAATGTGTATGTTCAGGACATTGCCTCCAGTCAGGAAGAAATCACCGCCACCATCTCCACGGGAATTTCGGTGAATCATGTGATAAGTATTTTTATCGCCCTCATGGGGGGCCTTATCTGGGAAAGAATCGGCATGGAAGTTCTGTTCAGCCTTTCCGCATTTTTAGGCCTCCTCAATTCCCTTTATGCGGCCACAATTAAACCTGAAATAGAAAGAGTAAAAAGGAGTGTATGATGATGATAGACCGAAACGCCATACTGGATGCCATGGAAGCAAAAACTCAAGTCTGCTTTGACCGGGAAGAATCGTACAAAAAAAACGGACCCCGGGGCTGCATGGTAGCGCAGATCCAGGATGAAAAA
>BNUV01000234.1 GCA_025997615.1 Spirochaetia bacterium
TATCGTCGGTTTGGGGAAGGGCGAAAATCTTTTGGCGTCGGATGTTCCCGCGTTGCTGGCGCACAGCCGGGAAGTTTATTTTCTTGAGGACAGGGAGCTGGCAGTTCTGTTCCGGGATCATGTGGACCTCTACACCGATCAGGGGGAGCGGATAATCCGCGATCCTTCCCATGTTGATTGGGATATTGAGGCCGCCGAAAAAGGCGGCTATCCCCACTTTATGCTGAAGGAAATTCATGAACAGCCCAAAGCTCTCTCGGATACCCTCCGTCCCCGGCTTGCAGGCCATGACATCAACTTTGATGAAATTAATTTTGACGCGGCCTGGGCTGTCTCTGCCTGGGCATCTGCACCGCGGGTGCTTATCACCGCCTGCGGCACTGCCTGGCACGCGGCCATGGTGGGCAAATACGCCTTTGAATATTTTGCCCGTATTCCGGTGGAGGTGGATATCGCCTCGGAGTACCGTTACCGGAACCCTGTTTTTAATGCGGGTGATATTTTTATTGTGGTAAGCCAATCCGGTGAAACCGCCGATACGCTGGCGGCCATGCGGCTAATCAAAAAAGGCGGCGGCCGGGTGCTGGCCGTTACCAATGTAGTGGGTTCCACCCTGGCCCGCGAGGCAGATCTGGTTCTTTACACCTGGGCGGGGCCGGAGATTGCCGTGGCATCTACCAAGGCTTTTACTACCCAGCTTATGTGCCTCTATCTTCTTGCGTTAAAGCTGGGAAAACTCCGTTCGCAAATTTCCGATGATGATTTTTCCCGTTACCTTGATGCACTGGAGACGGTGCCCGGCAAAGCGGAACAGATCCTTTCCAACACCGGCATGATACAGCGTTTCGCGTCCCGGCAGTTCAGTAAAGGAAAAGTATTTTTTATGGGGCGGCAGTTTGATTATGCCCTGGGCCTGGAAAGCGCGTTGAAGCTCAAGGAAATTAACTATACCCATTCGGAATCTTTCGCTGCGGGGGAATTGAAACACGGCCCCATCGCTTTGGTGGATACCGATACGCTGGTGGTGACCATCGCTACCCAGCGGAATCTTTTTGACAAAATTATTTCCAATATCCGGGAGGTAAAATCCCGGGGCGCCTCCACACTGGTGATCACCTGGCAGGGGGAAGAAGCTTTTTCTTCCGTGGCCGATGAAGTGTTTACCATTCCTGACGCGCCGGACTGTTTTTCGCCGCTGTTGGCGG
>BNUV01000235.1 GCA_025997615.1 Spirochaetia bacterium
AGAATAAATAATAATTGACATAAGAATCAATGTATAGGTACTGCGTGAGGCAGTACCCGGCGGCATAGGCCGCCGCATAAGTACGGAAAAATAAATAAAGTACGGCCCAACATCGTATAACAAACGCTATATGCATCGCCGCCAGTAGGCGGCTCGGGCTACAGAAAAACGCAGTCGGCGCATAGGCGCCTTAGTGCATTTTTCTTCCGCCACATTTTTGTGCCCCTGGAAACCTGCGGTTTCCTTAATCGGGGCACAAAAACGTCATATAGCTAAAACGTTATGTGCAATTTTTTTGAAATTGTTGGTAAATATAATAAAAACCTGTTGACAATATAAAGAAAATATGAAATAATGAAATATCAAAGGGGATATATATGAATAAATTATTTTTGGCTTCATTTTTTTCCGGCGTGGCAAGTCTATTTCAAGATTTTGCTCAAGAAGATATAAAAGGAAAAACGGTAACATTTATACCAACAGCGGCTATTCCAGAAAAAGTTACATTTTACGTTGGATCAGATAAAAAGGCCCTTCAAAAACTTGGTCTGGTCGTAGATGAATTGGAAATAACAACATCAACCAAAGAAGAAATTAAAAATAAACTTGAAACCAGTGATTATATATTTGTTTCTGGTGGAAATACATTTTACTTGTTACAGGAATTAATAAAAACCGGAACGGATAAAATAATAAAAGAACAAATACAAAAAGGAAAATTATATATTGGGGCATCGGCTGGTTCGATGATTTTATCTCCTAATATAGAATATGTTAATGAAATGGACGACAGCGAAAAAGCGCCTGAATTAAAAAATAATTTCAAGGCATTAAACGTAATAGATTTTTACCCAATACCGCATTTTGGTAATGTTCCATTTAAAAAGGCTGGAGAAAAAATAATTGAAAAATATAATTCAACATTAAAATTAATAAGTATTAGTAATTCACAAGTAATAATGGTAAAAGGGGACGAAATAAAAATAGAAATAAAAGAAAAGAAGAAAAAATAATAAAAGCAAAAAAACTGCACATAACATACGCTATACGCTTCGCCCCTTCGGGGCTCGGCCTACGAAAAAACGCAGTCGGGCTTACGCCCTTTGTGCGTTTTTTCTCCGGCACATTTTTGCAGTTGCTGGAAACCTACGGTTTCCTTTATCGCAACCGCAAAAACGCCGTATAGCTTTCACGT
>BNUV01000236.1 GCA_025997615.1 Spirochaetia bacterium
TTACAACCTGAAAACGTATTGGGAAATAGGGCGCATCATCGTAGAATATGAGCAGAAGGGTAATGTCAAAGCGCAATATGGGACTCAATTACTCAAAGACCTGTCGAAACGCCTAACACAAGAACTCGGCACAGGGTTTTCCCGTTCAAGCCTACAAAACATGCGTAATTTTTACCTTGCTTACCCAATTTGCCAAACAGTGTCTGGCAAATTGTCATGGTCGCATTACTGCGAACTTTTGATAATATCCGATAAGGACAAGCGGGCTTTTTACGAGCAGGAATGTCAGAATGCTTCATGGTCGGTTAGGGAACTAAAACGGCAAATAGAAACATCTTTGTTTGAACGCTTACTTCTGTCCGATGGGAACACAAATAAAGAGACTGTTCTTGCACTCTCACGGGAAGGCATTACGATGAGCAAGCCGGAGGATATTCTGAGGGAACCGTATGTTTTTGAGTTTTTAGGTGTCCGGGAGCAAAAACCGATTCTTGAAAAGGATTTGGAAAAAAGGCTCATCCGCCATATCGAGGATTTCCTTTTGGAACTGGGGCGTGGTTTTATGTTTGTAGGCAGCCAGCAACGGGTCACATTAGGGAATACACATTATTACGTTGACATGGTTTTTTACAACAAAATTCTGAAAGCGTATGTACTGATTGACTTGAAAATGGGGCATTTAAAGCCAGAAGACATCGGACAGATGAACATGTATCTGAATTACTACAATACCGAAGTCAATGATAAAGACGACCAAAAACCAATCGGCATTGTTCTTTGTGCAGATAAACATGATGTTATGGCGGAATATGCACTTGGTGGATTGGAAAACACTATATTTGCTTCGCGTTATGTCTATTACATACCGGACAAAGAACAGTTAATTAACGAAGTGAAATCATTGCTTGAACAAGATACGGAACAAGCGATTGAGGGGTAAGTTGCGTATTGGCAATTTCGGTTCTTTCAAATGCCTTTCGGGCAATGGTATCTATATCAGGAAATACCGCAGCAAAGCGTTTCATCCGATATAAATTGGCTTCTACAAAAGACTTCCCGTATACTGAAACCAATTTTGTCGACACTGTCGACAAAATCTTTTTGCCATAATCAGCACGGGAGTCTGCCAAAATATCCAAAGGGAATATTTCAATTACCCGCAATCTCCACCTCA
>BNUV01000237.1 GCA_025997615.1 Spirochaetia bacterium
CCCGTTCCACCATGCTCCAGTCCGCCCCGTAGCGGTCCATGGTGATCCACATACGGCCGCCGCCACTGGCTATCTTCGCATCAAACCCCCCGTCACTCGTTTCCTTCAGAAAGGCCTCGAAGGGATCCACATATTCCAGGGCGCTGGTTTCCCCCACGTCCCGGCCGTCAAAAAGTATGTGGACCCGCACTTTTTTTGCGCCTTCTTTTTTTGCCTGAGAGATCATGGCCTTGAGGTGATCCAGATGGCTGTGCACATTGCCGTCTGAAAACAACCCGATAAAGTGCAAGGTTCCACCAGAATTTTTTACGTTAGATGTAACATCTTTCCAGGCCTGCCCCTTGAACATGGCGCCGGTTTCCAGAGAGGCCGACACCAGCGCTGCCCCCTGGCTAAAAACCCGGCCGCAGCCCATGGCATTGTGGCCCACCTCGCTGTTCCCCATGTCGTCGTCCGAGGGCAGCCCCACCGCCTTGCCGTGGGCCTTAAGCTTTGTGTGGGGGCTTTTGGCCTTTATCGCTTCGAAGTTATACATCTTTGAATCGGCCACCGCGTCCCCCTCGGGGAACTTGCCGTAACCAACGCCGTCCATTATCACCAAAACCACCGGCCCCTTCCGGCCCTTCCACGCGGCATTTTTCTTTAAGGCTTCCATTGAGCGCTCCTTATAAATTTAGTATAGCGAAAAAATAATTATTGCTCCAGCCGTTCCCGGATAGCATCGTACTCAAGGTTGTCCGCCTGCTGCTTTATCCAGGCCACCAGATCTCCGCCGGATTCATACTCGAAAGATTCAAGTTTGACCAGAATTGCTTCCATGGCGCTGGTCTTGTATTTTTTGCAGGCTTCAAGCAGCTCTGCCAACAGGGCTTTGTCCGGCGCGGGAGCCCGGGGTTTTTCGGCTGCGCCGACGGTGATTTTTTCCAGCGCCTGTCCTATGTTTTTCAACAGGGTTTCCGCCGCATTAATAAAAAGGGAGGCATTGATCCCAATAAAATGGAGGTCCCCGGCGCGGGCCGCCCTTTCCAGATCTTCCGCCAGCTGTGCGGCTCCATCGGCACAGATGCCGTAGGTTGAACCTTTCAGGCCGTGGACGGTGATGGTGAAGTCCATGATGGTTTCGCCGGAAAGAGTTTCCTTTGTTAATATCCGCAATTTTTCCAGTAATGCCG
>BNUV01000238.1 GCA_025997615.1 Spirochaetia bacterium
CAAAATGACCGATTTTTTGGGGGAGATTCACGATCCGAGGCGGCAACAAGGCAATTTTCGGCATAATTTGATTGATATCTTGGTGATCGGACTGAGCACCGTCATAAGCGGACAAGATGAATTTGAAGCAATGGAGGAATTGGGACAGGCCCGGGAGAGCTGGTTCAAAACATTCCTGAAATTACCGAATGGGATACCCGATGAATGTACGTTTGAGCGTGTTTTCCGACGGGTAAATCCGAAAGAATTGATGAAAAGCATGTATGGATGGCTGAATCTGGTCAGCAAATGCGGAAACCGGAACATCAATATAGACGGAAAAACAATACGGGGGAGCGCAGAGGGTGAAAATCATGCCATTCATGTGGTTTCAGCGTGGGTCGGAGCGGAAAATTTAGTCTTGGGGCAGCTGGCGACCGGGGAAAAGAGTAACGAGATCACCGCCATTCCGCAACTGTTAGACACGATAGACATACAAGGCGACACGGTCACGATAGACGCTATGGGGTGTCAGCGGGAAATTGCCCGAAAAATACGGCAGAAAGAAGCTGACTACGTCTTAATGGTGAAGGAAAATCATCCGGTACTGTATCAGGAAATTGCGGACTGTTTTACGGGTCTTGATGATGACCCGCATAAGAACGAACGTTGCACCGAATGGGAAAGCGGCTTTGAGAAAGACCATGGCAGGATCGAACAGCGAAAAATAACCATAACCAGCGCAGATTGGTATGAAGACAGGCGCCTTTGGTCTGACCTAAAAACCTTTGTCCGATATCATTGCACTCGCCAAACTGTGGATAAAACCGCTGAAACTGGCTGGAAAACGACCGAATATGACCGTTATTACCTGAGCAGCCTTACGGCGACTGCAGAGCGTTTTGGGTATCTTGCCCGCCAACACTGGTCAATCGAAAACCAGCTGCACTGGTCCCTTGATGTTTGTTTTGCCGAAGACGCCTCGCAAGTCCGCAAAGACCACGCTCCTGAAAATCTGGACATTTTACGAAAGATAGCCCTTAGACTTTTACGTTCAACCCAAACAGACCAGAAGCGAAGTACCAGACGAAAACAATTCAAGGCGGCGCTCAATCAAGATTTCCTTCATGACGTTTTATTTGGCAAATGTTAAATGCTTTTGCCCTG
>BNUV01000239.1 GCA_025997615.1 Spirochaetia bacterium
CCGGCTGCTTTTCCAAAACCGCAGCTTTGACGAAGCTTCCGTGGCCTTAACGCTTCAGGCATTTTCATTCCATATGCCAGGGCTTTTTTTCATTGCCCTTAACCGTATTCTGGCCCCGGCCTTTTATGCCCAGAGCGATTCCAAATCGCCCACACTGGCGGGCATCATTGCTTTTGGGGTAAATATTTTACTGGCCGGTATTTTGGTGGGCCCTTACCGGGGCGGCGGTGTGGCCCTGGCCCTCAGCATTGCCAGCGCCGTTAATACCTGTCTGCTCTTTGTTTTTTTGAAACGGAATCCCCAAATTGCCGTGGGGGACGCGCTAAAATCCGCATTAACCTACAGCATCAAAATGATTGTTTTTTCCGTTCTGGCGGTTCTGCCCCTGCTCTATCTCAATCCCCGGATAAGCGCCTTGTTCGCGGGGCACGGACGGCTCATCTCCTACGGAGCGCCTCTGGCGGCGAGCGCCTTTATCTTTGCCGCCATCGGTATAACGCTGCTGCTGCTCACCCGGGACAAACAAGTCTACGGCGTATTGCGGCTCTTATTTAGAAAACACCACACTGCCGCATAGATCGTTTAACGGAACATAGGGCACGTTAAATTCATCAGAAAATTTTTGAACCGCTTTTTTGGCCCCGTATAATTTGCCGTTGTAATCGTGGACAAAAATATATCCGCCTTTTTCAAGCCGCTCGTAAAAAAACAAAAGCCCCTGATATATAGGCTCGAATAAATCGGTATCGATGCTGACAAAGGCAAAGCTTTCTTCAACGTTTTCCGCTGTTTCCGGGAACCATCCCTTTTTTACGATACAATTACCCCGGTGTTTCATCTTTTTTAATACCAGTTCAACATCATTATTCGCAAAATCATTTTCTTTCGCATTGTTGTTGTGATCTTTTTCTATGTCCACATCCCGCTTGTCAAAACCGTTAAAGGTATCAAACAGGTACAATGTTTTTTCAGGGAAGTAGCTGTTGATTCTTTTTGCAAAATCACCCTTATACACCCCCAGTTCCGCTATGCAGCCCTTCACTTTTTTCTCATTGATTTCCCCGGCCACCAGCGCCAACATTCGATATCGAATAACATCATTTGCCGTAAATATCCGCATCAAAACAGCAATAACAATCCCCCGA
>BNUV01000240.1 GCA_025997615.1 Spirochaetia bacterium
CTGTTCATCGGGCCGTCAACTCCATGCTGACCGCCCACCAAGCCAAGCTGCGTGGCATGGCTTAAAGGTACATTTTTGAAATGAGGCACCCATAGCCGAAAGGTACATTTCTAAATGAGGCACCACGGCGCCAAGGTGTATACTTTTTTATACATTTATGTTTTTTTTCGACTATTTTAGCCCAATTGCACATAACACACGTTATGTGCAATTTGGGCAAATATAGTGTATAAAAAATCATACAGATATATAGTTGACAAAATAAAAACAATATGATAACATACAGACATGGAACTTAATATTCCCTCAAAATATCGAAAAGATATTGAAAGTGCTACAAATTTACTCAAAAATGAAGGCTGTCAATCAGTTTTTCTGTTTGGTTCTCTGGTTACAGGAAAAATACATGATGATTCTGATATAGATATTGGTATAAAAGGGCTCCCGAAGGGCAAGTTTTTTGATGTGTATTCGAGAATATATTTTGACATAGAAAATAAAATTGATTTAGTTGATTTTGATACAAATTCTGATTTTTATTCAATGTTAAATAGTATTGGTGAGGTTGTTCAAATTGGATGAAATCGTAAAAATAAAAGTTGAACATGAAATTTCACGGATAGAGAAATCATTAGCAGACGTAAAGCCTTTATTGGATTTATGCAAAATAAAAGAACCCGATATTATAGAAATGACAGCGGCGGCTCAAGTATTACATTCATTTTACAATGGGGTGGAAAGTGTTATTATATTATTTTTTAAGTACATAAATGAAAAATTACCTAATGATATTAGATGGCATAAAACTTTATTTGAAATGGCATTTGGAACTAATTCAAAGAATATAAGAATCATTAGGGATGATATAAAAAAGAAGTTGGAAAAATATTTGCTGTTTAGACATTTTATAAGGCATGCATATAGCTCAGAGTTAGACTGGAGTGAAATGGGACCGTTAATAAAAGGAATTGAAAACATATGGGAAATTGTAAAAGCCGATTTTAAAATATTTATAGAAAATAATTGAAAGTGCCCAAACTGCACATAACATACGTTAGACGAAATACGGGCTAAAATTTATTGAGAATATGAAAAAATATATTGACAAAATAATACAATTACGA
>BNUV01000241.1 GCA_025997615.1 Spirochaetia bacterium
ATCCAGAATTTCCGCAGCCTTGAGTTTGATGTCCATGTAGCGGAAAATATCCAGCAGGGGGCGGCCCTGGGCCATCCGGGGATTCTCGATATGGGCGAACTCCGCCAGGGACTGGCTGATATAAGTCACGCGGTATGACTCATCCACCAGGACGATATAATCGGGGGTGGAGGCAAGCATGGTTTTAAAAGAATCCTCCGCCCTGGTTGACTCGGCGGTTTTTTCCGACACGAATTGTATGACAAAGTATATGAAGATCGAACCGATGACCGTGAAGATCCAGTTGATCAATAGTTCCGAAAAAGTGAAACTGCCCTCCCTGAACATGGGAATCCCGCCAAGGATCAGGGCAAGAGAAAGGGCATTTGAGAGAATGATAAATTGCAGGTATTTCCAGCGGTTGAAATACATGGCCGCCAGGCCGCAAATACAGAAAAGTACGGAAAAAAAGCCGGTAAATCGGCCCGACATGATTGCCCCGATGATATACAGTGAGTAGATCAGGAACGGAACGGAGAAAGCCGGATTTAGTATTCCCCGGGCGCGGCGGAAGAGGAAGATGACGAAGCCGCAGGCAGCGCAGCCTGAGAGCACTATCCATATCTTCGCCGCCAGTCCTTCAATAAAAAAATCTATCGAATAAAAGATTGCGAAGATAGCCAATGCCGCTATAGCCAGAAAAGTGGCCACCTTGTAATAACGGTCGTTACCGCCGCGATTGTTATCGGTCTTATTCATAAACTTCAGCCCTCTTTTCATAAACAGCCCCCCCGGGGGCCACGATCTTTACCGCCC
This sequence comes from Spirochaetia bacterium, assembly GCA_025997615.1. GTDB lineage: Bacteria > Spirochaetota > Spirochaetia > Treponematales > Breznakiellaceae > BNUV01. The sequence goes on from BNUV01000241.1 coordinate 796, forward strand.
CGGGAATGATCTCTATAGTCAGGTTGGTATCAAAGAACGTCTCTCCATCCATATCTATCAGCAGGGGATCCTCCGAGCGAATCTTGATTTTCCGCAGCCGTTTCCAGATAAACTCTTTGGGGAAGCGGCGAAACTCCCCCTTCAGATAATGCCCCATGATCCGCATGGCCCTGAAGCTGTCCGTACCCCGGAAAAACAGGGTATCCAGATATCCGTCGTCCGGCATGGCGGTGATCACCGGGCTTTTGTCTCCGCCGTAACAGGGACCGTTGGCGATATTGAGGGCGCCGTAAATGCCGGAAAAATCTTCCCCATCAGCGGTAATCG
>BNUV01000242.1 GCA_025997615.1 Spirochaetia bacterium
ACGGGTTGGTGCGAAAAACCGAAGACTACAGTCTTTCCGGACAGCTCATGCGGACTACGGCGTTTCCTAATTATTATCAGATAGGCCGCCGTTTTGTTCCCCGGCAAATGGTTATTGAAGAGGCTCTGCGGGGGGCGATGATCAATGGGAAATTTGTCAGGGAAGTAACACGGATTAATATCACAAAACCTTCTTTTGATAAAGTCGCCGATTCTGTTTTTTCCAAAACGTTTCTTGAAACGGTGAATCGGTGAGGTTTGCTTTTCTTTTTGCTGCGGTGTTATTGACAGGAATTTTCCCGGTCTTAACCGCACAGGAACAAGAGCCTTCGGACATTGATTCTCTTTTTGGCGAAGATGCCGGTGAGGAAGAATTTTTTGATGGCGAAGGACCGCAGACAAAGCCCTCTGAAAATGTTCTGTCCAGTCTTTTAAAGCGCCAGGGCCTTACATTCAGAGTCACCGGTTCTCTTTATGGCGGCGTTTCTTTGGCCTGGCAAAAAGCCCCCTGGGACTGGGACTCTCCCAATGCCCTGCTGGATGATTTCCAGGATTTTGTGGGTCTTGGTATGTCAGAGAGTTTGTCTCTTGATATACAGTTTTCCGAAGGCCTTCGCCTTAAAAATAAGTTTTCTTTTTATTTTCCGAAATACGAATTTGCCGTTAGTGAAGCTTTTGTCGATTATAATTTTTTGGATAAAGCAAACCTCCGGGCCGGGAAGACAGGCGTTACCTGGGGGCAGTCCCGCAACTATACCTTTACCAATCTTCCTTCCCGTATGCCGGAAACGAAATTTCTGGTTACACCGAGCCCTCCCAATAATGATTCCATCATTGTTAAAATTGATATTCCCCTGGGTCTCGGCGGATTCCAGGTTTTGGCTCTCACCAGGCCGGGTTTTTTCGCCTATCCGAATCCCCCGGGGATCAAGCAAATCGGTTATGGCCTGAAATTTAACGCCGCCTCCCGCTGGATAGATGTGGATGTCGGCAGCTTTTTTCATAAAGATATGCCCCTGCGTTCTTTTCTTTCCTTAAAAAGTACCATTAAGGATACTGACATATATGCAGACTTTTTATATTCGGTTTATTGGCGGCCCGATCCCCCCTTGAGTT
>BNUV01000243.1 GCA_025997615.1 Spirochaetia bacterium
GATGTATTTATATGGGCTTGTAAAGAAGCAAGTAAAAAGAAAAAAATAGATACATCAAAAGCACAATTAATAAAAATTAAAGAAGGATTATGTGTTCAATGTATGCATATAGGTTCATTTAATGACGAACCTAAAACACTTAAATCAATTGATGAATTTATTGAAAGGAATAATTTGATCAAAGACATTAGTGACAAAAGGAGACATCACGAAATATATTTATCTGATCCAAGAAAAACAGAAGAAACAAAAATGAAAACAGTATTAAGAATACCAGTAAAAAATAAATAGGTAAAAACAAAGGGCACTTCGCATAACAGGATTGTTTACGCTTCGCCGCCAGTAGGCGGCTCGGCCTACGAAAAACCGCAGTCGGCGCATAGCGCCTTTGTGCGTTTTTTCTCCGGCACATTTTTGCAGTTGCTGGAAACCTGCGGTTTCCTTTATCGCAACTGCAAAAACGTCGTAAACAACCGGAACGTTATATGACATACCGCAAGAATGAGGCACAAGAAGAAGATAATATTATAGAAATAATGGTCATCTTTTTCCAGAAAATCTGTCATTTTCATAATTTATATTTGAGAAACTACAAAAATAAAAATTGTTTTTCTATTTCAGATTTAGTCAGATCATATAAAGTAAAATCGAATATACAAATACCGCAGTTTAATGAAAAGTTAAAAGGTATGAAATCAAATTCCCGTGGCAAAATGGGGCACAAGAGAAATGGAGCCCAAGATAATAAAAAAAGCCCACAAAAAACAATTTTTAACGAAAATTTGAAGAAAAGGTGATTAATCATAAACAAAAGAAACGTTTTGACAAAGGGAAGAAACTGGAAACAAAAGAGGAAGAAACATGGAAAACAAGGCGGTACGTCATATAACAAACGCTATACGCATCGCCGCCAGTAGGCGGCTCGGGCTACAGAAAAAGGCAGTCGGCGCATAAGCGCCTTTGTGCATTTTTCTTCCGCCACATTTTTATGCCCCTGGAAACCTTCGGTTTCCTTAATCGGGGCACAAAAACGTCGTATAGCTAAAACGTTATATGCCATTTGGGCTAAAATTGTTGTAAAATATATTGACAAAAAATA
>BNUV01000244.1 GCA_025997615.1 Spirochaetia bacterium
CCCGCATGGACTGGACTGCGATTTCCCGGTTGGTAAATTTGCCGAAAATCCCCAGGGCCGTACTCATCTGCTGAAAGCTCTTTACCAACAGGCCCAGCTCGTCCCGGCTTTTCACCGCCAGGTTTATCTCAAACTTCCCCTCGCGAATTTGTATTGCCGCGGAGGCAAGCTGCCGCAGGGGGCCCGAAATACTTTTGGAGAAAAACCAGATGAACAATACCGATAAAAACAGCACCGCCGCGGTCAGGTACGCATTGCGCCGGGTGGTGGCGGCGATGCCCTCAAAGGCCTTGTCGTACTCGATGACGGTGACCACCGCAGCGCCGGCAATATCGAGCTTGGTAAAAGCGCCGAAGTAGCGTACGCCGTTTTCGGTATACAGGCTCTGCATACGCTCCCCGGTGTTTTCCCGCATGGTCCGGATAAATTCGCGGTTCGCCACATTCACCCCGGCCCGCACCAGCTCATAATCGGCATGGACCAGTATGTCCTCCTCGCCGTTGATGAGGTATGACAGGTTGGTCCCCCCGCCGAAACTTTCGCTCAATGATTCGGGGGAAAAGACAATAACCGCCGCCTGTTCCGAGCCGCCTTCCTGCCAGGGCATAAAAAGGGCCAGGGTCGGAACACCGAAATGGGGATACCCGTTCAGCAGCACCGTCTCCCCCGCCGCGGCCCGTTCCACCGTTTCAGGCCGGCTTTGCAGAAAGGAAAGGGCCAGGGAGCTGTCGATTTCCCGGGAAAGAAAAAACCGGGGATTGATCAGCACATCCTCCGGAGGGCGGCCCTTTTCCATGAGGGCAATGGCCGCCAGATCCTGGTTCCGCTCAAAAAACACCGCCGCCATGGGCGCAGACAGGGACCGGCCCGCCACATTAACAGCCTCCAGCAGCGAGAGGGAATTGGACCGGGCCGCCGCCAGGCTCGTCTCTGCCTCGGTGGCGGAACGCCGGTTTATGATAAAGTTGTTGTCCTCGGCGGTGAGCTTGATGTCCTGGGACACAAAGTACGACACCAATACGGTGATCATGCCCAGGGATACCAGCACAAGGATCGTGATGATCGTTACCAGCTTAAAGCCGAT
>BNUV01000245.1 GCA_025997615.1 Spirochaetia bacterium
GCCCGCCGCAAACCGCCTTTTAGGTGGTAGTTCTCCAACTGCTTGCGCTGATTCCCGAAAATTAAGGTGCGACTAAAAATTCGGGCGTAATGAAACTGACTTTTCCGACAGCCTCGTTAGGCGAAGTGCCGCATTACCACAATTTTTTACTTTTCTATTTCAATAAATCCATTCACTATATCAAGAACATCAAACAAAATATCATCCGTCACATGTTCAATATATTCAAAATTCCGTGCATTGATATCAAGCGTTCTTACTTGATCACATAGAATTACTCCCGTAGTCTTTGTCCGATTATCTAATTTTATATGAAAAGGATGATCCTTGTCCCTGTTTGCTATGGGACAAACAATGGCCAACTTTGAAAAATTATTAAAACTTTCGTTACTTACTATCAAAGCAGGCCTTCGTCCTCGTTGCTCATGACCAGTGTAACCAGAGGTTACTTGCGGATCAAAATCAAGCCAAATAATATCTCCTTGTTTTACCATATTTCTTTTCCTACAGGTTTTCCCCAATCTATTTCCCCCTGATTTTCAGGAGTAACGTTTTTGCCATAAAAATTTACTAGCCGTTCTTTTGTGGTTTTATGTTTTGGAGCGTATGTTTTTTTTATAATAATTGCTTCGTTTTCTACTAAAACATCAACCGTATCATTTTCAGCTATGTTGATATTTTGCAGAAAAGCCTTTGGGAGCCGTATTCCTTGACTATTTCCCCATTTAACAATTGCCGTTGTCATGCTCTTTTGTCCCCTTTACTAGGATATACTAAGTATATCCTAATTTTACCATAAAGTCAAGGATTTTTACTCCTTTTTAAATGAATTTTTAATACTGTATGATTTTTTATAACATTTTATCCAAGAAATTTTGTGGCATTGCGCCTAACGTTTTAGCTATATGACGTTTTTGTGCCCCGATTAAGGAAACCGCAGGTTTCCAGGGGCACAAAAATGTGGCGGAAGAAAAATGCACCAAGGCGCTTATGCGCCGACTGCCTTTTTCTGTAGCCCGAGTCGCCTACTGGCGGCGATGCATATAGCGTTTGTTATACGATGTTGGGCCGTACTTTATTT
>BNUV01000246.1 GCA_025997615.1 Spirochaetia bacterium
AACGATGAAACCATCCGTTTCAAGCATTGCGTAAAATTCCGTAGCGTCTGCCTGAATGTCCGTTGGACTGATGCCTTTGAAGGATTGTGCGATTTTTTCACACAATAAATCGATCGTCTGTCCCTTTCGGGACAAGGCGGACAGGAAAGCCGCACCTGCGGCGTCCGTCACACGGTCAGCGAAGTTGCTTTTATTGATGATATATCCGCAGCCATCGTAGATACGGATAAACGTGTCAAATTTTTGACGGTAAAGCATTTATAACGCCTCCTTTGTTGGTGATATTCCTATAAGTATGTTTTTACAACTTTTTTGCACAAAGCCAACAAACCATAGGAATAAACAATATGCGATATTTATAATACTTACTAAAAAATTATTTTTTTTGTAAATATACTCCGCATATTTTTCTTTGTTGTTAGCAATATAAGCGGGATACGCGGAAATCATTATTTTAACCGGCCTAAATCTATAATCTTTGCGATTATAAATATCTAATCCGCGCCGTATCTTTTCTTCTAATGTTTTGTCACTAATATATTGTTCATTGTTATATTCCTGATGAGAAAACGCGCCTATTTTATATTTTATTGCAGCAATGCCGCCAAGGCAGGAAAAATGCCAGCCCCCATTTGTTATTACCTTATCTGCCTTACAATCCCGCACCTGTTGAGGCATGTAATTTAATTTTATAACATCACCATAATGCGCTATTTTTGCCAAATCCCACGTTCTAAAAACACAGCGTTTATAATTTAAATAAAAATTGTAATAATCTTGTATCAAGGCACAAAGCCCGCTTCCATTTTCTTTATAATGTTTTATCGCATCGGGGCTTGGTATTTCGTCAACATCAGAAACTAATATCACATCGCTTGCATCGCAACCGCTTATCCCATCAATAATCTTATTTCTTTGGTAATATTCCATGTTCCATGCGTCTTTATATTCTGGATAATCAGTAATCTTTATGTGTATTATTTTCCCGAGAAAGTACGAGTATTTCGCCTTGTTATTTTCAAATAACAAGGGTTTCTCTATATTAGAAAAGG
>BNUV01000247.1 GCA_025997615.1 Spirochaetia bacterium
GTTTCGCCAATTCCCGCGGCGATTTTGTTGATATCATCCCCGCTTAATTCGGCGATTCCGTAATCCGCGAATGCTTTTGCGAGGAATTTGTAGCGGTCCACAAAACTAATCACACATTTTTCCGTATATTTCAGTGACCATCGGAAAAAAACTTGAGGCTGCCCAAAAGCAAAAACTGGCGTCGGAGTTGTGCCGCCTTATCACCATCATCCCCGGAAAAACCGGGCCGGACCTTATCACGCACATTTGCGACGGGGGCGCGTTATTCTCAGGGGATAAAGCTGTTCCCTCCGCATATATCGATCTGCGGGTTTATACCAAAACCACGGAAGAAGCGAAAAAACGCTTTACCCATGAAACATGCGCCTATATCGCCAAAGAATTCGACATTCCGGTAAAACAGCAATACCTGACTATCGCCGAATTTGAAAACTGGGGCTACGGCGGGGAATGGCATTAAGCCCAGGCCTTGATCCTGAGCGCCAGCCGCAGAACCGATATACCGGCCTTTTTCGGCGAATGGTTTATAAACTGCCTGCGGGAAAAAGAAGTTTTTGTCAAAAATCCGGTTAATCCAAAATCGGTCAGCCGGATAATTCTCGATCCCGCCTTGATCGACTGCATTGTCTTCTGGACAAAAAATCCCCGGAATTTTATCCGTCGTTTTGATGAGATTGAAGACCTTGGATACACAAAATATTATTTTCAGTTTACCCTCAATTCTTACAGCGATGATCTGGAAAAAAATCTGCCGCCAAAAAGTGAAATCATCGAAACTTTTCTGGAATTATCGGAAAGAATCGGAAAACAAAGGGTGATATGGCGTTACGATCCGGTGATTGTGAACGATAAATATTCGGTTGATTTTCACATAGAAAATTTTCGTTTGCTCTACGAAAAACTTTCAAAACATACGGAAAAATGTGTGATTAGTTTTGTGGACCGCTACAAATTCCTCGCAAAAGCATTCGCGGATTACGGAATCGCCGAATTAAGCGGGGATGATATCAACAAAATCGCCGCGGGAATTGGCGAAAC
>BNUV01000248.1 GCA_025997615.1 Spirochaetia bacterium
CCCCGGCCGTAGCAGTGCTGCCGGCGGCCCAGTCCCGGGAACTCCCCGTACCGGCCAACATGGTACGTATCAACGGCGGGACCTTTACCATGGGCAGCCCCGCATCCGAGGCCGGGCGATATGACGATGAAGGGCCCCAGCATCAGGTAACGGTAAGCGGTTTTTACATGGGGAAGACTGAGGTAACCCAGCGGGAATATGAGGAAGTGATGGGGACCAATCCCAGCAACTGGAAGGGGCTGAATCTTCCGGTGGAGCAGGTAACCTGGTTTGATGCGGTGGGGTATTGCAACCGGCGGAGCCAGTTGGAAGGGTTAACGCCCGTATATACGATCAGCGGGACGAATGTAACCTGGAACCGGAGCGCCCAGGCTGGCCCGCAGTCAGGGTACCGGCTGCCGACAGAAGCGGAATGGGAGTATGCCTGCCGCGCGGGGTCTACAGGGCCCTATAGCAGCGGCGCTACGGTAAATAATGCCGGATGGTATAACGGTAACAGCGGAAGCAAGACCCATCCGGCAGGGGAGAAACAGGCGAACTCCTGGGGTTTATACGACATGCATGGAAATGTATGGGAATGGTGCTGGGACTGGTACGGGAGCTATAGCAGCGGTTCCCAGGCCGATCCTGTGGGCGTGTCCTCGGGGTCTAACCGCGTGGTCCGCGGCGGCTGTTGGGACAGCGATGCGCAGGGTATGCGCTCCGCAAGCCGGGTTATCATCACTCCATCCCTTCAAAATTTTTACCTTGGCTTCCGTGTTGTCCGTTCATTTTAACGGTAGGAAAGGCCACAAGGAGATATTTATGAAGATAAGAATCTTGGGGATTATCGCCATAGGGGCGGCAATCATGGCCGGGCTGACGGGGTGCAACACGCTTCAGTCAGTTGAAGTGATCAGCATGCCGGAGCGGATCCTTTACGGACAGGGGCAGCAACTGGACCAATCGGGATTAGCAGTCACGGGGCACTTCAAGAAAGACGATAGGGATGTTACAAATGAGGCTCGAATTTCGGGCTATGACCCGGGTAAGC
>BNUV01000249.1 GCA_025997615.1 Spirochaetia bacterium
CCCACCTGGCGCGAAAGCGCCGGAACCGGCACAGAATGGCGTAAGGCCCAACTGCACAGAATTGATTGACAAAGGACGAAGGGCCGGCCAGATCATTTTTGCCAGCCCGGCCCCGCTCCCCTCCCAACACTGTCTGGCGGAGCAGGGGAGGGGGGAGGCTTGTAGTCAAGATGAGAATTGTTGACCAAAGTGTATACAAATTCATACACTAGGATGCATCCTAGGTACGAATTTTCCATTTTTTGAACGAATTCGAGTGCACCCTAGGTTAAAAAATACTCTTTCTACGGTATTTTTTATATCAAATACTATATTGAAAGAGGGAAGTATGAAAAAGACACAGGGAGTATTTTCCGGAACGGATCATGTGATTCCGCTTACCCCCCCCGCCCCCCCCCGTTTAGGACTTAAACTAAAGTTCCTTATCACCCTTATTACGGCTCTGGCCCTTGCAGGCTGCGACATTGGCGGCCCCGACACCGACCCCACTCCCACTTACGGGATCAGCCTTAATCAGACTGCACAGTATAGCTTCCCGGCGGCAACAATACCCTATACGGCGCCGTCCGCTAAAACGGTAACCATTACCAACACCGGTAACCAGGCGACCGGTGCATTGACCGTTGCCCTATCCGGTACAAACGACAGCTCGTTTACCCTCTCTAAAACCTCGGTAGGCAGCATAGCGGCAAGCAGCGCCGACACCTTTACGGTGGCCCCCAACACGGAGCTTGCGGCGGGGACCTACACCGCCAGGGTAACGGTGAGCGGGAACGCTAATATCACCGCGAAAAGTTTTGATGTGAGCTTCACGGTGAATCAGCAGCCCACTTACGGTATTAGCCTTAATCAGACTGAACCGTATAGCTTCCCGGCGGCGATTGTGGGCTATACGGCACAGACGGCTAAAACTGTAACCATTAACAATACCGGTACCCAGGCGACCGGCGACTTGACCATCGCTCTGTCTGGTACAAACAGCAGCTCGTTTACCCTCTCTAAAACCTCGGTAGGCAGCATAGC
>BNUV01000250.1 GCA_025997615.1 Spirochaetia bacterium
TTCTGCAAACAAACGTCGTGGATCACCTGATCCGCCGCCCGCTGCATAAAGGTTGAATAAATCGCCGCTACGGGCAAGAACCCCCGGGCGGCCAGCCCCGCCGCAAAGGTAACGGCGTGCTCCTCGGCGATGCCCACGTCAAAAAAACGGCCCGGAAAAGCCTTTTTGAAGGGCGAAAGCCCGACGCCTTTTTCCATGGCGGCGGTAATGGCCAGCACCTTTTTGTTTTTTTCGGCAAGCTGTAGCAGAGCGGCGCTAAAGGCATCGGTAAAGGTACCGCTGTTCGGCCCGGCAAGTCCCCCAGCCACCGAAAAAGACGACACCCCGTGGTAACTCCCCGGATCATCCTCGGCAAAACCGTAGCCCTTGCCCTTCCGGGTGATCACATGAACCACCACCGGCCGCCCCAGATTCCGGGCGTCCCGGAGCACCTCCTCCAGACCCTGGATATGGTGCCCCTCAATGGGCCCCACGTACTCAAAGCCCAGATCGACAAAAAAATTATCCGTATAGAAAACGGCCTTTACCGCCCGTTTAAGGCGCAGCACCACGGCGAAGAACATATCCCCAAAAAAGGGGATTTTTTTGGCCATGGCGTCGAATTTCCGGCGGAAAAGCTGGTATTTTGACTTTAATGAAAGGCGGCTTAAATACTTGGAAAGGCCCCCCACATTGGGGCCGATAGACATTTTGTTATCGTTGAGGATCACCACCAGGGGCAGCCCCAGTTGGCCGGCGTGGGAAAGGGCCTCGTAGGCCAGTCCCCCGGTCAAAGCCCCATCGCCGATGACCGCCGCCACCCGGTTTGTTCCCCCCGCCAGCTTCTCCCCGACCAAAAGCCCCAGAGCGGCGGAAATAGCCGTAGAAGCGTGGCCCGTATCAAAGGCATCGTGGGGACTTTCGGAACGCTTAGGGAACCCGGCTATACCCCCGGACTGGCGCAGAGATCCAAAACGGCTAAAACGGCCTGTGAGAAGCTTATGGGCATAGCATTGATGCCCCACATCCCAGACAATTTTG
>BNUV01000251.1 GCA_025997615.1 Spirochaetia bacterium
AGCGGATTGATGAATACGATGGTGGGATCGGTGCCGTATGGGAACAGATTGATTCACGGCTAAAAGCAGATGAGGAAAAGACTATAGATGGTCCCAAACGAACCAAACAGAATAAAATTTCGTATGAGGCATTTAAACGTGCCCATGAGAGGATGTCACCAAAGGCAAGTAAGAAAAAGACGACTGAAAAAATGAGTTATGGGATTAGGGGCAACCCTATCCTGCTTATGAATATTTTTGAAATCCTGGGTATCAAGGGATTTTCGGATTTAATGGAATCCGCATTTATGAAACCGGACGCCTTTATCAAGCTGGTTTCCCTGGACAGCAAAATGACTGATATGAAGACCCGGATTGATATGCTCATAAAAGTTATTACGGTTTTATTATTGAATAAAGACTTAAATACATTAAATCTGCGCTATTATTTAGAACCTACCATTAAATATTGCTATGAATATCAGGACGGACAAGTCGAATACTCCCCGCCTCCACAAGAAGAAAGTAGCTCAAAAGAATAACACCTAAAAAGCCATGCTCTCTAACTAATTACCGCCATGATTATTAGGAGGTTAAAGGTTCCGATAGCCAGCAATGATCTCCCGTACCGCTTATATATTATCTCCAAGTACAAGGTGTACTAACAAAAGGCCACCTCGTAATGGGCGGTCTTATCTTTATTGTGCCAGTTAGGAGGCAAAGCATGAAAACAATCGCAATAAACTCAATTAAAGGTGGAACCGGGAAATCCACCCTGTCTGTACTTTTTATCAATGCACTTATGAGAGCCGGAAATAAGTGCTTGGTAATAGACGCTGATGCAAGCAACAATTCTCTTTCCTTCTACTTGGATAATTCCAGCGGATTGGAAACCAGCCAAGGGCATACTGTCTTTGACCTCTTTTTAGGGACAAAGGTACAGGATTGCGTTAAGAGGATTCAAGATAACCTTGACTTGATTCGCGGCGATGTCCGGCTCAATGAGTTCAGGATTACCGTTGAGGGG